>DAIRTX010000029.1:0-38477 GCA_036803685.1 Verrucomicrobiota bacterium | reverse complement strand
GCGTGCTCCGACGAGGCTTGCTCCGTCGAGGCGTGCTCCGTCGAGGCGTGCTCCGACGAGGCGTGCTCCGACGAGGCTTGCTCCGTCGAGGCGTGCTCCGTCGAGGCGTGCTCCGTCGAGGCGTGCTCCGTCGAGGCGTGCTCGCGCTTTTACAGCCGCTTCGACTGTCAGCTTGATAGTATTTATTTCGGCGTCGTGCTCAAAGAGCACGCCGCCGGTCCACCAGTGTTTGATTTCGATTTTCATGATTTGTTTGGTTGAGTTGTTGGATAGTTCACGCCTCGACAGTTTGCCGCGCGTCGGTGTCGGTGAGCTTTGGCTCGATGAAGAAAGATTCGTCCTGGACGACCTTCATCCCGCACGCCTTGATGGCGAACTGGAGGATTCCCTCGTCGCGCTGCGCGAGGATGGCTGCCTTGTCCAGTTCCGGTATGCTGCGGATGAACGCCGGGATCAGCGACCGCGCCTGCGCCAGGACCTTCTCCCAATTCCATGCGCGAGAGAGCAGCGCCAGCTTCGGCGTGCCGGTCCGGAATCCAAGCGTGCCGGCGGCCAAGGCCAGGCTCTTGAGGCCCTTGGGGAATTGGTCCGGGCTGGCCTCCGCCCAGGCGCGCAACACATCCGTCTTGCCGCTGATAGACTCCTCGCAGGCGGCAATATCCTTCGCGTAAGACTCGTTGACGCGCAGGACCGCTGCGTCGCGGCCGGCGATTATCTTGCGGAGATTGTTGGCGGTAAGAGCCAGTTCGTTCATGACGGCCTCGGCCTCGTCGCGCGTGGCAATGGTGGGCAATTTAACTTTGATTCGGGATTTGCTCATATTCGTTTTTGGGTGATGGTTGATGGCCTCGTCGCGTGAGGCGAAGCCTTATACGCGGCCGCCCTTCATTTCCTTTTTGGACTGGGCGAACTGTTTGATTTTGGCCGGGCTTTTCCGGCTGTGATGGGCCTTGTGCAATTCGTGTCGGGTCAGCCCTGACTCCCGCCGCGCTTTCTTTCCTGTTGCATTCATGGTTCGTATTTAGCCTTCAGCGTTCGATGTTGTGTGTTTGGCTTCATGCCGCCATCGGCATTGGGTGCAAATTCTTGCGGCGTCTGGCGAGGCCGCGATTGCGGACCGTGTAAAAAACCTGCCACAGATGTTTCTCATCCACGGCGTCCAGACCGTTGCCGTGATTTTGCGAGCAGCAAATTTTATTGGCGTAGCTCAAGGCAAAGCCGAACTCCCGGCACGCCTCGGTTATTTTGTATTCGATCACCCGGCGCGTTTCCGTCAGCGCCCGCACCTGGGCATTGAGCGCGGCGCCGGAGTGCCCGAGCAACTCCAGGAAATGGCCTTCGACCAGCTTGTAATCATCCTGGCTGCAACAGCGCAGCCCCGCCTTGCCGCACGCCCGCGCCACCTCATCGTGACGGTATTGCGCCTCCGCCGCGCTCACCGCCAGGCCCGCATATTTGCCCTCCGCGAACACCTCGCCGCGCCCGCGCGCCAGCGCCGCCTGCCGGTTGCAGGCCCGCGCCGATAACTGCGAGAGGTATCGCTTCTGGCCTTTGGTGAGAGGGGCGCTCATGATCCCGCGCCTCCTGGCGCATTGGCCCGTGGGGGCATCCCCACCATCACATCGCCGATCACCTTCAGCGTGCCGGCGTCGCAATGAAACTCCTCACGCCCGATATTGATCACCACGATCTCATCCGCCTCATGCGGCCGTTCGAACACCGCAATCTTCGTCGGCGTGAACACGTCGCACACTTCCAGGCGCTTGAAGGGAAGCTGGTCGCTCATGGCAATGCCTGGGTTAAAAGTTGTACCGCGTCCTCGCCGGCCAGCCGCGCCCGGTGCGCCACCGCCGCGCGCAGCGCACGCGACCGGTCCGCCAGGCCGCGATAATGGAATCGGACGGGATAATTTTTCCGGCTGGCCCCGAAGGTGACTGAGAAACAGTCATGGGGCCGGTTATGTTTCCATTCCACCGTCTCGCTAATTCCGCAAATCCCAGTGTTGCTTCGGGCCTTTTTGTGGACTGCCAGAAAATGGTCGCGCTCGACGACGGCACGTTGCAAGGCGGCGGCATGGTCGCCACGGTTGGCGATGAAGACGTGATAGCGCAACCCGCTGCGTTGGATGATCACGCGCCAGCCGTACAGGTCTTCGTAAATGTGCTTCATATCACGAATCACGTTTTACGCTTTCATCTGTTGGTTGCTCACCCGGCGGCTGCGCGCCCGCGTCTGCGCCTCCGTGAAAGTTTTCAGCGTCATGGCTTTTCCCGCGCCCATCTCGCGCGCCTCCCGCGTCACCTGCACGATGTAACGCCAGTTGCCGAAGTGCGCGCTCTCCCGGGCCAGCGCCTGCGCCGCCAGGTTCTCCTCCTGCACGTCCGCAAACCGCACCCCGCGCCGCTCGAACATCAGCAGAATTTCATCCTCCGCCGGCGCATTCAGCCGCACCCGCTCGCACAGCCGGTTGCCGAAGAGTTGTATCGCCTCCTCATACGCGCTGCTCACCAGCCGCTGCAACAGTTTGGGAATACATAACATCACCGGCACCACCGGCGTCTGGTTGATCAGCGTCTTGATCAGGTTCAGCGACCGCGGCCCCATGTGATGACCCTCGTTTATCAGCAGCACCAACTTGCGGTTCTTCAGTTCCTCAATGATGAGTTCCAGCCGCGCCGCCGGAAAATTCGGCATCTTGAACTTCTCGCCGCTCTCCGTCTGGCGCCGGATCGAGAGCGCATTGATGATGTCCGCCAGCGGCACGCTCATGCTCTCGCGCCACAATTCAGTCGCCTCCACCGGCACGATGATTTTGCTCCACTTGTCCAGCAGCGCGTTTTTTACCGCGTCCTTGCCCGTGCCATTCTCGCCCTCGATGACGACGAAGCGGGCGATTGAATCCTCCTGGAGCGCGCGGGCCACCGCCGCCCGGCTGTCCACGATGTTCGCAAAGTCCTCATACTCCGGCTCTGGCGGACGGTCCTTGCCGCGACGCGCCTTGATGAGTTCCACCGCCGCCTCATAACTGCGGATCTGTTTTTCCACGTCCATCTGGTCGAGCGGGTCCGCCTCATCCAGGATGCGCTTGTAAGTTTTCGTGGAACCGATGTTCGCGATCTGCGAGCAGATTTTGGAATCGCTCCAGCCGCGTTCGATCTGGTAGTTCTGAACATCCCGCGCCAGCGCGCGGAGTTGTTTGATTCGGTCGTTGTGCATTTTGTTTTGGTGGTTGTCAAACGAACAGGTGTTGATTCTCCCGTTCAAATTTTTCCGTCTCGGCTACGCGCGCCGCGCGTTCGCTGGCGCTACTCCTCATTGGACATTGGACTTTGGACTTTGGACTTTGGACTTGTTCCCCATCCCTTTGAATTATTCCGTGAGATTCCAGCGCCTTCATCTCGCTCTTCGTATATCCGCTCTTGCCGCCGGGCATCACCGTGCGCACCTCGCGCCGCATGGCCACCGCCGCCTGTTGCTTCGCCTTGAGACCCGCCGTGCCGGAATCCTCGCCCCAACCGAGCACCATGCGGATGTAACCCGTCGTCTCATTCACCTGCGTGAGTGGCGGCAACACCTCGCCCGCGCGATGCCCGTTCCAGGCTTGGAGTAACACAGGAGTGGCCAGACAGTGAGGCGCAGTAGGATCGAAATGCAGACGCAGCCGCGCCCCGGAAAATTCCTGAAGCCAATGCGCCGAGAAATCGAACGGCACGGACATATCCTCGAATATCGGCACGCGCCCGCCCACGAGCATTCCCTTGACCGTCCACTCCATCGCGAACGGCGCGAACATAAACATTAAAGCCTCGTCCACTTTCCGAAGTGGACGAGCGGATTGATGGATTGATGGATTGGTGGATTGTTGGCCAGTCTCGCGCGCCCACCTCTCTTCCGGCACCCACTGTCCTGAATTGCGGGATTTAACCAGCGTGCGATTCTCCTCCTCCGTGATCTGCGTGAACGCGGCCAGCGCATCGGCCAGCATCGGGAAATATCTGCGCGGGTCCGTCGCGCCGCGGCGGCAAGACTGCACCACCTTGTTCGCCTCCTCCGTATCGCCCCGATACCGCCCGATGTCGCATTGCGGGAAGTGCACCGAGAGCTTCGTCCAATCCTGATTAAACCCGCCCTCGATGAACGGCTTGGAATGCGGCGAGATGACCGTATGCAACCGCGAGCCAAGCAGTTTGATGGCCTGCTTCACCAGATTGCTTTTGAACACCCCCTGCTCGCACCGATAGACCTCCCAAGCGCCATGCTGAATCGTGAGTCCGTGCAAAAGAGTGAGAACGTCCGCGCCGCGATAACCGCCGCGCGACCGCGCCACGAACACCCAGCCCGGCCGGAACCGTGTAGCAACATCTATTGAGCGCAACCATTGAAAGCGCCCGACGATAACGCCGTAACGGGCGGAGCACGGCGTCTCCGTGATCAAGCCGCCATTGGGCGACGTCCAGGGGATGCACACCGGAAAGTTTATCGAGCCGTCATCCGGTTCCAGGATGTCCCCTGCGCGGACAAATTCCCGCACCCCGTTCCAGCGCGTCATCATCATCGTGCCCGGACATTGCAAATTATTCAGCCCCGCTTCGTGCGGACGGCGATACTGCTCGATGACATTCCGTGTCACAATGCGCGTGATGGCCCGGGCAATGCGGTCCGGCACCAGCGGTTGCCCGGCCTTTTGGCGGCCGAGAATTGTTTCGCGCAGCGCGTCGGGGCAGACCGGCAACTCTGCCCTGCCGAGCTTCTTTAGAAACCGCCGCGTAATCGTCTTCGTCCAACCGACTGGCAGATTGGGCAAACTGATGACGCGCCGGATCGCTTCCGGCACGCTGCCGGCCACGTTCGTGCGGTTCGTGATCAGGTAGAAAAACTCCGCTGCCGGCTGGAACCAATCGAGCGCCTCGATCTGCGCCGTGAGGTTGCCCGCCACTGCGCCCGTAGGCCGCTGCGGCAGCAGGCCCGCGAGACCCTCGCGCTCATACCGGGCTAGCATGGAATCGTAGCCACTGAACCATGATGGCGACTTGCCGCACGCCTCCGCTGCCTGGCGTTGTGAATAATCGCCGCGCGTGAGTTCAAGAAACTTTTCACAAACCGCCTTGCGCTCGTTCGCCTCCCTCAGCTCGTCGTCCGTATAGTAACGTGCTGTCCGGTCCCGCACTGCGGGACCGGCAGAACTAAAATCCTCTGGCAAAGTGTCGGGACTACTTGGTCTGCCGGTGCGCCCGCGGGTAATGGTTTCACCAGCTTCGATCCCGCAATCGGCGGGACCAATCGGTGGCTCTGACCTCGCCGCAGACGTGTGTTCACCGGTCTTAACGCCGTTCGTCCCGAAAAAATTTGGTTCGTCTTGATTCATGTTTTTGGCGACGCGTCGTTTGGGGTTTGTTTTACGCGTTACCGTGTTTTCAATTCTTCCTTGAAGTGACGCATGGCCATCTCCAGCGCGCCCGTCGGCCACTTCGCGATGTTCTGTTTGAACAAACTTTCCGTCCGCTCCAGTTGCGGCCCGGTGAAATTTTTGTAGTGCTCCAGGTGCGTGGTGAGCTGGGAAAGTTTTTTGCCGATGAACTTGGGGAAATCCTTCCGGTCGCCGCCGCCGCCGGCATTCTTGCCGTATTTCCCGCCCAAGGATCGCGAGAGAGCCGCCACCTCGTCGCCGAGTGTGATTTCCTTTATGCTTTTGCCGTTGGTCCAGTTGAACCAGGTCTGCTTGAACGTCCGGCCTTCTTTGGATAAATTCTTATCATCGGCGGTGAGGATTTCCGAGAGCGGCGTCACCACGCTGTCCACTTCAATCGCGTCGGGGAATTTCAAAAACTTCGTCACTGATTCGGCGCCGCGAATCCAGGTGGTGACTGTCCGGTGGGTTATTTCCGGGATGTTTTCTTCACACAACGGCATGAACTCGCCATGCCGGCACCGGTCTCTCAATTCGCGCAACATCTGGCCGGCTACGATGCACAGTTGACGGCTGCCGTTAAGGTGGTCAAGGGCGCGGATACAGGCTTGGCGGGCAAATTGGAAGTCGCTTCCAATTTGATGACCCATTCCGGCTTTTTTCGGTATTTGACTGATTTTTTGGACAATTTTGAGTTGGTTCATAGGAGAGATTTTTCGATGTTGGCAACCGTTTCGGCCACCATTTTGTCGTCAATAATTCCCGGTCGGTAGATGAAGCGTTTCATTTCGTCTTCGTTCAGCAGCAGGCTGGCGGCGTAAAGCATTCCGCCCATTTTGGCGCTCAAACCATTCGCCTCAACCATCAGCCTTTCTATTTCAGGATCATCCCCGCGCTTGCCCTCCTCGAATTTTGCTTTCACCAGACTGAGATTGCCGCCGAATTTGAGGCCCAAGATGTGCAACGTATCGGACAGTTTTTTAATGTTCATAATTCAGTTCCATCGGGAATTTTGCGGATGCTTGCAGAACCAGATTTGCAGGCACGCCCAGGCATCCGCCACCGCGCGCTTGCGCAGCGGGTGATGGGTGCGGACATAAGCCAGAAACTCCTCCACCGTCACGCAGCACGGCATCGTGGTCGGTTGAGGGCCTGCCACGTGAGGGTGAAGCCCTTTTACGTGGTTGGGGGTTGAGGGTTGAGAGTTCACGGGGAAAAAGAAACCAGGACGGCTACGATTGACACCAGCGCCGCGCCGGCGGCCAGGCCGAGCAGGAAAACGTTTTGAGTAGTCGGCGGAAACTTCGAGTGGCGATGGATGAATTGTTGAGTGGTCATAAATTTTGGCTGCCCAGTTTGAACCATTCATCGAAGCTCAATCCCATTTCCTGACGAATGCGTGTGCGGATTTTACGCAAAGCGCGGTGCTCGATCTGATGGATCAGCGACCTTGAACATCCACAGACAAGGGCAATATCCTGTTGGCTTAAACATTCGCGCGGCTGGCGGACGGCGTTCAAAATATCCAAGGCCATGTCGAAGTCCTTAGTCATAATCGGTGCCCGTAAAGTTTCTTGATCTCATCCACGCTCTCGCGTTGCTTCGGGGTGAAGCCACGCGGCGAGGCAATAAAATCATTCACAAACTGCGTCTCCCACGGCGTCAGTTCCAGACCGGCCTGGTGCAGCCGCCGCAGAAATTCCATCCGTGCCGAGTCCTCCAGCTCTTCCTGGGCGCGGAACTCGGCCAGCGAGCGCGCGTTCAGAATTTGAGTGGTGCGGTCGTAGCTCATATCGTTGCCAGTTGCACAATGGCGTCTGCGCGCCGCTGAACTGAGCGCAAGAGCAGCGCCGCCTGGGTGCAGTTGATTTCACTCAACATCAGCGCGTCGTTGATTGTTTCGTCGAGCTGCGCCGGCTCGTTGACGGTTTCGGCGCGCATGATGGCGCCCATGATTTCATCGTATTTGTTCATAAATTTAAAAGCGCGCGGCACTGAATTGTGAGAAACGATGCCGCGCGCTCCGGTGGATTTTCCATGGTCAACCGGCGGCGATAAAGTGGAGGGGACGGCGTTGAAGTTGTTGCCGCCACCACCGCGGGTTGAAAGAGGTTGGTAAAGATGGTCATCTGAAATTCAGCAAAATCTGCTCGTAATGTTTTCGGCGGGCCTCTTCCATGTCGCTCGCCGACTGCGGATTCACCGTGCGCAGTCCCGTCACCACCATGCGCCGGATAAACTCCCCCAGACTCCGGTCGTCGCTCAAGGCAAGCCGACCGAGAATCAGGCGCTCCTGCGCCAGCAAATTGACCGTTACGTTAACGGTCCCTTTTCCGACTGGATTTGCGGCCATAATTTTCGTCTCCGTAAATGTCGAGCCTCAACAGGAAACAAATGTGCGAACTGAAGTTGCGGCCCTGCGACCGCGCCCGCTCCTTGGCGTCCTCCAGCAATTCCGGCGAGATGCTTAATCCGTGAGCAATGTTTCCTGTTTTGTTGGCCATATCTATCGTTTCTTAAGACTTAAGCAGTCTGCTTAAGTTACGTCAACAATTATTTTGAAAAATCTTTTCAACTGGTTTATCCTCCTTCCGTGGGCCAAAAACGATACACGACGCACACGGTTTCCTTCTCCGGCCAGGAACAGCTCCTGGCCGACGCTCGGGCCGTGGCGCGATCTCAAAGGCGCAGCCTGTCCAATTACATTAGGGGACTTTTAGAGGCCGATTTAAAAGCCGGCCTGGAGCTGAAAGATTCCAGCCAGCCCGCCGCGCCACCGCCGGCGCGACCCGTCAATTCCAAAGCCGGTTCGGACCCGATGATCGAGGTGGGGCCGCACGGCGCCGTTTCTTATCGGCATCAGCGGCGCGCAAAAAAATACGCAGGGCCGCCGCTTCGCATTCCAATTGAACCAATAAAATCCTGATTTCACTCACTGACAAATGAGAAACCCTTTGCCGCAAGTCATCATCCAAAAGCAGTCGCGCGTTCATAGCCCTTTCCTGAACGTCGGTTTGAGGAACCGCGCACAGACTGCGCTTGACGGGAATTAAATCAAGCCCAACCTGTCCCCATGAAGACCACCATCCTCATCCTGCTCGCGTCGTGCGCGCTGACGTTTGGTCAAAACTCCGAACAGCGGGAATTGCAAATCAAGCAAGCCGCCGGCTTCCGTAAAGTTGCCGGCACGGTTTATCATCCCGCCGGGTCCACCAATTGGTTTGTGCTGCCAGCGGCCAGCAACCCCACCTACCTGAAAGTTAATCAGATTCTGGATGGAGGGATCACCGTTGATTTTATCTTTGAAGGATCACAAGGCACGGCCATCCAAAAAACAGTCTTCATAAAAAACTTTCCCCATCAGGACGCCTTAACAACCGGCGCGGTGTTGAATAATGGGAATCCAATTGTTGCCATGCGCGTGGGCGTTTTTCGTTATCCCTACGGAGTTCTGGAGTCTTACGATTACGGAACGCCCTGGACGCCGCCAGCGGTCGCTAAATAATTTTATCGTGGCTGAAGTCCACTCCCAACAGTTTTGCAAGACGTGCGGCAAACTCACGCTGCACACCCGGCCCGGCACCAACAATCTCGTCCACGCGCTCGTCACGCTCTTCCTTTGCGGCCTTTGGATTCCCGTCTGGATCGTCGTGGGCATCGTCAACGCCAGCCATCGCCCTCACTGCACCCAATGCGGCGGCAAATAGTATTTCACCATTTCAGCTTTCCCAATTTCTGCTTTTGACTTGAGATGGGTTTTCGATTTTTCTTGGTGCCTCTCTTTCCTGTGCTTACTTTCTCCCCATTCGGAGTTCGGAGTTCGATGTTCGACGTTTCCCCCTTCAAATAATTTCCGCGCCTTGTCCGCCTTGTCCGCCGCGTGCGCTTACGCCTTTTTCCCGCCTGTGATTAAATCGCCCGCGTGATGCGAGCGACCTCACTCAAACATTCTGGCAGCCGGGCGACATTCCTCCGGCAGGCGGTCGCTCGCTTGTTCCCGTCCTCGGCTGCCGTCCTTCAAAACCAAAATCCCATGAAAAATAAAATCCGATTCAGTCTTTCGCTGCTGGCTTTAACTTTAGCCTTCAGCCTTCAGCCTTCAGCCTTTGCCCAACAAACTCCTCCCGGCTGCTCCGGCATCACCTTGTGGACGGGCTTTTACACGGACACGCAGGCGTGCAGTCCCGGCGACACCATCCGCTACGGCGTCACGGTGGCCAACGATCTGCGGTATAATCCCCTGGACTGCGACGTCACCGGCCTGGCCGTGACGATCACGACGCCGGATTACGTGACGCATTCTATCACGCTGTTCCGCACGACGCTGACCTCCGGCCAATACGATGACTATCCCAACGCCGTCAGTTACGTCGTCAGTGCGAGCGACGTGCGGCAGGATGGAACGGTCAAGGCGACGTCGTTGACGACCGATTCCCAAAGCAGCACGAACCGGCAGGGCGTCAATGCAAAAGTCATTCTGCCAGTTCCGGCGCCGGTGCTCGTTCCAGCCATCACACAGTTGCAAGCGCACGCTGCGGTTACGGATACGAACGTGACGGTTTTGCAAACGAACGTTGCAAATTTGAACGCGACGATAGCCGCTCTGAAGAAAGCAAATCGCCTGAAATAAATTTCCACCATCAAACAAAAATCCCATGACCGTCCCGCAATGCGGGACGGCTTCGCAAACCAAAAAGGAAAACTGAAAATGAAAATGACAAGATTGATTCCACTCATAGCGACGGCAGCGCTGCTGGTCGTCGGCTGCAACGCCATCACCGGCTGCAACACCGCGCCACGGCGCGACATCATCGCGGTTAAATCCACCGTGCTCGGCTTTGACGTATCCGCCGACGCGGTGTCGCAAATTCCCCACGTCCGGCTTGGACTGATCCGGAACTTCTACCAGATGATTCCGGTCTCCATAGGCAGTTCATCCAACACGATGGCTTCGGTGGCCACACCGAATTATGCCACCAGCATGGCGGCTGACATGGGTCTGACTTCGCAGCAAGGGGCCGAAGAGTTCGCCACTGGCAATGCCGCCGACCTGCAATCCAAAGCGGAGACCACCGCCCAAATCGGCGCTCGCAAGTTGCGCGGCACGGCTTTGGTGCTGACTGGACTCACGCCCGCAGTAGGCACCGCCGCGGGGGTTATTACTAACGTCATTCCGGTCATCCCGGGCATCCCGGTCACCACAACCAACACGCCATAACTGAATTGGTAGGACGTCGCTGCCGCGACGCCGGCGGCGCAGTCCCGCAATGCGGGACCCTACCATGAGCAAAGTGTTCTTTATAAAACCAAACATCAGGCCCGCAACACGTGAAGCGGGCGCGGGGTTTGCCGGTGGTCCTGATTCGGCGACATTCAAAGTCCGAACGAAAAACCGGCACGTGTTTTCCCTGATTCAATGTTCAGAGTTCGATGTTCGATGTTCGACGTTCCCAATTCCTTAACCATGTTGCCTCTTGACCCAACGCCGTTTGGTTTCTCGTGGCCCAACGCCCGCGCCTGCGCGGAGCGTTGCGCCGCGGCGAATGGCCAGACCAGCCGCAGCCTGGAGGCAATGGGCGTGTCAGGCCAGTTCTTCGTGAACCGCGACAGGGACGCCGCGGCGGTAGTCATCAACGAGGGCAACTGCATCTCCGTCGCCTTCCGTGGTTCGTCTTGCCTGCGCGATTGGATTCAGAATTTCAAAATCCTGAAAGACCATCCGCGAGCCAAATACTTCCACGCCTACGATGGACGGCCGGCGGAGATCCATGAGGGTTTCAAGGAGGACGTGGACTCCATCACGGCGGATTTAATCACCGCGATTAAAAACTGCCGGCAAGATGCCGGCAGCACGTTGCCGTCCGCCGTCACCGCGGGTTCCGGTCGTGCTGTGCCGGAGACCGGCGGTCCAATCTTCGTGACGGGTCATTCCAAGGGCGGTGGGGAGGCTATTGACTTTGCGCTCGAATTACAGCGTCTCAAATTTCCAATTGGCGGCGTCTATACCTTTGGCCAGCCCCGCGTAGGCGACCGCGCGTTCGCTAATCTCTATAACGAAACCCTGTATGAAGAGACGTTCCGCGTCGTGAATCAAAACGACATCGTGCCGCGCGTGCCCGGCGTGCTGCTGGGCTACAAACATTGCGGACAGGAAATCTTCCTACCCGTCGGCGGCGGCTGGGACCTGAATCCGTCGCTGTTCACCACGTTTTTCTCGGATGCGCTTGGCCTGTGGGCCGCGTATCGGCACGAGACGGACGTGCTCATGGCCGACCACAACATCTTCGCGTATCAGAAACGGATTCAAATTTTATGAGTCAGTCCTCCCCACCCACCCAACGCGTGCGCCCGATCCTGCGCTGGCCGGGAAGCAAAAGCCGGATGTTGAAACACATCCTGCCGATGATTCCACCGCACGTCTGCTACTGCGAACCGTTTGCCGGAAGCCTGGCGGTCCTGCTGGCCAAGGACCGGGCCGAGGTGGAAATCGTCAACGACATAAACGGCAACCTGGTCGCACTGTACCGCAATTTGCAATTCCATCTGCCGGCGCTGATCGGCGAGTTGAACTGGTTTTTGTCCAGCCGGGAAAACCTGCACGACTTCATTGCGCAGCCGGGCGTCACTGAGTTGCAACGCGCGGCGCGGTTTCTCCTGGTGAACCGCACGAGCTTCGGCGGGAACATGCACAGCTTCGGCGTGGCGAAGACATCCGGCGGTGGCGTGAACTTTGAACACAAAACCATTGCCGGACTTTTAGGCAGGGCGCGCGAGCGGCTCAACGGCGTGGTGGTGGAGAACATCCCCTACGAACGTTGCTTCGCCAACTACGATTCGCGCGAATCGTTTTTCTTTCTCGACCCGCCCTACCTGGAGACGCGCCAGTCCGCTTATGAGAGCTGGAAGGCCGCCGACATGCGCCAGCTCCGCAGCCGCGTGGAGAAGCTGAAGGGCAAATGGATTCTGACTTTGAATGATGTGCCACTAAACCGAGAGCTGTTCTCTGACTGTCATCTCCAAACCACGGTGTGCAAAAACCGGCTGGCGAATAACCGGAAGCACCCGGAGATGAAACTCGGAGAGCTGATCATCACCCCTCAATAAATATGCTACTCGCCCAGGCCGACCTCACCAGCGTGCCCGCCGAGATTCTCAAGTGGGTGTTCATCACCCTCGGTTGCCTGCTGGGCCTGGCAGCCGTCATCATCGGCATCGTCTTGGGCTTCCGCAAACCGGCCAAGGTTCAGATAGACGACGAGCCGCCGCCCGAATTTCGCAAGTCGCCACATCCGTTCAACGACGGCCTCTGCAAACTGCAGCACCAGCACATCGACCGTCGCCTCGACGTTCTCGAACACTGGCGCCTCGAGGAAACAATCAACAATGCCAACCGCAACCAGCGGCTCATGTTCGCCTTGGGCAAAATCGCACAGAAACTAGGCGTGGATATTGAACCCGCCGATTAACCCCATGACAACGCGCGAAATAAAAATCTGCAATGCCATCCTGGACGTGCTGCATGACCTCGACGGCGGCCAATTCACCGAGCTGCAAATCCACGGCGATTTGTACGTGCGCCTCGGTAAAAACATCTCGCTGGCCGAGCTGGATGCCGCCATCGCCATCTGCAACGTGCGCCGATGGATCGTCGGCGTGCCGGGCCTGGCTGGAAAAATGAAATGGAACATCAGCGACCGCGGCGAGGCCGCGCGACTGGAACTGTGAATGAGCGCCAAAAAAATATGACCACTTTAACCGATACCGAACGCGTAGAACTCCGCCACCTCGTCCTCGAAATCCTGGCCGTCCGCCAGCGCGCCGCCCTGCCGCTGCACACCGTCGCCAGCCATGTCCGCACCGCCCGCGGCCTGGAGACGCCGGCAGCGGACGTGGAAGCCGCGCTCGTCTTGCTGGCCGGCTATAATCCGCCGCTCGTGCTGGCCATGTTTGACCCGCTCGGCAACACCCGCTACTGGCAGGCCACCACCGCCGGCGTCCTCGCCTACGAAAGGCGCGCGTGACCCCTCAACTCCACCAACTTTACGGCGCCGTCATCCCCGGCGTGGTCCGGGAAATTGAGTCGCGCCCTTTTCTGGCCCGCATCGCCCGCTTTGACCGCGCCCTCGCCGCCTGGCGCCGCACCGGCTTCTCCGGCCTGCTGCATAATCCCGGTAGGGCGGTGCTGCTACGCCCCCTGCCATATAAATAATATGTCCGCCCGCACCGGAAAAATCGCCCGCCTCCCCGTCAAGCTCCGCGAGGAACTCAACCAGCGCCTCCTCGATGGCCAGTCCGCCGGCAAGATCCTCCCCTGGCTGAACACTCACCCCACCGTCAAGCGCATTCTGGATGAAGACTTCGAGGGACTGCTCATCAACGATAATAATCTCAGCGCCTGGCGCGACGGCGGCTTTGCCGACTGGCAGCGCCAGCGCGGACGCATTGATCGCACGCGCGAGCTGGCCCGCTATGCCGCCGAGCAATCGCGCGCCGGCGGCGCGAGCATCGCGGACGGCGCCGCCGCCATCGCCTCAGGCCAGCTCCTCGAACTCCTCGAAGTCATGGACGAGGCAACCGAAGGCGATGCCGGGAAAACGGAAGATGGCCAGCCAAAACGTTTCTCGCCCGACGGCCTTTTAAAAATCGCCGCCGCGCTTTCCAGCCTGCGCAACACCGAGCAGACCGACGTCAAACTCGCGATCCAAAAAAAGCAGCTCAAGCAAAAGGACCGGCAGATTGATCTGGACGAACAAATCTTCCGCCGCGAGACCTGCGAACTGTTTTTGAAATGGCACGCGGCCAGGAACGCCCTCGACGTGGCGAACAGCGACAGCTCGAACGCCGACAAAATCGAGCGCCTTGGACAGCTCATGTTTCCCGGCACCTGGAAACCGGTAATCCCAGGCCGAGGTTCGGCAGCCGCCGCATGAACCATGCTCGCCATCTATCAACCACGCGCCGGCCAGGTCGCCTTTGAGCTGGATGTTGAAGCCCATCGCATCTGCGCTTTCCTGACG
This sequence comes from Verrucomicrobiota bacterium, assembly GCA_036803685.1. Taxonomy (GTDB): domain Bacteria; phylum Verrucomicrobiota; class Verrucomicrobiia; order Limisphaerales; family UBA11358; genus UBA11358. The sequence continues at coordinate 24,053 of DAIRTX010000029.1, read as the reverse complement.
CGCCGCCAATACGGCAAAACCACCGACGCCGGACGCATCGCGCTCAAAAAAATGATGCGCACCGCCGGGCACACCGTTGTCTTCGGCTCCGTTAAACTCGATCTCGGCCGTGAAATCGTCCGCAAGGAAAGCGAGCAGATGAGCCGCGCTTTCCAGATGCTCGTGGCCATGGCCGCCCGCGCAAAAATGGAACTTTCTCTCGTGGATGCGGACTCCGGCAAGGTGCTCAAGCCCGAGGAAATGGTGAACGCACGGCTGGCCGGCGACCGCTCCAAAAGCATCACCCCCGCCGACTTCGCCGAACTTTACGAGTCCCAACGCCTGGAGTTCCGACTCTACCATTCCCGCACCATCTATAGCCGCACCAAGGTTGTCGCCCTCACCCCGGATGCCGTCGGCGAGACCGGCGACCTGATCCTTGATGAAGTCGGCCGCGTGAAAAAATTCCTTGAAGTCTGGGAAGCCGTCAAGCCCATCATTTCCAGCAACCCGTATTTCCGCTGCCTGCTCACCACCACCCCGCCGCCGGATGATACCCATTATTCATTCGAGCTGCTTTGCCCGCCCATCAACTGGAATCCACCGCCGTGCGCGGAGGGCAACACTTACACCAGCGAGCTGGGCGTTTTTGTCCGCCGCGTCACCGCTTGGGACGCCGCGCTGGACGGCGTGCCCCTCTACGACGACGACACCGGCGAGGCCATCACCCCGGATGAATCCCGCCGCCGCGATCACAACAAGGATTCCTGGGACCGCAACTATGCCGTCAAGTTTGTTGTCGGCGGCACCGCAGCCTGCTCGCTCCTGCTCCTGGAAAATGCCCAGCAACGCGGCAAGCCCGGTGGCGAGCAACCCTGTGAATTTTTCCAGATCGAAGCCGACACCGACATGGACGCCGCGTTGATCTGGCTCAAGGAACATCTGACCGACGGCACGGTCGGTCTCGGCTGGGACCTGGCCACCACGGAAAAGCAGACCAGCAACCCATCGGCCCTCACCGTCATCGAGCGCGTCGGCAACGATTCCATTGCCCGCGCCATCTTCGTCTGGAAGACCGCCGACCCGGCCCTGGCCCTGGAGCGCGTCCATAATATATTGCTGGCCGTCAAGGCGCGCAAAACCGGCGGCCGCGCCAGACGCCTCTGCATTGACTCCACCAACGAACGCTACTTTGCCACCGACGCACGCAAGGAATTTCGCGGCGAAGTTTATGTTGACCTTGTTGTCGCCAGCGAAACCATCGAGCGCCCCGGCCTGCCCAACATCAACCGCAAGCAACAACTCGGCGAGTCCCTCGTCTCCGAACTGGAAGACAACCTTCTGGCGTTGCCGGCCGTCCGCTACGTGCGTGAAGATTTTCGCCTGGTGAAAAAGGAACGCGGGCAGTTCGTATGCGAGCCGGACGTGATGGGCCGGCACGGCGACACCTTTGATTCCACCAAACTCGCCCTGCACGCCCTCACCGGCAACAAAGGCATGACCATCGTCCCGCCCCCGGCTACCGCCCTGCCCAACGCCGTCCTGCCGAAGCCTTTTACGCGGCCTGCCAGCACCTCCACGTTATGATCACCCCCCTCCCAACCCGCAAGCGCCCCGGACGCCTTGTACCCCTCCGCGAAACGCCGCAGATTGATTCTGGTGAATGGTCTAATCGCAGCAAAATCGAATTTTTACCCAACCCAAGCCTGCCGCGTGATCGCGAAGCGATTTTACGCGCACCCATTTCAAACGTGCTGCCGGCATCTTGCCGGCAGAACCAAATAAATTACCATGAAACATCTCAAACTCTTTGGCATCCCCGTCGCCTCCTTCGGTGAGTCCAAACCCGCGTCGCGCGGCAAGCCCGTTGCTCCGCCCTTTCAGCAGGGCGCCACCCTCTCGCCTAGGTTCGAGCCGAGCAACATCACCCAGGACATCACCGCCAACGACATTCAGAATGCCATCCGCGAGGCCGAGAACGGCCAGACCTATAATCTCTTCCGCCTCTATCGCGACGTCCTCCTTTCCGACAACCATATTCAGGCCGAGATCAACACCCGCAAGCTCGCCCTCCTCGCCCAGCCGCTTGCCATCATGCCGGCGGACAAAGACAACCCCGACGACGTCGCCCTGGCCGCCGCCTTCACCCGCGCGAAATCCGATTGCGCAAACTGGCGCGACGGTCTCGTTGCGTTGATGGACTCAAATTGCGGCTGGCCAGTTTCCATCGTCGAAAAAATAATGCAGCCCGCCGGCGAACCGGCCGGCGATGAACCGCAGTTGCAATTCACGTTGGCCCGCCTCGTGCCCGTCAACCCGCAGGCGCTCTGTTACCAGTGGGCCTATCAACTCGGAGGCTTCGGGAGCGGCACCGCCTCAAGCATCCAGCAGATCCAGACGCCCGCCAATGGTTTGAACCAGGCGCCCTACATCATGGACTTGAATCGCTGGGAGCCGTATTTGAAACTCTGGCCCATCGGCGAGAACGGCCGCATCATCTACGACGCCACCCACGCCGAGTATCTTGACCGCACGCGCCACATGGTCCATCGCGGCCATCTCCTCACCGGCTTTCGCGATAATTGGGGCGGCCCCTTCCGCGCCATTCTCTTCTGGTGGTATTTCCGCAATCTGGGACGCGAATGGTTCGCCCGCTTCATGGAGCGCTTCGGCTCGCCCTTCCCCGTCGGCTACACCGACGCCACGGACGCCGCGGCCGTGGCGCTGTTGCGCGAAGCCTTCGACCTGGCCCGGAGCATCGGCGGCCTCGTCGTGGACGAAAGTTCCCGCATTGATTTGAAAGAGGCCATGGTCGCCGGCGGCGCGGACGGCCACAAAACTTTCCACGACCTGTGCAACAACGAAATTTCCAAGCTCATCACCGGCCTGGATTCCGGGAGCAAGCCGCACGGCCTCAACGCCGGCGCGAACCAGATGCAGCAAAGCGTGCGCGAAGACTACCGCATGTTCGACCAATCCAGCCTGTCCGAGACCGTCATTCAGCAGCTCGTCATTCCCTTCCGCGACATGAACGGCTTGAAAGGCATGATCAAACTCGTCTGGGGCGGCCTCAGCGACGTTGACGCCAAAATGTTCGCCGATTTCCTCATGGCCATGAGCACCGCCGGCTGGACACCCACCGATGATGCGATCCCGACCGTTGAAGAGCGCACCGGCATCCCCTTCGAGCGCATCATCCCCCCCGCGCCGCTTGATCCCGGCTTCGGAGGGACGAGTTCCACGAGTCCCCAAAATAAAAACTCTAAGAAACCAACTCCCTTCACCGTCTTTTCCGTTGGCGATCCGCAACCGAAGCCCACGCCCATAGACTCCATCGTCGAGAAACATTCCGCCGCCCTCGCCGCCGCCTTTCGCGGCGCGCTCGCTCCGGTCCGGCAGATCGTCCTGAGCAGCACCTCGCGCGCGGACTGCGAAGCAAAGCTGAAATTGTTCTACGCCGACTGGCAGCCTCAGCGCGTCCAGGAGATTCTGGAGGAAGCGTTGCAAGTGTGTGCGGCGACAGGTGCGGCGGAGGGCAGTCCAAAGCCCAAGGTCTAAAGTCCAAAGTTGTATGATCCGACTGACATTGGACATTGGACATTGAACTTTGGACTATGGACGCTTTTTTTAAACCATCGCCGCACAAAGAGGCCGCCGCTCTCATCGCCGGCAAGCCTGTAGTGAGCGGCAAGGTCTTCCGCGCCATGCTCCCCGAGCTGAAGGCCCGTGTCTTCACCATCACCGGCATTGCCGGCGCGAACGTCTTGCAGACCGTCCGCGACAGCGTCGCGGCCATCCCGCTGGGGGAGCAAACTTGGGACGAATCCAAAAAAGAAATCATGGACGCGCTTGACCCCTATTTGGGTGACGGCGCCGAAGTCCGCGCCGAAATGATTCTCCGCGTCAACGGTTTTCAGGCATTCAGCGCCAGCGTCTGGCGCGTCGCCCAGGCTGATGACGACACCACCTGCCTCCAATATCTCCACGGCGAATGCCAGGTGCCCACCGAAAGCCATCTCGCGTTGAACGGCGTGATCCTGCCCAAGGATGATCCGTTTTGGGATGACCATTACGGACCCTGGGGCCATCTCGGCTGCGTGTGCTACGCGCGCCCGATGAATCCCGACCTTGTGGACGAGGCGCGCGCTGAAGGCGACGCCTCCGACAACCCGGAAGACCAGAATGTCATCGAAGGCCCGGCCCTCAAGCAACTGCACAACGGCAACCTCATGCGCGATGGCCAGCGCCACGACGTGAGCGCTCCGGACGATCCGGACGCCTTCCGCTGGCACCCCGACGACTTGACCATGTCCATGAAAGACCTCCGAGCCAAATACGACCCGGAAGTCTTCCAGGAATTTGAAACCAAAGCCCGCAACACCAAACTCGACACCGGCACCCTCTGGACCTACCTTGATTGGTAGGGCCTTCTCCCTCTCCTCGCTAAACGAGGAGAGGGCCGGGGTGAGGAGTCGTAATAAAAAAATAACCTATGGCCGGCTTCAGTTTTAAAATCACGCGCAACGACATTTCGCCCACGCTCACCCGGGCGGCGAACGCCGCCAAATATCCAGAGAAAGCTTATCGCGCCGGCGGCACTACCCTCATGAGTATTACGATGGGCACCTTCAATGACGCCGGAGCATCCTATCGGCCCCGTATCTGGAAAGAAAAAAAAGACGGCTCCCCGAGCTATCTCCAAAAATCCCGCGTGCTGTCGCTGAGTTTCCATCTGGACGTGGGCAGTGACCACGCGACAGTTTCCAACTCCGCGCTCGCCAAAGGATTCCCTTACGGCGTCGTCCATCAATTCGGCTCGACCGACGGCAAGACGCCGCCGCGTCCATTCTTTCCGGTTGAGAATGGCAAGCTCACGCCCAAGGCCGAGGAAAAAATCGGCGCGGCAATGATGCGCGCCATCGAGAGACAGGTGGAATGAAACGTGATGCGTGAAACGTGAACTGCCAGGCGGCGCTGTCACGTTTTACGTTTCACGTTTCACGCGGAATGGGTCTTCGATTTTTCTTGGCGCTTCCATTTTCTGTCTTACATTCCCCCCATTCGACGTTCGATGTTCAGCGTTCGATGCCTGCCGCGGGGAGCTATTAGTGATTTACGCGGTTTCCCCCTTTTAAATAATCCGCGCCTTGTCCGCCTTGTCCGCCGCGTGCGCTTACGCTTTTCCTGAATCCGTGAAACAGTGCGCATCGTGATAGACGACGCGCAGCTAAAAACTTTCAAGATTTCCAACCACGCCCTCACCGGCGCTGCGCTCCCCACCCGCCTTAAAATCTTTTCCTGGGGCGACAATCCCTCCACCAAGGGCAACTACCGCGCCGGCAAAATAACCGCCGCCGTCCTGTCCGCCAATCAGAAGCGCGAAGGCTTCGACCGCGTCGCCATAGATTTCGACCATTGCACCGTGCGCGGCACGGCCGCCTATAACGAGCTGATGAAAAACGGCCAGCCGCCCATCATCTTCGGTTACGGTGATGTCACACCCGTTGAAGACGACGGCATCTTCCTGGAGAACATCGTCTGGACGCCGCTGGGCCTGCAACGCGCGAAAAACTTTGAAGACCTTTCCCCGGCCCTCCTTGATGAAGGCGGCGAGGTCACCATGATCCATTCCGTCGCTCTTACTCCCAACGGTTCCATCACTGACCTCAACTTTTTTAACACCTCTCCCGGAACGCCGGCCTCCGGCACGGCATCCCCAAACCAAAACCAAAACGCAAACCATCCAATGAAAAAACCTATCACGCCCGAAGAACTCGTGCCCGTCCTCGGTCTCAAGACCGATTCCAAACGTGAGGACGTGCTGTCACGCCTCGGCCTCATCTCCACCCTTGCCGCCCTTTTCCCGGACGGCAAACTCGTCGCGCCCGAGGAACTCACCACGCTCACCGCCGGTCTCGGCGACCGCCTCAAGAAAATCGAGGACGCCGGCACCAAGGCCATTGCCACCCTGTCCGCCACCATCGGCGGCAAGGTCCTCACGTTCAGCGCCGAGGATCTGGTGCAAATCATCCCGCGCCTCGACGCGCTGGAATCCGGCATTAAGACCGGCCAGGCCGCCACTCTCAACGCCCTGCGCGACGATCTCGTGGCCACCTTCGCCGCCGAGGGCAAGGTCCCCAAGAAACCCGACGGCTCGGCCTTCTCCGCCGATGAGTTGAAGAAACTCGAAGTCGGCACGCTGCAAATCCTTTCCGCCAACACCCCCGTCTCCGTCGCCCTCGCCGAGCGCTCCCGCACCGGCCTCACCGACGGCGCCCAAAAGAAATTCACCGGCAAGGACGGCAAAGTGGACATGGCCGGACTCCTCGACGCCGAAGCCGCCGCCGGCAGCTAACCCATCACGTTTCACGTTTCACGTTTCAAAAAATAAAAATCAACTATTAAACGAATATGGCAAAACTTTTCTTAACCGCAATGGACCTCGCCGCTCGCCGCGGCACCGACAAGGAAATCGGCCTTGTCCAGCAAATCATCAGCGCCGCCCCCGAGATCGCCGTCCTCTCCGGCCGTCCCATCCCCGGCACCAGCACCACCGCCCGCGTGCAGATCGGCATCAGCAAGGGCGGCGCCTTCCGCTCCTTCAACTCCGGCGTTGTTCCCGGCGCCGGCGCCTATGAACGCCGCCGCTTCGAGACCTTCTTCTTTGACTCGCACCTCTCGATTGACGAGGCCGAAGTCATCGCCGCCGCGCAGGACGGCGACAGCATCGGCGACCTGCAATCCGATGAAGTCACCGGGGCCTTGCAGGACAAGGCCATCAAGTTTTCCCAGCAATTCTACGGCGGGCTGGGTTACAATGCCGGCGGTTTCCCCGGCCTCATTGACGTGCTCAAAATCTACAACGGCAACGGCGTCGCCAATGCCGGCGTGGTGGATTCCCGCACGGGCAAGCCCATCGTCAATTTTATTGACGCGAATCCTGGCAGCGTCAATCCCGCCGCGGAATGTGTCTGGTATGTCTGGAACAATCCCCAGGGCATCGGCTTCCTGTTCGGCGGCAACCAGACCGTGGACATGAAGCCGTGGGTCTGGCAATACGTTGCCGACCCCAAGGACGCCACCAAGCAGCTCCGCAAGAACATCACCAACATCTCCGGCTTCATCGGTCTGAGCGCCGCCCATCCCTGGTGTGTCGCCTGCGTTAAAAACATTGACGCCGCCCATCCCTGGACGGATGCCCTGACCGCCAAGCTCGATGCCCTCATCCCGACCGGCATCAAGTACACCCACTGTTTCGCCACCAAACGCGCCAGGGGCGGCCTCCAGCAGTCCCGCACCGTGGTCATCCAGGCCAGCCGCCAGACCGGCAACGCCCGCGACATCGCCAACGTTTCCGAAGTCCCCACCACCGACATGAACGGCGTGCCGATCGTGGTCACCGACGGCATCCAACTGTCCGCCGCATTCTGATTAATCTTCGCCCTCCCTCTCCTCGCTAAACGAGGAGAGGGCCGGGGTGAGGAGCAAAAATAAAAAACAAAACTTAAAAAATCACGACCATGAAAAATATTCTTCGATTCTGTCTTGTGGCTTCGGTTGTTTTAGCCTTCAGCCTTCAGCCTTCAGCCTTGGTTCACGCCCAGTCCTACTACACCAACTCCGTGACCGCCAGCGGCGCGTATCTTCCCAACGCCAGTGTGGTCCCGGCCACCCAGCCGGGCCAGACGCTCGCCGCGCAGTATGCGCATGGAATCAACACCGGCGTGTCCATCACCTACACGAGCAGCGGTTTGGCGACCAATACGTTTGCCACCAACTACGTTTATTCCGCGCCGCCCGTTGTCATGATGGAGCTGGCTGGCAGCGTCCCCGCCGCCACCAATGCCTACGTCACGACCGTCACCACCACGTACTTCATTTACAGCGGGGGTGCCCAGTATGTGACGAACACCTATATCGCCATCGGCCATTAGAACCCGTCCCGCTCTGCGGGATCAACACTCAACACTCAACACCCTGTCCTGCGTAGCCCCTGGCGAAGCGGGATCAACTCCAAAATAAAATCATGAAAGATTCATCCCTCCATCTCGAAGTTTATTTCCCCGCCGCGGCGGCGAACGTCAACACTGGAACCCTCGACCTCCAGGTGGACGTCGCCGGATTCTCGGACAACTGGCGCGCCGGGCGCTTGAAGCTCACCGTGCCCGCGTTGCCCGCCAACTCGGACAACACCAAAACCATCACCGTGGACCTCCAGGATTCCGGCGATGGCGGCGTGACCTTTGCCAACACCCAGCCCCGCATTCAGGCCACCATCCCCGGCGTCACCACCAACGGCTCCCCCGCCTATGCCGGGGCCGGCACCATTGATATGCCGCTGCCTCCGGACCTGCGCGGGCCGATCCAGTTGCAAGTCGCCGTTCCGGCCGGCGCCGGCAACAGCACCGCCCTGCTGCTCCAGGCCGACTGGGCGAGCGAATAACAAACCACGAGTCTTTGCGACCACGTCGTCATGACGCGGACGCGTGGTTGTCAAACCGACGGCGCGGTGGTTAGTGCATTCTCCGCCGCGCCGTTACTTTTTAAAATAGCCAGGCCGAGGTTCGGCCAATGCACACAAAATAAAAATGCAAACTGAAACTCAAAAAAACGGATCGCCGGCTCCCCAATCCCGCATTGCGGGACCGGTCATCTTGCCGGCAGTGCCCGGAACGCCCGCATCCGAGAAATCTAAAATCCCCCAATGGATGGCCGATGAGGTCGCCGCTTACGATCTCACCATCATCCCGCCGCCGCGCACCATCCTGGACATCGGCGCGAACATCGGTGCCTTCTCCCTGCACTACGCAAAAAAATGGCCCGCCGCTGAAATCAGCGCCTACGAGCCGGTCAAAGAAAATTTCGAGCGTGCTGCCGGCATCTTGCCGGCAGAGACTAAAATAAAAATCTTCCCCTTCGCCGTCCGCAATTTCACCGGCCCCGCCAAAATCTTCCTTGGCGACATGCCCGTCACCTGCGGCTTTCACCAGCGCGGCCGCCAGACCGACAAAACCGAAACCGTGGATTGCATCTATGCCGCCACTCTTGACTCGGCGGAGCTGGTCAAGATAGACACCGAAGGCTGCGAGCTTGAGATTGTGGAAAAATTGGATCTCGCTCTGACCCGCGCCCTGGTCTGCGAGTATCATCAAACCGCGGACGTGGCGCCCATCACCGCCATTTGCTTCAAGTGGGGATTGTTTCTCCTGGAAAACAAACCAGGTTCACCGGAACACGGCGTCCTCAAATTCGCCCGTCCCGGCAGTGGCGTCTCCCTGCCCCAACGTGCTGCCGGCATCTTGCCGGCAGATCCATCTTCATCCCCACGTAAGATTTTCATCGCCTTGCCCATCAACCGCGAGATCACCGCCCCCACCGCCATGTGCCTGTTGCGCCTCGCCGCCAAAGGCATCAAGGGCACCATCCGCTTCAACAATGGCGACGGCGTCGCCCGCTCACGCAACCGTCTCACCGCCGATTTCCTGGCCACCGATTGCTCGCACCTGGTGTTTGTGGACAGCGACATCATTTTTACCCGCGAAGATTTCGAGCGCATCACCAGCCACGACGTGGGGATCGTTGGCGGCCTCTATCCGCTCCGCACCCCGAACGAACTCGAATGGTGCGCCAACGGCCTCGTCCCGCCGCCGCCCATCCGACCGGACCACCTGCAAGCCGTCAAATACATCGGCACCGGTTTCATGTGCATCGCCCGCGAAGTCTTCGAGCGCATGATTTTGAAATACGGCCCGCAGATCGAATACACCAGCGACATCGCTAGTGTTGGAGCGCCGGCCTCCGGCACGGCACCTGGGGGCACCCCGACATTCCGCAAAGAACACGACCTCTGGCCCATGGGCGTCTATCAATATCCGGACACCACGCGCCGCTACCTGAGTGAAGACTGGTATTTCTGCCAGCGCTGGCTTGACCTGGGCGAAGCCGTTTATGGCGACACCCACTGTCTGCTGCAACACATCGGCCAGACCAGCTACCCCCTCCCGCACCAGCAAAAAGCCTTTCTCGACGATCAGGCAATTTCTCCCTCTCCGCAACGGGGAGAGGGCCGGGGTGAGGTGGCCGTGAAAAAATAACGATGTACATCACCCAACAACAAGTCGAAGACGAGTTCAGCGCCCCGCGCCTCCTCAACGCCCTCGATGACGACGGCGACGGCAACCCCGACGACGGCCTGCTCGACCGCATCATCGCCGCCGCGCAGCTCGCCGTGGACGGCTTTCTGGCCGGCCGCTACATCACGCCCCTCTCGCCCGTGCCCCAGTTCGCGCAGGAAGCCACCCTGATTTTTGTTTGCGAGAAAATTTACGAGCGCCGCCGCCAGGGCACCGACGAAAAAAATCCTTACACCACCCGCGCGAATGACTTCCGCCAGGAATTGAAAGACATCGCCGACCGCAAAAAATCGCTCGATGCGCGGGAACGCCCGGCCTTCGTCCCCGGCGCCATCATCAGCCGCAAGTCCAAAATCAACGCCTCCACCACATGACCATCAAGGAACAAATCCAACTGATGCTCGATGCCCTGGCCGCCTGGCACAAGGGTGTGGGCGGGTCCGTCAAGGTGGCTAACGACGAGCCTCACCTGTTCGAGATCCTTGGCGAGAACCCCGGCGTTCCGCGATCGGCGATCCTGTGGGACGAAGAAAATCCCCGCGACCCTTTGAACGACGACTGGTCCGGCCGGGTGGACCGCAAATTCATCATTGCCATCTCGCGCGGCCGCGGCTTCAACCTCAAGCAGGGTGATTCCCTTATGAAAGGCGTCGCCGGCGGCCTCGCGATGTTCGAGCTGGTCGAGCAGGCCCGTGAGATTCTGCGTGCGCTGCGCGTCACTGATGTGCCGGGGGAATCCGTCCCGCGGTATCATGGGAGCAAGCGGCTGCAATTCCAGGGCGTCACCACCGACGCCTACGCCATCACCATGGGCCTGGCCGCCCAAATCCCCGACCAGGTTGAAAATGAATAAACTTTTCCAAGCGATCATCTCCCTCTCCGCGCCCGGCGGGGAGAGGGCCGGGGTGAGGTGTTGTTTTCTTTTGGCCGCCCGCCGCGTGGCGCTGTTAGCGCTTTACGCGGTTGGAAGTTCGATGTTGAATGTTGAATGTTCCCTTGCCGGGAATGTAGTGGTGACCCTCCTCGACTCCCAACAAAACCCTCTTCCCGGCGTCAAGTGCATCGTGAGCGCCCTCGACTTCCCGCAGCCGGCCAGCGGCGGCGTCGCGGTGCTCTGGCGGACCAACTTCACCACGGACATCAACGGCCAGTTCACCATCAGCAACGCCGTGCCCAGCCAATACCAGGTCGCGCCCATCGGCAACAACTTCACCCCGTTCAGCTTCATCATGCCCGCCACCAACGGCACGATCCGCGCGGAAGGTTCGCTGGTCTATTCCCCGGTCCCCAACCTCTCCACCAACTACCCCACCTTCGCCCAGGGCGATCTGCGATGGATGGTGATTGGCGACCCGACGATTCTGGGTGGGAGTGTCATAGAAGGCTTGAATAATAGTGCCAGCATCTTTGGTCACGCCGAAGGCATGAATAATGTGGCTGATGGCGGCGAAGCCCACGCGGAAGGTTACGGTAACACGGCCAGCGGTAGTGAAAGTCATTCGGAAGGCTATGGCAATTCAAACCTCGGCACAGTCGCCCACGCAGAAGGTGAAGGGAATGTTGTCACCGGACCTTTTAGTCATGTGGAGGGTTATCTCAACACGGTCACCGGGTCTGCGAGTCATGCTGGCGGGAGAAATGCCAGTGCCACCAACGACAACACGTTTGTCTGGTCGGATGGAACGCCATGGGGCAGCCTGACGAACAATCGCGCCACCTGGTATGCGGCTAACGGTTTCGTGTTTGGCGGCGGGCCAATTTGGGGGATTTTCACCGGCACCGGCTCCAATCTGACTGGCATTACCTACTCTCAACTGCCCTATGTGCCGCAATCTGCCTCGCTATCGCTGACTAATCTGGCCGGTTTGAACTTCGCCGGTTACACCGCCGGAAGTTTCACCGGCATCTTTACCGGCAAGCTGACTTGGACGAACGGTTCAACGGTAATGACCATTCCTTGCAGCACCAACCTGCCATGAAATTCTTTATTTCAACATTTTTGGTTATTGGATGTTCGATGTTCGATGTTCGATGTTCGCAGGCCCAGAACACCACCAACTGGCAGACCGGCGGGCAATGGGCCACCGGAGGGCAATGGACCACCGTGCCGAGCGCGGCGGCAGCAGGAGGATTCAGTGGTGATTGGTGGACGAATACAGCCGCCACGCTATTTTCCAACACGGTTGACCATCTTACCTACGGTGTTGTTACTGGTGCCGATACAAGGGTTTGGCTTGATCGCGACCTCGGAGCAAAGAGCGTAGCAACAGCGGCTAATGATTATCAAGCATATGGTTCCCTGTTCCAATGGGGTAGACGTGCAGACGGCCATCAAAAGATAACATGGACAGGCCCCGTGACAGGAACCCCGTTGTATGGAACTACGACCAACACCAGTTCCACAGACAATCCGGGAACGAATCTGTTTATTATCGGTACACCTGATTGGCGCAGTCCGGGAAATAACGATTTGTGGCAAGGAGTGAATGGCACGAATAATCCATCTCCACCAGGTTTTCGTCTGCCGACAACACAGGAATGGACCACGCTTGCCACAAGTGCTCCGGCCATTACGAATGCCGCCACGGCATATAGTTCATCATTAAAACTTACCCTAGCAGGGGGCCGCGCCTATAACACTGGGGATCTGAACTTTACTAGTGTCAACGGCTTTTGGTGGGCGAGTAGTGTTTCCGGAGCTTTCGCCTATCGCATGTACGATAGCGGCTCTGCTATATTCCTAGGTAATGCCTACCCTAACCGTGCCTGGGGATTCTCTGTCCGTTGTATTAAGAATTAACAAATTTGGGAAGATGCCATGACCACGCCCCGTTCAAAACCAACCATCCCGCTTCGCTCCGAGCCACACGGGGCAGGCCCCTCATCCATTTATCCACGAATCCAATAATCCACCAATCCCTCACCCAGCAACACTCAACCATCAACACTCAACTAAATTATGCCAGGCACACTTGTAATTAAAGGCGTCACCACCGTCCGCTGGGGCACCGGCTCCGCCAACGCCAACACCGGCAACGCCGTCCTCCAAAACGCCCTCAATACCGCCATCGTCAAAAAAATCATGTACAAACGCCTTGGCGGCGCCCCCACCCTCATCCAGGACAACAACGGCTTCACCGCCATCCTCGTCGGCCTCAACGACGGCGACGAACTCCAGATCACCTGCGTGGACGACACCGCCATCACCTGGCCCGTCCAGTACGACATCATCACCATGAAAGTTCCCGGCGCCGCCAACGCCAAAAACTTCATCCTCATTGAGGACGGCATTGACCTTGAACGCAAACGCGAGGGCGACCACACCATGACCGTCAACTGGTTCACCAACTCCATCGTCTAACAACGTGCTGCCGGCATCTTGCCGGCAGAACCAACTAACCAAATAAAACCTATGCCTCCCGAAATCACCAAACCCGCCGCCGTGGACTACAAAGCTCACGTCTCCAAGAAATTCCGCCACAAAACCAACGGCCTGCTTTTTACCGTGGCCGATCACACGCCCGACTTCGACTTCGGCGCCCGCCGCGGCGGCCGCAAGCCCGCCTTCACCATTGTGCGCGAGGACACCGACACCGTGAGCACCGTCATGGCCAACGCCTTCCTGGCCGATCACGACCCCGTATGACGACCCGCAGGAAGATAATGGTAGGGCGGCGGCTTGAACCGCGTGGCCGCAACGTGCTGCCGGCATCTTGCCGGCAGTCCCTTGCCGTTATCTGCGCCCTGGCCGCCTGCCGCGTGGCGCTCCTGTTTGCGCTTTACGCGGTTTTAGCCTTTAGCCTTCAGCCTTCAGCCTTTGCTTCCTACACGCTTACGTTTGTGCCGCCGCTGCCCGCCGACACCAACGGCGCGCTCATCGGCTACCAGGCCGCCTGGCAATACACCAACACCACCAGCACCAACACCTGGTATTTCTTTGCCCAGGTGCCCACCAGCAGCACGCGCATCGTCATCAACGGCACCGTCGGATCGCCGGCGTGGATTATTGTCCGCTCCGTCGGCACCAACGGTCTGTTGAGCACCAACCTCACCCTGACGCTCTACAACACCAACACCCTGGCCGCCACGATGACCAACAACCCGCCGGTGATCCCCACTGGCCCCACAACCTTCGCCATTACGAATAATTAACAACGTGCTGACCGGTCCCGCACTGCGGGACCGGCAGTCCCCAAAAACTATGCCGCGTCGAACCCAAAAAAAACGTGCTGCCAGCGTCCCGCTGGCAGATCCAACTCCTGATTCCATTGACCTCGCCACCGGCCTCCCCAAAGCCTACCTCGCCAAGGCTTGCAGCCAGTTCGAGGCCACGGAGAAATCCGGCGACGTCGTCCTGCCCGGCCCGCTGGCTGAAGCCTTCGCCGACGGCCGCCGCCAGGTAGGCGAGTTCACCCTGCTCCCCGTCACCCTCGGCCTGCTCGCCATCCTCGCCCAGATAAAATCTCCACTGCTCGACGTGGTCCGCATCATGCGCGAGGAGTTGGCCGCCGGCACGGCCGTGGACGAATCCACCACCGAAGGCCAGGCCGCCGCGCACGCGCTGCGCATGAAGCGCGCGAGCGGGCGTATGGCCAAGGAAATCAAATCCGACGAAGCCGCCAGCGTGGAAACTGTTTTCTGTTTTATCACACCACCGCCACGGCTCCGCGCCCTCCTGGCGACCGGCCGGGACCGCTTCCGCGAGACCGCCATGACCACCCTCGGCGACACCATCCACCCCGTCGTCCTGGCAAAATTACAAGCCGCCGTGGCCGGCCATTACGCCGCCAGTTTCGCGACCGTCATTCAACACGGAGATAAACCGCGGGAGGGCGAGGTTTTTACTCCGCCACCACCGGCGCCGAAGACGGCCTCGGCTGGTGGCTCTGCCTCTTAGGAACCATGATGCGCGACTTCCACATGACCCGCAGCGAAGCGCAGGACCGCCTGCCGCTGGCCCAGGCGTTCGCCCTGGCCGCCTTCAGCCAGGAATGCAATCCGCTCGGCTCCGCCGAGCGCACCTCGCCCGGTTATATAGCGCAAGAAATCCGCCGCCGGACTTTAGCCTTTAGCCTTCAGCCTTCAGCCTTTTCTTAATATGGCCGGCGTTTTACAATTCACCCTTGGTCTTCAAGCCTCCCAATTTCTCACCCAAATCGGCGTGAGCAGCAGCGCAATGGTTGCCTTCGCCGGCGCCGGTGAAATCGTCAAATCTTCCTTCGAGTCCATGTTCTCCGCCATGGAACGCGGCGCGCACCTGGGCGAACTGAGCGCCCGCACCGGCGAGACCGTCTCCCACCTTTACCAATTGCAGGAGATATTAAAACAAACGGGTCTGTCCGCCGATTCCGCCGCGCCCATGATTCTCCGCGTCCGCAAGGCCCTCAGCGGCGTGAACGAGATGGGCGGCAAAACCAATTCCATCTTCGCCGCCCTCGGATTGGACCGCGCCAAACTCGCCTCGGAAAGCCCCCTCGATGCCATCCAGCAAATCACCGCCGCCCTGCACAAGATGAACCCCAACGACGCCGTCGGCGCGGCCAATGGGTTGTTCGGCCGGTTTTCAGCCGGCGACTTCATGCAAATGGCCGGCAGTGCGGAGCAGGTCGCCGGCGCGCTGGCTCATAGCAAGACTGAAGCCGCCTTGTTCGCCTCCAACGCCAAAGCCTTCCGCGAAGTTGGAGATTTAATGACCGAGATCAAGTCTCACATCGAGGGCTTCTGGGCTGGACTCGCCTCCGGCCTCGCCCCGGAGATCATCAAGATCGAGAAATATATTTCCTCCATTGACTTCACCACCATGGGCCTCGCCGTCGTGCAAGCCTTCAAGGACGGCAGCGTCACGGAAATCATCGTGCAGGGCTTCACCGCCGCGTTTGAAAAGGTCACCAACATCATCGCCGGCACCCTCGGCAACAGCGGTTACTGGATCGGCATCGTCCAGGTGGCCATCGGCGAATTTGGCTTGTTGCAGGCCACGGTGGCAAAAATGTTCCTGTCCCTCGGCGACCTGCTGGTGGCCGCCTTTGACACTTTATTCCAGAAAATCTACGAGGGCATTGGCAAGATTCCCAAGCTCGGCAAGTTGGTCGGGCTGGACAACTACAAAGCCCAATCCTTCACCGAAAATTACCAGCATCAGAAAGACGCAAACAGCGATGCGAGCGGATTTCTCGGCGCCATGTTCAAGGCCAGCGCCGCCATGACGGCCGAAGGGATAAAAAACCAGGCGAAAGCCCTGGTTGATGCCTACAAAAACTCCGGCGGTCCGGAGCAGGACAAATTTGCCGCCCTGGTTGCCGGCCTCGTCTCGCGCATCCCCAAAGCTGTGGCCGAGGAAACCAAGTCCGGCCCGGCGACGGGCGTCGGTTTTGCCGAACCTTACAAACCAGAAGTCACCGACCTTGAAAAAATCGGACTCATCTTCAACAGCAGCAACGGCGGCGGCGATGTCCAACAGCAGGTCGCGCGCAACACGGCGGACATGCTCGATATGCAAAAAATCACCAACGATCACCTGGCAACCATCGCCGGGAAAGATTTCGGCGACAAACTCGTAAACGATTAAAATGAAAATCATCTCCAAACTCAAGGTGGCCACACCGCAAGGTGTTGCCGAAGGCCACTGGCACGAACCGCAGGGCGTCCGCTCCACCGTCCATGATGAACCCCGGCCCGGCGTCATCCGCAAACTCTCTCTCGGCGATGCCGGCCTCCTCATGCAGCGCGGCCAGTTCCATGCCGGCATCACCCTCGCCGCCCTTATCGAAATTCTGGTGAGCATCGAACCCGACCTCAAATGTCCGCCCAAACCCAAGATGACCAGCGACGACCTGCCCCTCCAACGTGCTGCCGGCATCTTGCCGGCAGAATAACTCTCAACCCTCAACCCTCAACCCTCAACCAATAACCATCAAATGGCAGGCGTTCCAAAATGGCTCGGTCCCACCGACCAGCTCATCGAGATGCCGGACAGCCCGGTTTACGACCTGGGCACCAAGCCGACCTGCACGCGCACCTACATGGGCACGCACGAGATGGCCCTGGCCGGCGCGCTCCCGCGGGGCACCATCGGCACTATGAACATGGCCGGCTGGATGGTTCAAAAAAGCACCATCAACCGCCAGCGCGGCGGCATCGGCAAGCTCACCATCGTCTTCGCCGCCGGCGGTGGCAACGGTGCTGCCAGCGGCCAGCAACTTCCTCCGGATGAAGTCGGCCTCGCGCCCTTCGAAGTCAACCCAGCCCTCGAAAAAAACAAGCGGTACAGCACCCTCGTGGACGCGGATTTTGCCAAGGTTCAAGCCTGCATCAAGGCGTTCCAAAAAGACGGATCCACGCCCTACGCGCTCACCGGCATGTTGTTGGATTTGTTCAACAAGAAAAACCGTGGCAACACCCACTTCTACCTCGCCGGTTTTAAATACAGTTGGACCCGCAGTTATTATTCGCTCGTGGGAGTCGCCAACCTCGGCGGCTACAGCCAGGCTCCGCTTGGTCCGCTCGCCAGTTTCATCCCATCCACTTTTGCTTCGCTGCGCACGGCCGATGATATCAAGTGGACCGGCGCTCAGTACAAATACACCTGCGCCTGGCTCTGCACCCCCGCCAGCCATTGGGACCCGGACCTTTACCCCCCGTGAGTTATGGAGGGAACTTCTCACCAACCCGCCGGGCGTCAGCCGCTGGAAGCTGGCGGATCCGTCACCAAAAACTGGACCCGCATCAATGAGCAGGATGAAGACGTAAAACTGCTGTTCGCGCAGCTCGCGCAACTCCGCCGCGACACCACCGCGATACTCCCGCAGCGCCATTCCTTCGGCCATTTTCCCTTCCGCCTTTACCAGCTCCCTTATTATCTCCGCGCCGCACCGGACCCGGCCGCCGACTGGCTCAAGTTCCGCGTCCGCGGCGGCTACGTCTCCAGCTTACAAGCCACCGGCACCGACGGCGCGCTCGATCCGGACGACGAGACCTACCCGGACATCCTCAACGTCGGCGCGTTTGAAATACTTTTGCCCGCCAACATCCCCAAAGTCTGGATCTGGCTGGAAATTAGCGCCACCACGGCCGTTGTGAAATGGGGAGACCCCGCCAGCGGCCTGGGCGACGACCCCGGCGGCGCGCCCATAGACCAGGGCTGGACCAGCTACCCCGTACCCGATGCCGCACATGTGCCCATCGGCTACGTTAACACCCAGACCCAGATCGCCCAGCAAATCTCCATCCCGCGCCAACTGCTTAGGACTGATATTTTGGCCGCGCAAGTTTGGTGCTAATTATGAGCCTCGTTGGTGGACAACGCCCTCCGTTTCGCGCTCCCTGCCCCGGCTCGGTCCTTTGCGGCAATGGCAAGAGATACCGCCACGGCAAAGAGTCGGAGGAAAACATCCCGGTCTATCGCAATAACACCACGCCTTGGTACGGCGACACGGTCACCGGCCCGTCGCCACTGCCGACACCAAATCCCTGCGGAATTGAAGGCTATAACTGCACCGGCAATTATAATTACAAAACCGGCACCGGCCGAGGCGGAGCGGGAAATTCCGGCGGTTGTGGACCTTGGGCGATTGACAACGATGTTCCGGCAAATACCTGGATGCGACCGGACATGCTTCTGTCGGTTTCCATCCTGGACGGCGGGACGGGTTACGCTGTCGGCAATTTACTGAACGTGCCGGGCGGTGTTTACGCCGGCGGCGGCGGCGGGCCGGCAAGTATCAAGGTGGTTTCAGTGGAGGCCGTCACGGGAAAAATAAAGAAAGCCCGTGCGGCTGACCGTGGCTCGTATTCCACGAACCCACCCTCGCCTTGCACCCCAACCAACGGCAACGCGTCGGCGAGTTTCACTTTAACCTTCACGCCGGAAACGATTTCCTTGTCGGTCTGCTGCAAACGCGGATTCAAGAACGTGCAGGCGTATCGAGAACACCATGGAACTCGACCGTGGACGACGGGTAATGGCAATGCTGATAAAGCCCTGGTTAGCACCGCTGCCGGGGGGGCTATTTTGCCCTTCGCATCGTTTCAACCCACGGTTGACGATGTGAAATATCTGACCGTGACTTACGATGTTCACCTCGACTGGCAGCATGTCCAAGAGAACGGGGATGGGATATACTCTACTTCAACTGGCAGCGGAAGCGTTTCAGTTGACCCATTGACGGGGGGTTTAACCAGTTCATTGTGGACAAGTCAAGATAAGTACGGGTACAGCGGAGAATATCACACTTCAGGCGGGTCTGGCCCTGATGGTGGGGCGGCGAATGCTGATACTATGTTTTGGGACTTGCATTTGTCCAACTTTCCGGGTTGGCCAGCCGCTAACGGCGCACCGTGGTACGGTGCGGTGGCGGCGGGAATGACACTTCCTGACATTATCACTGCGTGGAATGCTGGCCTTGACTCGTCCGGAACTTTATTGCCTCCATTGACTGATTTTAACAATTACTCTGGTTCAGCCAGCATACCGTTCGCTGATTTTCTAGGATTGGAGGGTAACTCTACCTCGATAACGATTTCATTTTCCCGGTCAGCTACGGTTGTTTCGTGGGATATTATAGTGTTAGAAAATTACACTATAGCAAACCTCATAGTTGATCACAACGGCCGCGCCCCCGGAGATCCCCTTTATTATGTTACCACAGACCCAGACCATCCGCTCAAAATTAGTGGAGGGGATCACACTCATTCCTACGGCAGCATGACCCTTTCTGTCCCCAACCCCGGAAGTGCGGTGCTGAACGACATTGACGCCAACCTGCTGTCGCTTTGGCCGCTCAATGATGATGCGCTTTATCCGTTTCGGACGGACGGTTATTGCGGCTTTGCTCCACTGGTGACACGCAACGAATCGGGGGAGACGAGTCCTATTAAAGGATTTCTTGGACCTTCGTGGGTTGACCCAAACGCCGCGCTTTACGACGGCTCAATTCGCGGCGCACCAAACCCCGCCGGTTATCAGAAGTCCTTCGATTTCCGGCGCGAAAATTGGATTGAGTGTGCAGCCATTGACTCCTATCCGGCCTACATGGATGTGAACAGTTACGGCGCTTGGACGCCGGACGTTCTGCCGCAAAACTGCACGCAATGGACGAATGACAACACTCCACTCCCGTCCGGCGCAGGCGTTTATTACAAAAAAAACATTTGGGCAGTGATGGGTATCGTAAACCCGCCCACGGGTATCTTCAAACAAAAATGGGTGGAGACGTTGCTGCCCTGGCAATCCCACAACTTCGCTCGGCCCGCCGGAGCGGATAAATTTTCCTATGATGAAACCGTTCCCCATGCGTTCGGAGTTTGCATCGTGTATCAGGTGGTTTCAGTTTCCGGCAGCGGGGCTGGCGCAGTCGTTACGCTGTCGGATGGTGGTGGAAACCCGATCACACCCCCAGACTTTGGCGCTTACGCGGGCCAGATTTGGGGCGGTATATCGGTGGGAGGATTTTACTTGATTGCTTCCGCCACTGGCTCGACCGTGACTTTGGGCGCAAAGCAGTTCAACGTACCGACTGGCTGGCCGGCGGTATGGTCGTCCGGCGATTCAGCCACCACCTTTGGCCGGCTGCGCTTCCCGGATGCGCCCGGCATTATTGGGCGGGTTGTGGTGACGACCGTGGCCGATGAATCTCCCGTCAAACTCACCATCACCGGCTCTCCTTATCTCGCGCTCAACCAAGTGGCCGACGAGAAAGTTGACATCCTTGATAAAAGAATGAACGTGCTCGCGTCAAACGTGACCGTGACGCGGGTGAGCGACCCTCAATTTACCGTGCCCACAGCCTACGCCACGATTGCGGCAGCCAAATGGATAGTCGCTCACGGCGCGGCATCGTGGCATTGGAACGACACCACGCCCAAGCACAGTTATCTGCTGCTTGATTTCCTGTTTAACTATCGCGCCCGCGCCGAAGCCATCCGAATCAATGACACCATAACTTCCTACCAGGCGAATGGCGGCGCTATGGGTATTGACGATTTGTCTCCGCTTGGTTCACCCCAAAGCGTGCCCCTGACGGATATAACGAGTTTCAACCAAACCCAGGGATGTCTGCCGTTCACACCGTGCGATCCCTCCGTCGTTTGCATCTCACCCAATGGTGAGAGTTTCCCGAACGGTGTTACCTACGGTTTCCCGGCGGTGGCCTTGGACGAACAGGATGGTACCCAATGGCAATCCTGTGTGGTTCAAGCCGTGATTGAGCCACTCTGGCAGGTGCCGCACGTCCCATCATCTCCCGACCCGGATTTATATCCTTCAGTGTTTGCCTGGGCACAGGACAACGGTGGTTGCAATGATGACACCATAGTCCCGCCGGTGGTGTATCATCCGCACCCGCCGCTGGTCGAAGCTTTCTGTTACCTGCCGGGCGAGATCGGCGCGGACAGCACTGAAATAACAGCGGACAGCACCGAAACAACAGCCGATGGAGCCGGACCGAATGGCGATGAAAATGCCCGAGCTTTGCCGGACGGCATCGCGGTCGGGTTTCTGTCGCCGGTTGACCACACGACTGGCGATATTGCCTGGCCCCCGGCATTACCCGGCGGGGATCAACCGTGGTGGTTTTACAACCAGGCGTGCGGCTGCATCAGTGGCTATGGCAGGTTCATGGTGCCGTATGGCGACTTCATGATTTGTGAAGGAACAACATGAAAACGCCCTTCGGAAACATGGTTCCCGAGTTGGCGGCGAAACGTGCTGCCGGCATCTTGCCGGCAGTTCCATTTTCTCCCGCACCCACGCCGAAGCCGCGTCCGCCCCGATCACCCAAAGAAGTCGCGCGGATTGAAGCCATCTGCGCGACCTGCAAGTGGAACGTGGATTGGATCTGCGAGCACAGCGGTTGCCGCCCATGCAAACAGCGGGTGGCGGGCGGACTCAAATTGTATCTTTGCATGGCATCCTTCAGGTGTCCGGCGCGGCTGTGGTAAATCTGAAATTAAAATTATGAAAAAAACACTACTCATTCTGTTCGCCACCGCCCTGATGGCGTTCGGCCAAACCTCCAACTCCCTCCAATACCCATTCCCCGGCACGGCGGCGAACAGCCACAATGGCGATCCTCTCCGCATTGCCTTCATGAAAATCAACAACAGTCTCGGTCTGCTGGGCAATGACATTGACCTGCTGCATCCGCCCGTGCAACTGGCGGGAGGCTGGGTGTTTGATTCACAAGCCGCTACGGTCGGCACGACGGTGAGCGAGACGGTCACATTTTTCGCGCACCAGACGAATATCTTTCAATTACTGTCCACCTACACCAACGTTCACATTGACACCAACCGTTTCATTATTACCGGAACGAACGTCATTGAAGATGTTTATTTCCTCTGGCATACCAACTTCCTCGGTAACACCAACACCTTCTGGCAAACCAACTACGTTTACACCCTCGTTTCCTTTGACGTTGCCCAGACCAACCTGGTTGACGGCTGGCTGGTCGAACAACTGACCAATGGCAGTCCGCTGTGGACGCCGTTCACCAATTACACGACCGTCACCAACTCCGGTGAATTGACGTTTACCAACCTGGTCCCGCAGAGCGGGACGAATTTGCCGGTGCGTTCCTTCCGCATTCGCGGCCCCTTCACCTTCGGCCCAGCGACCTTCACCGTGCCTGTGGCTGGCCCAAGCTTTAGCGTAACCAACCCCCCCGACCTCGTCGTCCTCAGCAACGAAATCGTCGGCTGGGTGCAAGGCCAGCAATACGTATCCGCCCTGCAAACCAACGTCGTGCTGTCGTCCTCGCGCATCCCGATTTACACCACGAACACGTTTGTCTTTTCCGGTTCGAATTACGTGGGCCGCTTCGCGCAGCTTTACAATTGGACAATCACCACGCCGCCCATGGATGCCGGCTGGATGATCCCGCCCACCAACCAATACGAAGCCGTCTGGTGCTCGTACAGCGGCACGAACGGCTGGTTCCTGGCAACGAATGGATTCGTCGCGTTCACGAACATCTCGGTGGCCATCGTTGGAGAGGCGGGCGGCTACGGCAGCGTCACGCTGTTCGGCTTGGATCACCCTGAAATTTACGGCCGTACCAACTCATTTGACGGGCAGAGTTGGCTCGTCAACGGCTCGCCCATTGCCAGCCAGGCTGACATCGCCGCCACCGTCCACGTCCTCGCCACGCCCGTGCAGCTTGCGGGCAACTGGATTTTTGATTCGCAGGCCCCGACGACCACGAATGAGACTGTTTCGTTCACCACGGTCAACGCCCCGATCTTCCAACTGCTGGCCAGCAGTAGCGGCGTGCACATTGACAACTTTTACCTGATTTGCACGGCCACGAACACTTGGTACACGAATTATAATTGGTACACCAATTTCATCTTCGGCGAGGCCGGGATTGACGTTGCGCAGACAAATCTGCTGAGCGGCTGGCTCTTGGAGCAATGCACCAATCTCGCCCCTCCGATAGTCTGGGCGGCCGCCTCCTACACCAGCGTCACGAACAGCGGCGAGCGGACCTTAATCGTGCCGCACGACGCGAACATCCCGGCCGCATTCTTCCGCATCCGCGTCCTAGGAACCACCAGCGCGACGTTCAGTGTGCCGGTGACGCTGTTGAGCGGGACGCTTTATCCGTCGAACGCCTGGGACTTGGGGGCGATCACAAACGGGATCCCCAATTTTTCATTCTGGACTGGGAGTTCAAACGGCCAGGCGCAAGTGACGTTGTATCTTTCAAACGGTGTGAGCTACATCAAACGAAACTTTCCGTGAGGAGCGGTCGTCGTTCAGTTCGAGGTGAGGTTATCGCGGCCATTACGCAGAGCCTCCGCGGCCTCCTCGCGCCTGCCCGGCGCGTTACCAAAACTAGACCCATTCCACCCCGCGTTACGACCCATTCTGTCTGGAACGCGTTCGCCGCATGAATTATTGTTTTAAGGGAAATTTGAGCCTCGTTACCTCGGCTGCTACGAAAG
>DAIRTX010000028.1:0-42835 GCA_036803685.1 Verrucomicrobiota bacterium | reverse complement strand
TGCTCGCGCCGCTGGGCAGCAACGCGTATTTGTCACTCACATGGGCGTAGGCGTGAATGCTGACAGCGGTGATGTCGAGTTCGCCGCGGGTGGCGCGCTCGTTCAGCGTCTGGATATCCTGCAAAATATGTTCGAAGCGGAAACCATGCGTCGGGATCAAGCCCTTCGCCAGCGCGTAAAACATGAAGGCGTCGTCGGGGTCTGGCGAGTGGCCGAGCGTCAACGTCGTTTGCTGCATGGATGAAGGCTAAACCACCCGGTGCGGGCTGTCACGATGAGAAGAAATCTTGCTGTAGTGTTGCACTGCCACGACTCTGTGTCGGGATGACCGTCGCCATTGATTCCACCGGCGCTCACAGAGGGCCGTTGCAAAAAATACCGTAAATTCAGTTCCCTTTTTTATCATTTTTCTCTTTCTTTTTGGCCGGGTAGTCATAAGTCTTCAACAACTATGAACTCAAAAATACTACTATCCTCTCTGGTGTTGGCTTCCGGATTGGTATTCACCTGCGGGCTGTTGGCACAGACACCCAAGGTTGATTTTCCGGCTGCCAGTCCCGCTTGCACGCTTAAACAGCACGTCGGTCTCACCGACATCGAGATTGTCTATTCCCGGCCGGGTGTGAAGGGCCGTCCGATCTTTGACGGCCTGGTCCCTTACGGGCAGGTGTGGCGCACCGGGGCAAACAACGCGACCAAGATCACCTTCAGCACGCCGGTGAAGCTGAATGGCGCTGAAATCCCCGCGGGCACTTATGCGCTCTTCACGATTCCGGGTGAAACGGAGTGGACGATCATTATCAGCAAGGACACGGCCGCGAGCATCTTCAATTACAACCAGACCAACGATCTGGTACGTGTCAAAGCCACGCCGGTGAAATTATCCCAAACGATAGAGACCTTTACCATCGAGTTCACCGACATCCGGGACGAATCCGCCACGCTTAACCTCCTTTGGGAAAAGACCCTCGTGCCCGTCAAGATCGAAATCGAATTGACCGGCAAGCTGGTCCCGCAAATTGAAGCCGTCATGTCGGCTGCCGAAGGCCGGAAGCCCTACTATCAGGCGGCCCTGTTTTATTACGATCACGGACAGGACCTGCAGAAGGCCAGCAAATGGATTGATGCCGCCATCGCCGACCGCGAAACCTATTACATCGTCCATCTGAAGGCCAAAATCCTGGCCAAACTGGGCGACAAGGAAGGCGCCATTGCTGCCGCCAAACATTCCACTGAACTCGCGATCAAAGCCAAAGATACCGGCTACGTGAAGCTGAACGAAGACCTGATTTCCAGTTTGAAGTGATGACGCCTGTTACCTTCGCCCCGGCCAAAACGTCAAACATAGTCAACCAACAAAACCATGAGAAACACCATGAATAAATTAAAATCCACACTCATTATCGCCGTTATCCTTGCCACCGCATTACCGCTGATGGCCCAGCGAAAACGCATCAGCCCCCACGAAACCATCAGCTCGGCCATTGATGGCAACAAGGTCACGATTGTCTATGGGCGTCCTTATTCCAAGGACCCCAAGAGCGGCGAAGTCCGCAAAATCTGGGGAACACTGGTGCCTTATGGCAAGATCTGGCGCACGGGTGCCGACGAAGCGACACTCCTCACCACGGAACAGCCGGTCGTGCTGGGCGGGACGACGGTTCCGGCAGGCACCTACTCGTTGTTCACCCTGCCCGCCGCCGACGGCACCGCGAAGCTGATCGTCAACAAGAAGACCGGGCAGTGGGGCATTCCGTATAAAGAACAGAGTGAAGCGACGAATGAGCTGGCGCGGATTGACCTGAAGAAAGACACGCTGGACAAGACGGTGGACCAGTTCACGATGGCCATCGATCAGAATCCTTCAGGTGGAGGCGTGCTGAAAATGATGTGGGAAAACACCCAGTTCTCGGTGCCGTTCACCGTCAAGAAATAGGGCGTAGAGACAAGCCTCGGCATTTGGCCGTACTTGATCGGTCGCGTTCACTCCATGAATCTGCCCTCGGCAGAGACGCTGCGCTGTGACGCCCCGCCTGCGGAACCGCGGGCGGAACGAATGCGGCCATTTTGGACTGCGGTGGCAAGCAAAGCGCGACACCGCTTTGGAAGGAGGCTCCCGGAAGTTTTCGAGATCGCCAGACCCCAAAAGCGCCGTCGCCGCTGCGCTCTGCCGGCGCAGTCCAAAAAGAAAGCAACGGTTCCTGCGCGCATAACACGGCACATTGGCCGTAAATCCGCCTGTCGAGCACGGAGGTTTTTATTGAGACCATGACCATTTCATTCAAAAGTGCAAACCAGCGCACACGCTGGCTCCCATATCTTGCCGTGACCAGTGTCTGTTTGCTGGCCGGTTTCCACGGCAGCAATCAGGCCGCTGAACCGCCGCCCGCGGCCGCCATTTTGCAGCAACTGCAAAGCTTTCGAGAGATGGGCCGCGTGCTCTACATCGCAGCGCATCCCGACGATGAAAACACGCTGCTGATTGCCTATCTTGCGCACGGACGGAATTATCGTACCGCCTACCTGTCGGTGACGCGCGGCGATGGCGGTCAGAATGTGCTCGGTCCCGAGTTCGGCGAGGAGTTGGGCGTCGCCCGCACCCAGGAATTGCTCGCGGCCCGCCGTCTCGATGGTGGCCGGCAGTTTTTCACCCGGGCGATTGACTTCGGATTTTCCAAGGATTATCGCGAAACCCTGAACATTTGGGACCGGCAACAAGTGGTTTCGGACATCGTGCGCGTGATCCGCACCTTCCGGCCCGACGTGCTCATCACGCGATTTTCTCCCCAGCCGGGCAACACGCATGGTCACCACACGGCATCGGCCGTCCTGGCGCTCGAGGCCTTCAAGCTCGCCGGCGATCCCAAGGCATTTCCTGAACAACTCGACAAGCTGACGCCGTGGCAACCCCGGCGCATCCTTGTGAATGGCCGCGGCGGCGGGACCAACGCCGGTGGCGTGCAGATCGAAGTTGACGGCAACGACCCGGTGCTTGGAATCTCCTTCGCTGAACTTGCGGCGCGCAGCCGCGCCATGCACAAGACCCAGGGTCTCGGCAATTTTGGCGGCCGGGGCGGCGGCGGCGGAGCAAGGTCCGAGTCGTTCCAACTCCTCGATGGCAAACCCGCAACCAACGATATCGTGGACGGTATTGATACGAGCTGGGCCCGCGTGCCCGCCGGCGCTGAGATTGGAAAGCTGGCCGACGACGCCATTGCCCAATTCAATCCACAGGATCCCGCCGCCAGCGTGCCCGCGTTGTTGAAGCTGCGAAGCCGGCTGGCCGCCCTGCCGACGACGGACTCCGTGGTCATCGAAAAACGCGCGCAGCTCGATCGCATCTTGCAAGCCTGTCTCGGCCTCGAAGTGGAGACGGTGATTCCGCAGGCCGAAGTCGTGCCGGGGGAATCGCTGAAGATGCACCATTCTGCAATCGTGCGGTCCAGCGTTCCGGTTCGCTGGCTGGGCGTGCATTGTCCGAGTATCAAGAACATGAGCGCGGACAGCAAGTCGACGGAATTGCGCCCCAACCAATCGGCTTCCCGGGATTCAGTACAAACGCTGCCCGCCAACACACCGCTGAGTCAGCCGTATTGGCTGCGCGAAGAGGGCACGCCGGGCATGTTCCGGGTTGATGATCCCACGCTGATAGGCCGCCCGGAAAATCCGCCCGTGTTTCCTGTCGAGCAAGTCTTTGAAGTTGGCGGCCAGGCCCTGGTCGTTCCGGACGAGCCGATGCAGGTCACGACCAATTCCGCAAAAGGCCAAATCCGCCGCCGGCTGGACGTGATCCCGCCCGTCTCGCTCGGTTTTGGTTCCGAGGTCGCACTTTTCTCTCCGGGTGCGTCCCATCCCGTGAAAGTCGAGGTCACTGCTTATCGCGCCAATGCGGCGGGCACTTTGCAATTGGAAGCGCCGGCCGGCTGGAAGGTCGCGCCCGCAAAACAATCCTTCCATCTCGCCGCGGCTGGCGACCACGCGCGGTTCAAGTTCACCGTCACCGCGCCGGTAGAGTCCGCCACAGCCAAAATCATCGCCAGTGCGGAGATTGGCGGTGTGCGCTATCAGAACGAGCGCAAGGAAATCAACTACCCGCACATTCCACTGCAATTGCTCCAGCCGCCGGCAAGTCTCAAGGCCGTCAGCCTCGACCTCGCCATCCGTGGCCGCAAGGTCGGCTGCCTGCCGGGGGCCGGTGACAGCGTGGCCGACAGCTTGAAGCAAATGGGTTACACGGTGACGATCTTGACCGACGCGGACCTCACGCCCGAACGGTTGCACGGCCTCGATGCCGTGGTCATCGGTGTTCGCGCGTTCAATGTCCGGACCAATCTGGCGGCGCAATTGCCGGGGTTATTCGCCTACGTCGAGGCGGGCGGCACGGTCGTCGCGCAATACAACCGGCCGGAAAACTCGCGGACGCTCAAGCTCGCGCCCTATGACCTGCATCTGTCGGGCGACCGCGTGACGGACGAGAACGCCGCGGTGACTTTCCTCGCACCCGACAACCCAGTACTGAACAAACCGAACAAAATCACTGCCGCCGATTTCGCGGGTTGGGTGCAGGAGCGGGGGATTTATTTCCCGAACCAGTGGGACGAACACTTCACGCCAATCCTCGCGTGCGGCGACCCCGGTGAAACCCCGCTCAAAGGCGGACTGCTCGTCGCGCCGTACGGCAAGGGTCACTTCGTCTATACCGGTCTGGTATTTTTCCGGGAGCTACCGGCGGGCGTGCCCGGGGCCTACCGGCTGTTTGCCAATCTGGTCTCGCTCGGGAAATGAAGCCCGGGGACCCTATCACCACGGCGGCGGATACACCCTCCGGACCCGCACAAAATAACGAGCCGACCGGCCTGCCGTGGTTTCATACCTGGCGCGGTGTTTACATTTTTGTCTTCGGCTGTTTCATTTTGTGGGTGGCGCTGCTCCTCGCGCTGACGGTGATCTTTTCATGAATCGTGCGAACCACCGCCAGGTTTTGGAGTGCGCCAGCCCTCTGGCGCTTTGGACGAGCCGGTGGCAGTGGCAAAAGCGGTGGAGGGCCACCGCAGTCCAAGACGCTGTCGCGCCGAGGCAAGCTCTTTTCGATTCATGGTCCAGATGCACGTCCAAAGTTGGAGGTCGAAGTTTTTCATGAGCCCGCTCGATTTCGTCGTCCTGATCGGCTCCATGGTCGGAATCGCCGTTTACGGCATCTGGCGCACGCGCGGCCATCGTGATCTGAGCGCCTACTTGAAGGGCGACCAAAACATCGGATGGGTCACGATCGGCATCTCGGTCATGGCCACGCAAGCGAGCGCCATCACTTTCATTTCCACTCCGGGCCAGGGTTATCAGGATGGTCTCGGCTTCGTGCAGAATTATTTCGGCATGCCGCTGGCCTTGATCATTGTCGCCGCGGTGTTCCTGCCGATGTACCGGCGTTTGAACGTGTACACGGCCTATGAGTTTCTGGGCCGGCGTTTCGATGCCAAAACCCGCCTGCTGGGCGCGGCGCTCTTCCTCCTGCAACGCGGGCTGGCCGCCGGAATCACGATTTACGCGCCGGCCATCATCCTCTCCACCATGCTGGGCTGGCGCCTCGATCTCACCATCATTCTGAGCGGATTGCTGGTCATCATTTACACCGTGATCGGCGGTAGCGAGGCGGTGAGCCTCACCCAGAAATACCAGATGGCCGTCATCTTTGGCGGAATGGTGACTGCCTTCATCGTCCTGCTGGTCAAACTGCCGGCAAATCTCACCGATGCCCTCACTGTGGCGGGAGGTTTCAAGAAATTGGAGGCGGTGGATTTTTCGTTCGATGTCAAACAGCGCTACACCTTCTGGTCCGGCCTGCTGGGCGGACTCTTTCTGTCGCTTTCGTACTTCGGCACCGATCAATCCCAGGTGCAGCGCTATATTTCGGGGACTTCTTTGCGCGAAAGCCGGCTCGGGCTGATGTTCAATGCCGTGCTCAAAATCCCGATGCAGTTCTTCATCCTGCTGCTGGGCGCCCTGATGTTTGTTTTCTACCAGTTCGAGCCGCCGCCGGTCTTCTTCAACCAGGCGGCCTGGAATTATGCGGTCAAACATGATTCCAGCGCGCAACTGCATTCCCTCGAGCAGAAATTCGCCGCCATCCACGTGGAAAAGGAGCAGTTGATTCACGCCTGGCTCGACGCCAAACACGCGGGCAACCCGGAGGCCGAGGCCCAGGCGCGACAGCAGGCGCTGGCAGCGGGTGGGCGCAGCGAAGCCGTGCGCGCCGAGGCCAGGACCGCCCTGCTCGCCGCGGAACCCGGGACGAAAAGCAATGACTCCGATTACGTCTTCATCACCTTTATCCTCCATTACCTGCCGCATGGGGTGATTGGCCTGCTGGTCGCGGCGTTCTTCGCCGCCGCGTTGTCATCGAAGGCCGCCGAACTCAATGCGCTGGGTTCAACGACCACCATTGACTTTTACCGGCACGTGTTCAAGCGTGAGGCGGGTGACGCACATTATGTCGCCGCCACGAAATGGTTCACCTTGTTCTGGGGATTGGTCGCGCTCGCCTTCGCCCTGTTTGCGAATCTGGCGGAGAACCTGATCCAGGCCGTCAACATCGTGGGTTCGGTTTTCTACGGCGTTGTGCTGGCGTTGTTTCTGGTGGCGTTTTTCATCCGGTGGGTCGGCGGCACGGCCATTTTCTGGGCGGCGCTGGTTGCCCAGGCCCTGGTCTTTGTTCTCTATTTTTCGCTCACCATCAGTTATCTCTGGTATAACTTCATCGGCTGCGCCGCCTGCGTGCTGCTCAGCCTGATCCTGCAAGCTGCGATTGGTTCGAATACTCGGTCCGCGAAGACTTGAGATAAACCACGAAATGTCGGAGGGGCGAGTTCCACGAGTCCCCGACTTAGGGTCCCTGTTTTGCCAAGTGTAGAAGCTCTTCACAGGCAACTCGGAGTCCTGGGCGAATACCGTCAACGTCCTTCTGACGAGCATTGAAACGTCTGTTGTGCGCGGACAAATCCCCGAGTGTTTTAAAGTCTTTAAGCCCTTGTGCCGCATTTCGGCTTAGATGAAAGGGCTTTTTGCTCTCTAAATGTCGGAGCAACCCTGCGAACATGAAAAAGTGTCCATCAACGTCGGTTATCTGACCCGCGATCCCATGTGCTTCATACGCCTCGATGATCAGCGTTTCCAAGACCCGCCTCACCATTACAGCACAACAGTCGTAAAGCCCGAAGTCATAGCTTGCGTTGAGTTGAAAAATGACTTTCTTGATGTAATCCTTCGCATTTGTGAACAGGTCACTTTCTATGACACTGTCTGAGGATGGGCAAGGCCGTATTCGTGCCAAGGAACTGAATTGCTCCGTGAGCTTTGTAATAGCTTTTGATGAAATGCGAAAGCAGTTCGGCTTCCCTCGAACCAATCTGCGGTCAGTGGCAAAGGTCTTTCCGATACGGGCGGAATTCTGTTTCCCAAACCCTGCCTCCTCAATCTCATTGCAGAGTTTTGTGATCGGCATTTCGGCCCCATCTTCGAATGCAGTATGGAACCAAAGCAAAGCAAGCACTCGCTCCGCAGCGAGCATTTTCATATCCGCGGTTCTGTTAAGGAAGTCACTGGGCGTCATTCGCTATGCCTTACCTTCCTCTGTTTGATACGGGTTTTCCTTAAGGCAATACGCACGTACAATTTTAACGGCCTTGGAAATCAAGGCAGGGTTCAATTGAAAACTTTCTCCGCGCTTCTGAACCCACTCACAATTGCCCATAGCACGACCAGGGTTTTTCGTTGAGGCTCCAATGGTATCCAGCACGGTCTTCGCTTCCTGAAGGGTTATGGAGTTGCCCAGTCCAGCAGTGTTTTTCCAAAGTAGCAGAATTGTCGTGGCAACGACGATATCAGCAACAGCCCTCGGGCCTCGTGCTGGCAAGTTTTTTTCAAGAGCCTCCCAGTTATGTTTGTCCAAATGAATGAACGGTGATTTCTCGCTTGGAGAACAGGCTGCTTCGACGACAGCTAATGAAACATCCAATTCTTTTGCAAACTTCTCTTTGCTATCTGTCTTGCTGGTTTTCGGAGGCAAATCTTTAGCTCCGCGTATTGGCTCATCGAGTGGTTGGTCGATTTCGTCTTGCTTCGATGATCCAATGGCCGCAAGAACCTTCTGCCAAAGCGACGGATCTTCACACTCGGCGACCATGGTTTCGTTTGCCATCAAAACAATCTTCAATGCTGCTTTCACGCTCATTTTATTGCTCCTGGTAATTTTGTTGATACATACTTTGTGGCACCGTCTCACACTTAGTATGTAGTTGTCAAGCACAAATTTGATGCGGGCTGCCATGGTCGCCAGAAATTGGATGGTCTCATCTTCGCGTTGCGCGAAGCGTTTGGGCTGCGGCGCGTTCGCTGCCGCTGCTCGCCGAACTGGCGCACACCGCTGACACCACTTCTTTTTCCACCGTCGCTCCGCTACTTTGCAGTGCCTTGGCGTCTTTGCGTTAAATCCGTTTGTCTCGGTCTTCCATCCCCAAATAATCCTGTGGGAGTCGAGGTGACGAGACTCATTTCAATTTTGGTTTCAACGCACCACCTCACCCCGGCCCTCTCCCCCAACTTTGTTGGCGGAGAGGGAGACGCGTTCGCGTATTCATTGACGGGCGCGGCGTTGATTTCCTATGCTTTGCGCCACAAAAATGAGGATGACCACCGTGCCTGTCATTTGCTTCGGCCAGCAACCGTGCGGGTTTTTCCCGAAACGGTTCCTGGCCGCAAAAATCCAGACGGCCCGCCGGCTGCAGGCGGAGATCGGCGGCGAAATCGTTTTCTTCTGCCACGACAGCGACCATGATCCGCGCGAAACCAAGACGCTCCTCCGCCATCGCAAGACCGGCGAGCCGGCCCAGCTCAACTTCGCCTTTAAAAACCGGATTCAACGGAAATTTTCCCCGCTTTACCTCAAACACATTGCCGCGGGCTGGCAGGGCAAAACGTTGCTCCAGTTGCCGAATTACGTCGGTCATCCCTTGATCAATGTTTTCAAGAAAATCTCTGCCGCCCTCGTCGCCGATTTCTGCCTGGAGATGTATCGCGGTATGGGCCTGCTCGAAGGCATCCGCGTGGTGCGTTCGAGCGACCCGGCCGTCCGCCGGGCGGCCTGCGACGTGCCGGAATTTTTCGTGGATGTTCCGTATGAAGGTGAAACCGTGCGTGCCCGTTTCACACATGAGGATGGTAGGGCCGATCCCGCCTTGCGGGACCCGGACGCGCGGCTCGTCGCGTCGAAACGCGGCGGAGACGGACAGCGCGTCCCTACCGAGTTCAGAGGCAAATTGACGTTGCACGAAGGCGGAGATTCGTTCGTGACGTTGCCCGAAACCGCCTTCACCCGGGAGCAAATCAGCCCCACGCGCGACACCCGGCTCCGCTGGATGCAATCCGTCCTGCACTGCACGCATTACATTGCCGGGGCGGGCGAAAAGGCCTACCTTCGACAGGAAGAAGCGCCGGATATCACTTTTATAAACCGTGATGCCATTGACCGTTCCGATGAAGCCTGCACCGAAATCCACTCCTGAACCCGCGCCATTGCTGGCCTTTGGCGCGCATCCCGACGACATCGAATTCGGGTGCGGCGGCGTGATCGCAAGAGAGACCCGCACCGGCCGCGCGGCGCACTTTGTCGTCTGCTCGCGCGGGGAAGCCGCCTCCCACGGCACGCCGGCCCAACGGGTGGCGGAAGCGAAAAAATCCGCGGCGTTGCTGGGCGCGACGATCGAATTTATCGAACTGGACGGTGACGCGCATCTCGAAGTCCGTGTTGCTCACGCGATCAAACTGGCGGGTGTTCTGCGGCGGCTGCGGCCGGGCATCGTGCTGGCGCCGAGCCTGGTTGAAAACCAGCACCCCGATCATGCCCGGCTCGGACAACTGGTGCTGGACGCCGCCCGGCTCGCCCGTTACGGCGGACTGAAGGAACTGCGCCACCTGCCCCCGCACGCGATTGATCAACTATTTTTCTACGCGGTGACGCCGGAGGCCGAACCGCCCGGCATCACTCCCGTGCTCATTGATGTCTCCGCACCGGAAATTGTCACTGCCTGGACCGCGGCGATGGAAGCGCACATCTCCCAAACCTCCGCCCGCAGCTACGTTGAATTACAGCTCACGCGCGCCCGTCTGCGCGGGTTGCGCGGCGGGATTGGCCATGCCATTGCCCTCTTTCCCAATGATCCGCTTGTCATCGACTCGCTCGCAGCCGTGAACCGGGGTGCACGGCGATTTTAACCAATGAAGCCCCAACAGAACAAATAATCTTGCGCGACAGAGCCGCAACAAAAACATTGAACACCGAACATCGAACTTCAAACGTCCAAGTAACCGGTGCAGAAAAATTTCGATGTTCGGCGTTTGATGTTGGATGTTGGATGTTCGTTTGGGAAAATCCTCGCGGCACTTATAGTTCCAGCAGCAATAGGATGTGCCCATGAGTCGGAGCTACAACCAGAAACAATGAAAATCGGCATCACCTGTTATCCCACGGTCGGTGGCAGCGGCATCCTGGCCACGGCCTTGGGGGAGGAACTGGCGCGTCGGGGGCATGAGGTGCATTTCATCAGTTACGAGCGTCCGTTCCGTTTGCCCGTGAACGTGCCGCGGCTGCATTTCCATCCGGTGGTCATCAACGATTATCAATTGTTCAAATACCCGGACTACACCCTGCCGCTCTCGGTCCGAATGGCGGAAGTCAGCCGCGATCATCAACTGGACGTGCTGCATGTCCACTACGCCGTGCCCCATGCCACCGCGGCGATTCTTGCGCGGTCCATGCTCCCGCCGGAACAACAGCCGCGCATCGTGACAACACTGCACGGCACCGACACCACGCTGCTCGGCTACGATCCGGGGTACGGCCCCGCCATCCACCACGCGCTCACCTGTTCGGACGCGGTCACGACGGTGTCCGCCTACCTGAAACAGGAGACGCAACGCGTGCTCGGTTTCGACGGGCCGCTGGAAGTCATCCATAATTTTTTTACACCCCGCCCGCCGCGGCGTTCGCGCGATGAGGTGCGCCGGGAACTGGGGTTGCAGAACGAGATGGTCCTGTTCCACTCGTCCAATCTGCGTCCGCTGAAGCGCATTGATTTGTTGCTCGAGGCCGTCGCGCGCATCCGGCCACGCGACGCATTCAAGCTCGTCATCCTGGCAGGCGGGGACTTCGCGCCCTTCACCGGCGACGTGCGCCGGTTGGGACTTGAAGACCGGGTGATCGTGCGCGAGAAGGTCAACGATATCGAAGACTACCTGCAGATCGCCGACCTGGGACTGTTTACATCGGAGTCGGAGAGCTTTTGCCTGAGCATCCTCGAGGCGATGTGTTTCGCCTGCCCGAGCGTTGCTTCGCGCGTCGGCGGGATTCCGGAGGTGATTGAAAACAACGTGACGGGTCTCCTGGCGCCATTCGGCGACACCGCTGCGTTTGCCGATGCGGTCACGGGTTTGATCCGGGACCCGGCACGCCGGGCGGGGTTGGGCCGCGCAGCGCAGCAACGCGCCCGCGAACAATTTTCCGCCGGGGTCATCGTCCCGCGTTACGAAGAACTCTACCGCCGCGTCTGCGGTTTCGCTCGCCGCTAAATTCTTGGCCACGAATGCGACTTCGTTCTCGTCCCCGTCCTCGATCCCTTTTCACGTCGGCTTGTCTGCTTCAACCACAATCAATCATCACCTCATTCGTTGTCGTCTTCAATTTGCGTTGCGGCAAATCCAGTGTCCAGGAACGGCGCAAAGGTGGTCGCGACGCCCCGTCGCGCCGGCGTGGCAGCGACGCCCTCGTCGCCACCGGCCAACAATACGAACACTTGGTGCGTGGGAGTTTCGCGGCGAGGTCGCCGCAGTTACCCCGTTGCGACGAGGCGTCGCAGCCACCATTGCCAATTCCGGCAATCCGCGGTTTACTACGACATGCTGTTTGAACGAATTTTCGGACCCAGAACGCCACCGGCTTCACCGGTTGTCCACTTGTCGGTGGGGCCGCAAAAGTTGCCGCTCTTGATGGTGCGCAATCCGCGGGCACGCCGCTATCTGCTCCGGTTGCGTCCCGATGGCACCGCCCGCGTCACAATTCCCCGCGGCGGCTCGACGGCGGTGGCCTGGCAGTTTGTCGAACGCCATGCCGCCTGGCTGGAACGCGAGCTTCAGCGGCTTCAGGCACAACCCCGGAAACCGGAGGTCTGGCAGATTGGGACGGAGATTCTGCTGCGCGGCGACGTGGTCCGCATTGAAGCCAAGCTCAACGGCGAAGACAAGGAAATCGAGAATCCGCCTTCGTCCGGCTACGGCGCGACAAGCGAGGACGAGGCGATAAGGAAAGCTGAAACCGTCCGCTTCGGTGGCGAGTCGGTCCGTGGCCCGGGTCCGGCCGCCGATCTGCGCCCCGCCATCGAAGGCCATCTTCGCCAACTGGCCACGCGGGAATTGCCACCGCGCGTGCTGGAGCTGGCCGTCCGGCACGGATTGACCGTGCGCCGCATTACGGTGCGCAGTCAGAAATCGCGTTGGGGCTCCTGTTCGCGACGCGGCACGATTTCCTTGAACTGGCGGCTCATCCAGACACCTGCTTTCGTAAGCGATTACATTTGTCTGCACGAACTGATGCATTTGAGGCAAATGAACCACTCGCCCGGGTTCTGGCGGGAAATGGAGCGCGTTTGTCCCGATTACCCGATGGCCGAGCGTTGGTTGAAAGAACACTCCGGTCTGTTGCGGTAACTGTTCTCCATGCCGCGAATGCGGTTTCGTCCTCGTTCTCGCCTGCCCGCCGACTCGTCTCGGCGAAGCAGTGCGAAGATGGAAGCCACGCGAAGGCGGATCCTCGACCCTTGCCACTCCAAAAGTCGGTGGTAGGGTTACACCCCATAGCGAAGGGCCAAACCAGACCGTAACTTCAGCCAACATGCGGTCAATAGAACACTTTTGTGCATGTTGGCAGGAATATCCAAAAATCGTTTATGAAAACAATCATCCCGCTCCTGACACTCATCGTTCTGGGCAGCCTTGAAGTTTCAGCCGGTGATCATTCATCAACCCCCAACCCGGTTCAGTCCGACTACACATTTCCAATCGTTACTCCGGCAATCAACAATTGGGCGAATATGAACGCCGTGCCCGCCATCACCAATTGGCCGGCCACAAACATGCCCGCCATGACGAATGGGCCGGCAACCAACCGGCCGGCAATTCACAGTCCTCCAACCAGGCTTCATGTGCAAGTGGTGGTGTGACTTTTGTAATCGGCCAGGCAAACAAGTTGGACGATATTGGAAAACAAAAACGGGGAAAAATTATGAAAATCAAAGCAGGCAGTTTGTTTCTGGCGTTGGGTCTGGGACTGTCAACGGCAGCCGTAGTTACAGGCATCACCGGTTGCATCGGCGATCAGCATTCATCAAACCTCAACCAGTCTCCGCCCTATTTCAAACCCACCTGGAGCGGTGATGACCATGCTCAGCCGGTCTATACGTCTCCGACCGTCACTCCGGCAACCACCAATTTGCCAACCGCAAATACGCCTCCCTGACGGATTGGCCGGCAACAAACCAGCCAACAATTCCCAATCCTCCAACCGGGCTTCGCGTGCGGGAGTTGTACCTTCTGTAAAGCACGTCACCGATTTGCGTTCGACCTGGCCGCGAGTCGGGCGGGCGTGAAACTTTGAAGGTTTTGGATTTGCCCGCACCACGTTTTGAAATACGATGCCCGCACCTTGATTCAATGAATTCATTCCGCAACCAACGCCTCCGTGACCACACGCTGCCCATGAGCACCGCGTGGTTGTTCAACGATATTGCCGAGGCCAAAGGCAAACAGGAATTGTTCACCCGTCAGTCGCCACAGATGCTTAAAACTCTCCGTGAAATGGCGCTCATTCAAAGCACTGAATCCTCCAACCGCATTGAAGGTGTCACCGTCGCCGCCGACCGCCTGCGACCGCTCGTTCTCGGCAACACCAAGCCCCGCGACCGCTCCGAGCAGGAAGTTCAAGGCTACCGCCTCGCCTTGAACGAAATTCACACCCGGCACGAAAAGCTGCCCATTACCCCGGACACTCTCAAACGCCTTCACGCCCTCTGCCAGGCCGCGAGCGGCGACGCCGGGCAATTCAAACGCATTGATAACGAAGTGGTCGAACTCCGGCCCGGCGCTGCTCCCGTCATTCGTTTCAAATGCGTTTCGGCGAAGCAAACGCCCGCCGCCGTGGACGAACTCTGCCTGCTCTATCGCCACGCGCTCGATCAGGACAACATCCCTCCGTTGATTGCCATTGCCGCACTCGTGCTGGACTTTCTTTGCATCCATCCCTTCCGCGACGGCAACGGTCGCGTCTCGCGTCTGCTCACGTTGCTCGCGCTTTACCAGCACGGTTACGAAGTCGGGCGTTACATCAGCCTGGAACGCCTCGTCGAGGAGTCCAAGGAGGACTATTACGAAGTGCTCAACCGCAGTTCGCAGCACTGGCACGAAGGTCGTCACGAACTGACGCCGTGGATGAACTTGCTCCTCGCCGTCATCCGCCGTGGCTACGCCGAGTTCGAGCAGCGCGCCGGAAACGTCAAATCCAAACGCGGTGCCAAGGCGAAACTCGTCATCGCCGCGATTCGCCAGCAACTCGGCGACTTTCAGCTTTCTGAAATCGAACGCGCCTGCCCCGGCGTGGGTCGCGAATGGATTCGCTCTTTGCTCACCGATTTGAAGACGGCCGGCGAAGTTTCCTGCCAGGGCAAAGGCCCGGCGGCGCGTTGGCGCTATTTGGGGAGTAAGGGTATTAACTCGTGAGTAAGGGTATTAAAGAGGGTAGCAACTCAAAAGCGTGCATCGGTTGAACAAGGAGGGATCTCAGTTGGTTACAAATTGTAACCAACTGAAATTGGAAGCCGCCGACGGCAAAAGCTACCTCACCGATGTCGCCAATGCTGAGACCCTGTTGCGCCTCGTCCGGAGCGTTCCCAGCCCCAAGGCCGAGCCGATCAAATTCTGGCTGGCCAAAGTTGGCTACGAGCGGATGCAGGAAATAGCCGGCCACAAACCAGCCGACAATTCCCAATCCTCCAACCGGGCTTCGCGGGCGGAAGCTGTAACCTGCTGTAAAAGCAGCAAGGGGGGCGCCGCGCCAAAGTTCGCGCTTTCATTTGCCGGAATTCACGACTAGCGTTTTCAGGAAGCAGCCGGTGTGGCGAAATGGCAGACGCACAGGACTTAAAATCCTGGGACCGTAAAAAGTCGTGTGAGTTCGAGTCTCACCACCGGCACCAAGCTACGCTCGTTGCACGAGCTACGCTTGGCAGGCCAGCCTTTGCCCTTCGGGCTACGACTTCGGTAAACCAGCCTTCGCTCGCAGCGAAGCAAGAGCGAAGGCTGCCGCGCCGAAGTGAAACGGAGGCGGAAGCCTAGCGAAGGCGGGCCGCCGGTCACACACTTGACACAAACGCTTCAAGCTTCGGCCCGGCAAGCCAGTTGAGTTTGCAGCGAAGCCGGAGCGGCGGCGGCCCGGCATAACGTGAAACGGACATGAATCTGGTTGCGTACTGTTTTTTAGCGCTGAGTTCGCTGTTCGTGATTGTCGATCCGATTGCGACGATTCCGGCGTTTATCGCCATGACGCCGCGCGCTTCCGTAGCGTCACGGCTGCGCATGGCCCGCCTGGCTTGTCTGATCGCTGCGGGAGTTCTCATCCTGTTCGCCCTGTCCGGCCAATGGATTTTCCGGCTGCTAGGCATCACCTTGCCGGCCTTCCAGATCGCGGGCAGCGTGTTGTTGCTGCGCATCGCACTGGACATGCTTTATGCCAAACGTTCCGCGGCACAGGAAACCCGCGAAGAAACCGAAGCGGGCGCAACCAAGGACGATATCGCCATAACGCCATTGGGCGTTCCGATGCTGGCCGGTCCCGGGGCCATTTCCACTTCGCTGATCCTGATGAATCAAGCCCAAGACTGGCCTCAACGGGTTGCGCTTTTGCTTTCCATTGTGGTGGTTTCGTTTGCCAGCTATTTGATTCTTCGGCTTTCGGCTCATGGGACGCGGTGGCTCAATCCCCTGGCCATCAAGTTGATCACGCGGCTGATGGGATTATTGCTGGCGGCCATTGCCGTGCAGTTTGCCCTCAACGGATTGGAACAAACGGCCTTGTTCCGAAAGTGACCGGGGTTCGCGTTACAAAGCAAACCTGGCCAATGGCGGCAATTTGAACCGTCGGTGCTTCAGGTATTCATCGCACAGAACGTTGATCCATTCCCGGGAAGTATCCACTTTGGTTATTTCAAAAAACGTCGCACCCCCCTCCTCCACCAATTGATAGTTCAAACAATTGATTTTTAGCGGAGTGGGTTCGCCCTTTAAATCCAATTCACAGGTGATGGTTTTGTTTTTCGAGTCAATTTGCAGGTTGGTCATGGTTCCATATTCCTTGATTAAAACATTGAAAAATAAACCGGCGATAGGCCCGGTCACCCGATCTTTAATTTGGCTAAACATATTCACCCAAGGCAGGTTTTACGAATTGCCACAATGGTGCCCATGCCGCCCGAAGCGTCAACAACGACTTTGGCCGGCGCTTTGTCGGACAAGGTCCGGCCAGCCAGTCTTTGCGTGATATCCGCCCCATCGCGCGAACGGGGCATTCCGCTTGTTTTTCTTTGCGGCTGGGTTTAAATGCGTGGCATGCAAGTGAGTCGTTGCAAAATCGGGTTGGATCATTTCTTTCGAAACAAAATCACCGGCAGGATTTATCGCTCTGCGGCTCTAACCAAAAAGGAACTGTTATGAATGAAGTGGCACAAAATATGGCCTGGGCCGTGGTGTTCTCGGCGCTGGGCGGTCTCATCGGCATCGCGCTGATATTGGCGGCATCCGTGTTTTTGCCCCGCTTTATCGAGTGCCTGACGCCCAACATTGATGAGGACAAGGAAATTGCGCGCGGCAACGTGGCGGTGGCCAATTATTTTGGCCGGGTCGTCGGCGCCAGCATCATCGGGATCAGCATCGTCGTCGCCGCAGCCGTCTTGGGCGGAATCATCGCCGCCTTGCATTGACGGGTCAGGCATAGGCGGTCCTGGTAAATTCCGCGCCTCATTGTAATGGCCATGCCCGGCATAACGTTTGAGAATGTTCGCATGAAAATGCGGAGTATTTTCATTTTTCTATGCACCTTGCTGGTGGCCTCGATTGCCTGGGGCCGCGGCGGCGGCGGTTGTCTGGAAGCGGGATCGCTGATCGCCACACCGGCGGGGCAAGTCCCCATCGAACAGCTGGCACGCGACGACGCCGTTTGGGCGGTGGTGGATGGAGAACTTCAGCCGGCGATAATCCAGGCCACCATTGAAGTTGATCCCGCTGAATACGTGGAGATTGCCGCCGCCGGGAGAATATTACGGGTGACAGCGGAACATCCCCTGCAAATTGACCCGGGAGTTTTCCGGGTGGCTGCCAACCTTCGGCCCGGTGACACGCTTTACCTGCGCGAAACAAATCATTTCAGGACAGCTCAAATCGACTCCATCACCCGCGTGAAAGCGGGGCATCCCGCTTTCAACCTGCTGGTCATGCCGGGAGGCACTTATCTCGCAAATGACATCGTCGTGCACAACAAAGGGTGTTTTCTGCCGGACACGCCCATCTTGCGCGCCGATGGCACGCCATCACCCATCAGCGAAATCCGTCCCGGGGATGAGTTGCTTGCATTTACAACGACCGGGGAAATTGTTCACACGACCGTGCGCCAGGTGATTATTCACGAAGTGGACGAATACGTCGTCGTGGGCACCGGGCAGACAACCCTGCGCGTGACGCGCGAGCATCCGTTCTACGTCGGCGACGGGACTTTCAAAACGTTGGAAGCTTTGAAGGTCGGAGACCGGATTTTTGCCGTGGTTGGCGGCGGTCTGCGCGAACAGGGGATTACCAGCCTTGACACGGTTTCGGCTCCGACGCGCGTCTATAATTTGCAAACGGACCAACCGAACACCTACTTCGCCAATGGCATTGCCGTGCATAACAAAGGCGGCGGCGGCTGTTTCCCGGCCGGCACACGTGTCAGCACGCCGCGCGGGGAAATCCCCATCGAAAAGCTGGAGCCGGGCGACGTGGTGTTTGCGGTTGATGCTCGCGGCGGCAGGGTCGAAACCGCCGTCGAAAATGTTCAGGTGACCCGGTCGGCATTGCTGGTGATCGAAACTGACAGTGGTGTCTTGCGAACGACGCAAGAACACCCGTTGCTTTCGGGCGGTGGAGATTTTCGTCTGGCGGGCGAGTTCGAGCCGGGCGAGCAGGTCACGGCCTGGAGAAGCAATGAATTGCAGCCAACAACCATCCGACGCATAACAACTCTGGAAAGCGAGGAAGACGTTTACAATTTGCGGGTTGGCCCGCCGCATACTTTTGTTGCCGATGGCTTTGTTGTGCATAATAAGGGTGGTGGTGGTGGTGGTGGTTTCGGAGGCGGTTACCACGGCGGCGGATCTTCCGGCGGCGGCTCAGGGGATCCCACAATACCATTTATATTGATTGGGGCATTTGTCGTCATTTACTTGATTGCGAAAGCGGCGCAGAACAAAAAGACAAAAGGAGATGAAGATTTGGATTTTGTTTACAGCCGTTTTGATATCGAACGCAAAGCGGGCAAGACGCGAAAGCTGCTGGAATTTCTGGCGCGGGTGGACCAGACCATGGCTCCCGACAAGTTGGAAACACAGGTTAAATCCACCTTCGTGGAATTGCAGAAATGTTGGCAGGCGAGGCAATACGATCCGATGAAACCGTTGCTGATGCCGGATCTTTACGCGGAGCACTGCTCGCAACTCAGCGGCATGATTGGCAATCACGAGATCAACCTGATTTCAAATTTGAATGTCGAGCATGTGGATATCGTGAATGTTCGCTATCCCCAAAAGGAGAACGACCGCGAGTTCACGGCGCTCATCACCGCCACCGCCCGCGACTATTACGTGAACGATCGCACACAGGAGTTTTTGCGCGGCGACGAAGAACCGGCACGGTTCCAGGAATTCTGGACGTTTCATCGTCAGGGCGGCGCGTGGTGGTTGCGGGAAATTGAACAATCCCGTGAGTCCGACGCGTTGAAAGAGGAAAACTTTTTCGAGCAGTTCACGGACACGGGATTAAACCAGGTTTATGATGAGACCGCCGGCAAGGAAGGGCCGGCGGGGCCGTGGCTGGAGAAGGAAACGCTGGACAAGGCCACGCGGATCGAGCGCCTGCTGAATTTTCTGGTCCAGACGGACAAGCTCTGGAATCGGCAGGCGATGCTGGAACGCGCCCGGCAGGTTTTTCTGGATGTCACGCTGGCACGTGAAAAGGGCGATCCCGCGTCCATCCCGACCGTCGAATTATTCCCCGACGTGGCAACCAACTTGCAGGGGGAACTCGTGCGTTTGGGAGGACAAGGAACGCGGTTGGAGTTCCGCAATCTCTGTGTCCGCAAGGCGGAGTTGATTCTGGTGCGGAATTTCTCGGACAATTCGCAGGACGAATTTACCGTCCGGATCAGCGCCCATGCCCAAAGGGCTGTCCGCCGAAACA
This sequence comes from Verrucomicrobiota bacterium, assembly GCA_036803685.1. Classification (GTDB taxonomy): domain Bacteria; phylum Verrucomicrobiota; class Verrucomicrobiia; order Limisphaerales; family UBA11358; genus UBA11358. The sequence goes on along the minus strand of DAIRTX010000028.1, from coordinate 23,257 downwards.
ATCTGCTGATCAGCCAGGACGCGGACGTCACGCCGTTTGTGGAATTCTGGACCTTCGGACGGCTGGACAATGAATGGAAATTAAAGGAAGTGTTGCCGCCGGCCCGGGGTGGCGAACGAGTGGCAACGGAGAATGTGGATGAAGGCAGTTCGCCGGAACAACTCCAGTGGTATTACAAACAGACACGGGCCAATTGAGGATTGAGTGCCCGTGAACACTGAACACACCATTCATCGGGAAACGGCGCACCGGCTGGCGCGCCGGGCCTTGTTCGGCTTCATCTTGACGTTCGTCCTGTCGCGGGTGGCGGTGTTCCTGATCATGGCCGGTGAGATGCCGAACCTTTATTTCTTCCTGCACGGCACCCACGTTCATCATTTGAACTACGGCATTTTTCTGCTGGCGGCGGTTTGTGGTTACAGCGTTTTTCGCCGGCCCATCGGTCGCACGGCGGAAATCACGGCATTGTTATATGGCGTGGCGATGGGTCTCACGTTCGATGAGTTCGGGATGTGGCTGCACCTGGGCGGCAGTTACTGGCAACGGGCGAGCGTGGATGCGGTGATTGTCGTGACCGCGTTGTTTGGGTTGATCGCCTTCGCGCGTTCGTTGAAGCGTTTTGAAGCGCGTCACTTTTGGGCGTTCATCGTTTTACTGACCGTGCTGGCGGGTTTTGGCGTGGTTTTATACACGACGGGCAACCGCCTCGGCGATGTGATGGGACCAACGCTTCACGATCTGGAAGCCGCTTCTTCACCCTAGCCATTTCGGGGGCCAGCTCGTTGGTCTCCGCCAACGACGCGGCGTCCCTACCCCGCAAGCGGCAACCAGCCCCGAAAGCTTTCGGGGCTGCCGCGTCGACTTGTCGCGCCGACTTGTCTCGGCGAAGCAGTGCGAAGACGGAAGTGAAACGAAGGCGGAAGCATAGCAAAGGCGGGCCGCCGGTCACACACTTGACACAAACGCTTCAAGCTTCGACCCGGCAAGCCAGCTTGACTTGAAATGCAGCGAAGCAAGAACAGTCGCTGCGGGCTTCGGCTCGGCAAGCCGCCACCGATGCTCTCGCCAGTTGCGTCCGAACGTTTTATTTTCCGGCTATGGTGGCCACACGGCAACTCTTGAAGTCCGGCCCGACATCCATTGGGACGAGAAATCCGATTCGAGGACAGACCTCGAACCGGGTTATCGGATCATTTGCCGGAACGCTCCGGCCAACCCGGTTTGATTTAATTTGAGTTTCCTTTGGTGGAAACTCGCACGCTACCAAGACCGCCGGTTATTTAGACTTCTTGGCCTTTCTCCTGGCCCAAATCATTTTCATTTTGGCTGAGAGTTTGGCTTTGGCCGCTGCACTCATCTTCCGTCTGGCTTTCCTGGCCGGTTTCACTGATGGCTTTGGCCCTTTCAGTTTCGCCCATCTTGCTTTGGCAGCAGCACTGATCTTGGCTCTGGCCGCTTTACTCATCTTCCATTTCTTTTTCGGAACTGCATGAGCGGCAGGGTTGGTTGAAGAACCCAATAGCTGGCCAAACTCTTTTTCCAGCGATTGGATTTTCTCTTTGAGTGTGGCTGCTTTGCGTAATTGTTGAACCGATAGACTGTTTAATAATATACTCATAGGAGGGAATTAAGGTTTTTGACAGGGAAAGTCAATGGTTATAACGGTGGTCAGGTAATAATACCAATTCCCAGAGACAATCGGTGCCATGGGTAGGGCGGCGCTGCCGGCTCGCGATCTATCGGAGCTGCGCCGCCGGGTATGATGGCCGCGCCGCAGCGCGGCCCTACCGTCTGGAATAGGTGCCGATTATTATCGGGAAATGGTATAAGGAGCTTTACGAATCTAATGAGTTCAAGGATGCTTTAGCTTCATGTCGGCAATCAAGCGATTCTGGCGTTATTGGTGCGAAAACTTCGAAACGACAAAGGGAGGATTCGATATGAGTGCCTTGATTGCCACGGCTATGCTTGCGGCAGGTTGCGTGCTGTGCAAGCTGGTAAATTTTGAAAGCCCAATCAAAGGTTTTATTGCCAATTCCAAATTTGCTGACGGTTGCGAAATAGCTGCAATCATCGTTTTTTTGGGATGGTGCTTTCTTTGGCTTCCGTTCCGCAGCCATGAAGCGCAACAAAAAGCACATAAGGCAGAAAGACAAAATCTCACCTCCCAGATTCAACAAGCGGAAGCGCGCTTGAAAACGGTTGCTGAACACAAAGACAAACCGGTTGAAGCCGCCAGCCAAAAACAAAAAATCAAGGGCTCGTTGGGAGCTTATCTGGTTCAGCTGGAAGATCGTGTCCTCGCGATAAAAAAGATGACTTTATTTGAATACAATAAAAGTCTTAAAAACGAAGAAGATATAGAGTCAATTGACCTGTTAAATGAAATCTATTTTTCCCTGGATTTAAACTTGAGCAAAGCCGAGTCCGCTTGTTTTAAGAGTCGGACCGGCATCTCTTTCGCTTCAATAAATGATTGGGGACAGTCCGCATTTAAGGCGGAGAAACGGCAGGGCATGATTGATAACTTGAATCATTACGCGAGCCAGCTGAAGAAGATAATCGAAAAACAAAACTAAATTCCCATGCCCTTCCAGGAAGCACTTCGGCTCAGGAAGCCACGGGTGCATCTTGACACTGCCCGGAGCGCGGCTGTGTCGAAGACCAGCCGCAGCAGCCTCGCAAAACCAACCTGCTGGAATGATACGCCTGATGGCGCAAAGCTTTCAACATGCTGCGGCTAGTGCTTTTGCACACAGCCGTGCTCCAATCTTATTACGTTCGATGGAGCAGTGCGCGGGGCGTGTTGCCCAAATCAATTTCCGCTTCGGATGTGGGGCAGACATTCCTGTCTGCCGGTTCTGGGGACTTTCCAGTCCCCGGATTCCCCGTCAAACTGTCAGCTTTGGTCCGCGAAGTTGGAAAACTTCGCAACCGGCAGGCTCGAAAGCCTGCCCTACAAATTTGAGCAACACGCCCCGCGAATGCGCCCGCAAGCCATCACCGGCACCCTCGACAGTTGCGTCCGGACGTTTTATTTTCGGGTCATGGCGACCACGGCGATTCCTGAAGTCCGGCCCGACATCCATCGGGACGAGGAAACCGATTCGAGGGCGGACCTCGAACCGGGTTACCGGGTCATTTGCTGGAACGACCCGGTCAACCTGATGGACTACGTGACGCATGTGTTTCAGGTCGTCTTCGGCTGGCAGCGGCAGAAGGCCGAAGTCCACATGTTGCAGGTCCACAATCAGGGCAAAAGCGTGCTGACGCGCGAGAGCATGGAAAAGGCGGAGTTTTATGTCCACCAACTCCAGAAATACAGCCTGCATGCGACCATGGAGCGTGATTAGGTGAAACTCATCCGGACCAAGCGGGAAAAATTGGTTTTTGAAATCAGCCTGCCGGAAAAGCGCCTGCTGTTCGAAGTCCTCAATCTCTATCCCCTAATTACCGCGCCGCATCATCGCCTCAGCAAAACGGCCCGGTCAGCCCAACATGACGAGAACCAGCGGCTGTTGGAAGAGTCACTCTCCGCCCAACGGGGGGAGAACCGGAAAAACGTCCGGGCCATGCTGGACAAACCCGGACATTTTCAGGCGGCCGCTTCCGGCTGTCAGCTCACGCTCTCCGGGCCGGAAATCGAATGGCTGCTGCAAGTGCTCAATGATGTCCGCGTCGGAAGCTGGGTCGCCCTCGGTTCGCCGGACCCGGAGCAGGGCAAAAAGATTGTGTTCAATGAAAAAATCCTGCCGCATTTTCGTATGATGGAACTCGCCGGCGCCTTTGAAATGGTTTTTCTCGACGCGTTAAGCGGGCACCCGCCCGTGGAATGACCTTTGATACCATGTCCCAATGACAACCGGAACAAACTCGGGTAGGGCGCGTTTTCAAAATCAACGGACGGCGGAAAATGGCGTGGCATTGGGCGACAACTTTTGGACTGCGCTGGCAGAGCGAAGCGGCGACAGCGCTTTTGACGGAACATTCCAGCGTCGTCTTGTTTCCAAAGCGGCGTCGCGCTTCGCTTGCCGCCGCAGTCCAAAATGTTTACAGGCCAATGTCATTTTGAAACACGTCCTGGGAATTGGTATGCTTCTCGCCCATGCCGATTGTATTGAACAAAAACATTTCCTTCCCCGACCCGGGCCTGGCCGACCCGGAAGGGCTGGTAGCGATTGGCGGCGACCTCGGCACCGAACGGCTGCTGGCGGCTTACCGGAAGGGAATTTTTCCGTGGACGGTTGATCCCATCACCTGGTGGTCGCCCGATCCGCGGGCGATTTTTGAATTGGACGGTTTCCACGTTCCCCAAAGTCTGGCCCGGGTCATTCGCAAGGGCGGGTTTGAGGTGACCATTGACCAGTCGTTCCGCGCGGTGATGGAGGGCTGTGCCGCGCCGGCCCCGGGACGGGGCGGGGCTTGGATCACGGAGGAATTCATCGAAGCGTACACCCGGTTGCACCGGCAGGGACACGCCCACAGCGTCGAGTGCCGGCTCCAGGGCGAACTGGTGGGCGGAATCTACGGCGTGGCCATCGGTGGCTTGTTCGCCGGCGAATCCATGTTCCACCGCGTCAACGACGCTTCCAAAGTTGCGCTCCATCACTTGGTCGGGCATTTGCGCCGGCGCGGCTTCGCTTTGTTTGACATCCAGATGGTGACGCCGGCCACCAAACCGCTGGGCGCAATCAAAATCCCGCGCCACGAATACCTGCAACGCCTGTCCGCCGCAGTGGCAATGAAGTGTTCCTTCTAACGACTTCATAGTGTCCAATTTGATGCAAAACCAATTCCTGCTCTTTATATTTTAACTCTTTAAGAGAGTGACAAATTCCTCAGTCATCCGGTACAACGCCTCAGTTACTTGTATAACGTAACCATTATTTTCAAGAACCACTAGCTGGCTAGCGATGTCAGGGTGCTTCTGCGGTTCGTAAAAGAATTTGTCAGGATCCGGACTAAATATTACGCCGATATTGTATGGAAAGAACTCACGACGTGTACCGGTGGTGTCTGCTAGCACGTCTTGACGCATCTCTGCACTCAACGCTGGCATGAGTGCTTCAACCTCCGCAAAACGCTGGCTGCTTTTCCTTTTTTCTTCTTGTGCTCGTCGTTGGTCAGTAAATCGATCAGCAAAATATTGACCGCTGGCGCCAATGAAAACACCGACAAGCAATGCAATGAGATGAGTGGCAATCGGCGACATACTTCGGCCTGCAAAATTGATGTTAATCTAGCTCACTATGTTTAACGCTGCATCAAAAGGTTCACTAGTCGTTGCAAATCGGCGCGCAATTCTTTATCTCGTCAGTCAGTTGAGGAGGAATCCGTGTTAATCCGTGGTTAAAAACTTTGCGTGCTTCGCGTCTTGGCGCCTTTGCGTTAAAAACCTACTTCGCCAGCGCCATTTCGGCGGCAGGCGCGCTGGTTTCCACCGACGGCGCGATTTCCCCACCTTTGTGAAATTTCACGCTGACGATCTTGCTGATGCCGCGTTCCTCCATCGTCACGCCATAAAGCACGTCGGCCATGCCGATGGTGCGTTTGTTGTGAGTGATGATGACGAACTGTGAGTGCACCAGAAACCGCTGCAGGATGTGGACGAAGCGGTTGATGTTCGACTCGTCGAGCGGCGCGTCCAGTTCGTCCAGCACACAAAACGGACTGGGCCGGACCTGATAAATTGAGAATAACAGCGCCACGGCGGTCATCGTCTGCTCCCCGCCGGACAGCAGCGAAATACTTTGCAGTTGTTTGCCCGGCGGTCGCGCCATGATTTCAATGCCGCTCTCGAGCACGTCGTTTTGATCCGATAAAATCAGGTCCGCCTTGCCGCCGCCGAAGACCTCGGTGAACATCGCGCGGAAGTTTTCACGGACCTTTTCAAACGTCTCAATAAACATCTGCCGCGTCTGCACGTTGATGCGGTTGATGACTTCAAGCAGTTGCACCCTGGCCGAGACCAGATCGTCGTTCTGCTTCGTCAGAAATTGATAACGCTGCTCGGTTTCCTCGTATTCCTCGATGGCCACAAGATTCACCGGGCCGATTTCGTCGAGCCGTTTCTGCAAGGCTTCAATCTGCTGCGCGACGGCGTTCCAATCCGTGGACGCGCCCGCGGCGGCCATTTCTTCCGGCGTCATCACATGCACTTTCGCCGCGCCTTCGTCGGCAAACGTGATGGTGATGCACTCGCTGCGCACGTCGTCGAGATTGACGTGATATTTCTGCTGGATCTGTTCGCGCAGGTTTTGGACGGACATGTTTTTCTGCGCCAGTTCAACATCCAGGGCGCCGCGCTGTTCCTGCAATTGAGTCAACTGCCGCCGCCGCTCGCTCAAATTTTCTTCGCGCGCAACGACGTCGCCTTCCTGCGATTGTTTCCGCGCCAGCAATTCGGCGGTTTGCGTGTTCACCTGCTCGCGCTCGTGCTGCAAACGCCCGATTTGCGACCGTGAATCCTGAATTTCCGACTCCGACTGCTCTTTGCGGCCAATAAAGGAAGACACTTCGTTGCGACGCTGCTCGACCATTTGGGTCAACTCGCAAATGCGTTGCTCCAAAGATTGCTGTTGCTGGCGGAACGACGCCAAAAGTTGTTCCTCCGCCGCGAGCGCCACCTTGCTCTCGGTGAGCGCGGCATTGGCGGTGTCGCGCTGCTGGCGCAGATTTTCCAGTTCCGCCGTGAGCGCGGCGACTTGTTCCTGTCCGGCGCGTTCGCGGGCTTCAAGCTCGTTCAACCGGGCCGCCAGCGCGCTGCGCTTTTGCGAACCTTCCTGCTCCTGCGCGGCGAGGCTTTGAACTTCAAAAACCACCGTCTCAATTTTCTGGTGCAGCAGCCGGTTTGAATTCTGCAATGCGTTGAACTCGCCTTCGCGCGTGGCAATGGCGACTTCCTGCTCGCGCAATTCCGTCTGCGCCTGCTGCAGGCTGGCTTGCAATTCCGTCTGCTCGCTCAAAAGCGCGCCGCGTTTGCGGCTCATCGCGGCAACGCGGAGCTGGACTTCCGTCAGTTCACCTTGCAGTTCGGTGATCTGGTTTTTGCGCCCGAGAATCGAAGCCGGAGCCTTGGGATTGCCGTTGCCATTCAAGTAACCGCCCGTGTAAATGCCGTGCCGACTCAGCAAATCGCCGGTCAACGTGACGAAATCGCAACCCGCATGGCCGTTTTGAATCTGGGCCGTGGCCGTGGCCAGGTCGGACGCAATGAAGGTGCGGCCCAGCAACGCCTTTAGAAGTTTTTCCACCGACGGCTCGCCCTGGACCACTGCCAAGGCATGAATGACTTGCCCGTTTTGCAACCCGTTTTGAATCGCATCGAGGCCGCTGCCCGGCGACATTTCACCCTCAAAAAACAATTGCTTGTCGTTGGTGTATTCCAGTGAAAGCGCGGCGACACTGGCGCGACCGGATTTGTTCGCGGTGAGGTCGGCGAGAATTTCCTGCGCGGATTCCGGCTGCTCGGTCAGGACCAGTTGCAAGTGATGTCCGAGCGCGTTTTCGACGGCGACGACGTAAGGGTCGGGAACCCGAATGCGGTCGGCGAGCGAGCCGATGACCGTGCGCGACTGGCGCAACGCGGCCTGGGTGCCCGCGCTGAAACCTTCGTGCGAACCTTCGAGCTGCTCGAGCACGTTCAGGCGCGAACGTTTCTCGGCCTGCGCCTGCAAAAATTGATCCTGCTCGGCGGACGACGCCTGCAACTCCACCTGGAGTTCGCGCAACCGGTTTTGCCGCTGATCGACCGAGCCGCGCTTGGTCTGCGCGTTCAGTTTCTCAACCTCGACGCTTGCGGTGAATTCCTGCAGGCGCGCTTCGAGCCGGGTGCGTTCCTCTTCAAGTTGCACTTTTTCGGCGGAAAGCTTTTCGAGCCGGATGCTGTTGCCCTGCTTTTGCAGATCGAGCGCGGTGATTTCGTTGCGGATCCGCGATGAATCCTGCGCCGCGGTGAATGCCTCGGACTGCGCCTGGCGCAATGCTTCCTGCCGCTGGCGCAAATCATCCTCCACCGTGCTCAACGCCCACTGTTTCTGCTCCAGCGTCAGGCGATGTTGCAGGAGCGCGTTTTCCGAAGCGGTCAACCGCTCCACCACCGCCTTCAATTCACTGGACGCGGCGTGGCAACGCTCCTCGGCCTGGTTGATTTCGGTCAAGGCCCTGGTGTTTTGCGACGCCAGCTCGCGCAAACGTTCCTCGTCGAATTGAATCCGGCTTTCGTGCCGGTCCGCTTCGCCCTTTAATTCCAGACCGCGCTGCTGTTTTTCGGCCACTTCGTGTTCGAGCCCCGAAAGCCGTTCGCGCAGTTGCTTGATCTCATCTTCACAGCGCAAAACGTCGGTCGAGCCGGTTTCAATTTCACCGCGCAGTTTTTCGGCGGCGGTTTGCTTTTCGGCGATTTCGGCCTGCAGCACGTCGAATTGATGGCGCGCAAGTTGCGTGTCGAGGTGCTTGAGTTCCTGGGAAATTTGTTTGTAGCGGCGCGCTTTGCCGGCCTGGCGCTGGAGCGAACCGATTTGCCGCTTCACTTCGCGGATGAGATCGGCGATGCGCAAAAGGTTTTGGTCGGTGTATTCCAGTTTGTGAAGCGATTCTTTTTTCTGGCTCTTGTATTTCGTGATGCCGGCGGCTTCCTCGAAAATGAGGCGGCGGTCTTCGGGTTTGCTCGAAAGAATCTGCGTGATGTGGCCCTGCGCCAGAATGCTGTAACTGGTGCGGCCCACGCCTGTGCCCATGAACAGTTGCTGGATGTCCTTGAGGCGGCACGGTGTGCGATTGATGAAATACTCGCTGCCGCCGTCGCGGAAAATCCGGCGTGTGATCGTGACCTCGTTGTAAGCCACCTCGACCCCCGCCGCGCGCAGGTGGTCCTCGTCCATGTCGCCCAGCGTCAGCGACACTTCGGCCATGCCCATCGGTTTGCGTCCGTCGGTGCCGGTGAAAATCACATCGGCCATTTCGCCGCCGCGCAATGCCTTGGCCGATTGTTCGCCGAGCACCCAACGGATGGCGTCGGAGACATTGGATTTGCCGCACCCGTTCGGTCCGACGATGGCAGTCACACCGGGCTGAAAGTTCAGCGAAGTTTTGTCCGAAAAGGATTTAAACCCCAAAAGCGTTAAATTCTTGAGATACATGATTAATATTTGCGTTAGGCAACCAAAATTGCCGGTTCAAGTAAAGAAAAAACCACAATATAAAGCACACAACCGCACTTGTGGCACAACTAATTGGTGAGGAACCTAGATTTGCTTTGTGCCACTAACTGCTACTTCAAACTTTCCATCAAATTACTGTGCTCTTATACGGCTGGAAGGTGATTTCGTCAACTGATTTTCTGCATTGAAAAATCAGTTGACAGAATATTACCATTGAATCATCTTATCCGCATCCGTTGATACAACGGTCTCATGCAGAGTGGCTGAGGGACTGGCCCGCTGACGCCACGGCAACCGGTTGAAGTGCAAGTTCAACGACCAGGTGCCAAATCCAGCCCCGACGGGTGTCGGGGAAAAATGAGAGGAGCGCACAAGTTTTGTCAGCCCCTTCTCTCCATGAGTTGGGGCTTTTTTGTTTGCTCCGAAACAAAATCGGTAGGGCCGGGCTGCCGCTCGGCCTTCGCAGAAAAGTTTGGGCCGCGCAGCAACGCGGCCCTACCAAAAACAAAAGAGGTAGGGACGCCGCGCTGCGGCTTCCGGTCGGCGCAGCGCGCCGACCCTACCAAAGAATATTTTATGAAAGAACACGATGGTTTCATGAAGGCGCTCAAGTGCCGCGAGTGCGGACGGGAATACCCGCTCACGGCCACACACGTCTGCGAGTTCGACTTCGGCCCGCTCGAAGTGGTTTATGATTACGACCGCATCAAAAAGTCGCTGACCAAGACGGCCATCCAGTCGCGTCCCCAGACGATGTGGCGTTACCGCGAGCTGTTGCCGGTGGCGAACGACCCGACCGTCGGCCTGCAAGTCGGTTTCACACCGCTCGTGAAAGCCGACCGGCTCGCCAAAAAACTCGGCATCCGCGAATTGTGGATCAAAAACGACACGGTCAATTATCCGACGCTCTCGTTCAAAGACCGCGTCGTGAGTGTCGCGTTGAGCCGTGCGCGCGAACTGGGTTTCGACACCGTCGCGTGCGCCTCGACCGGTAATCTCGCGAATTCTGTTGCCGCCCAGGCCGCGAGCGCCGGTTTGAAATCCTACGTTTTCATCCCGTCGGATTTGGAGCAGGGCAAAATTGTCAATTCGCTCGTCTATGGCGCGCACGTCATCAGCATCAAAGGCCATTACGACGAGGTGAACCGCCTTTGCGCCGAGATCGCCGGCAAATTCAACTGGGCATTCGTGAACGTGAACATGAGGCCGTATTACGCCGAAGGCTCCAAGAGCATGGCGTATGAAATCGTCGAGCAACTCGGCTGGCGCCTGCCCCGGCACACCGTTGTGCCGATGGCGTCCGGCTCGTTGCTGACAAAAATCCAAAAGGGCTACCAGGAATTGACCAAGCTTGGTCTCGTGTCCGAATCGAAATACTCCGTTCACGGCGCGCAGGCGACCGGCTGTTCGCCGATTTCCGTCGCGCAAAAGGCCGGACTCGATTTCTTCAGGCCGGTCAAGCCCAACACGATTGCCAAGTCGCTGGCCATCGGCACGCCGGCGGACGGTTTCTACGCGCTCAAAGCGATGAAGGAAACGAACGGCGCGGCGGACGACGTGACCGACGACGAAATCCGCGACGGCATCAAGCTGCTGGCGGAAACGGAAGGCATTTTTGCCGAGACGGCGGGCGGCGTGACCGTGGGCGTGGCCATGAAACTGATTGATTCAGGGAAAATTCCGCGGGATGATTCCGCCGTTCTTTGCGTTACCGGCAACGGATTGAAGACGCTCGACGCCGTGGCCGGCCACGTCGGCAAGCCGCGTGAAATCAAGCCGAGCCTGCGCGAGTTTGAAGCCCTGCTGGCGCATGAAGAAAAAGTGAATGTGTAAAAAATAGTAATGGGGCAGCATCACGCGCATGAAAAAATGCACTTATTGCGGGACGGAGTATCCTGACGAGGCGCTAGTCTGTGCTATTGACGGTCAACCGCTTCGAGAAGTCATTCCTGCCGCGCCAGAATCACTGCCTCCCCCGGTTGGCGAAAGGCAGACAATAATTGATGGCGAGCATATCAAAATGCTGTCCATTTTCCATTTTGTCGTGGCCGGTCTAGCTCTTCTCGGGGTTGTTTTCCTTTTCTTACACTACTTCTTGATGAGTAGCGTTTTTTCAAACCCTGAAATTTGGAAGTCTCAGAAGGATGCGCCTCCCTTGCCTAAAGATTTTCTTAAAATTTTTGTGTGGTTTTATATTTTTATGGGCGCGATATTTGGAACCATGTGCGTTCTGAATTTACTCTCCGGATTGTTTCTCCGCCAAAGAAGGCATCGCACATTTTCTCTTGTTGTCGGTGGATTAAATTGTTTACAGATTCCTTTCGGCACGGTTTTAGGTATTTTTACCATCATTGTTTTATCGCGTAATTCTGTTCGTCAGAAATATGTCTCCTAACGTGTCGTTGAATTTTGCCGCACCCAAAAATTGAAATTAAATTTATGCCAAAAAAAGTCCGAATCCCAACGCCGCTCCGCAAGTTGACCAACAACGAGGAGCTGGTCGAAGTCAACGCCGCCACCATCGGCGAGGCGATTGTCGAATTGCAGACGCGCTTCCCCGGCATCCAGGAACGGCTCGTGGATGAAAAAGGCGAGGTGCGCCGCTTTGTAAACGTCTATGTGAACGAGGAAGACATCCGCTTCCTGAAAAACCGGGAAACACCGCTGAAAGACGGCGACGAAATCAGCATCATCCCCGCCATCGCCGGCGGCTGAGGCGAACTCCGAATTCCGAACTCCGAATTGATTATGGCCAAAGCATTCAAAAAAACCGCACTGACACAGCCGAGTTCGCCCACACAAAGGCGTTTATGGCTGATGTTTCCGCCCAAGCTCATCAAGGAACCACTTATCTGGAAACTCGGCCAGAAATTCAAGGTGGTCACCAACATCCGGCAGGCCAGCGTCACGGACGAAATCGGTATCGTGTGTCTGGAATTGGACGGCAAGCGCGAAGACGTAAAGGCCGCTATTCAATGGCTGGAGAAACTGGGCGTCAGCGTCGAACCGGTTGAAATCAGCGTGATCGAAAGTTGAAGATTTTTTCCTAAAAAGTAAACTGCGCGGTGAATGACCGCGCCGTTTTTGTTTTAACCCCGTCAGGGGTGAAATCTTTGTAGCCAAGCCGGATCAAAAAAATAAAAGCTCCGTCAGGAGCGACATAGGGATGCCGCCCCGCCAGGGCTTGAGGAAAATTTTACCAAAACTACAAAGATTCCGCTTCTGACAGAGCTGGAGTTTACTTCCGCCGCCGGTGTTTGACCTTGAGCTGGGCGACAACGTTGACCAGCGCGGCTTGAACGCGCGCGGCTTCCTCGTCGGTGATTTTTTCGGCCAGGCGCGCTTCAGCACGCTGGCGGGCTTCCTCGGCCCTGGCTTCGTCAATGTTTTCGGCGCGAATCGCCATGTCGGTGAGAATGGCCACGTGGTCGCCGGTGACCTGCACGAAGCCGTCGCCGACGGCGAGGAAAATCGTGTCCGCACCCTTGCGCGCGACGATTTCGCCCGCGCACAGTTGCGTCATCAACGGCACGTGCTGGGGCAAAATGCCCATCTCGCCTTCAACGCCGGTCAGCGTGACCATGTCCACGTCGTCGGAGAAAATCTTCGCCTCCGGCGTGACGATTTCGAGTTTGAGCGTATTGGCCATGTTTTATCGCGTTTCCCGCATCGCGCATCCTGCATCTTCGCGCCACCCGGTTCGTGATGCGTGATGCGTGACACGTGATGTCCGGGCGTCAGCTTTCTTTAATTTCTTCTATGCCGCCCTTCATGTAAAAGTTTTGTTCCGGCACGTCGTCGTGTTTGCCGTCCAGGATTTCCTTGAATCCGCGCACGGTCTCGGCCACCGGCACCTGCCGGCCGGCGCGGCCGGTGAACACTTCCGCCACCGAGAACGGCTGGCTGAGAAAACGCTGGATTTTGCGCGCGCGATAAACGGTGAGCTTGTCGTCGGGCGAAAGCTCGTCCATGCCGAGAATCGCGATGATGTCCTGCAAATCCTTGTAACGTTGCAAAACTTTTTGCACGCCACGCGCGACTTCGTAGTGTTCCGGTCCGACGATTTCCGGCGTAAGCGCGCGGCTAGTCGAGGACAGCGGGTCCACGGCGGGATAAATGCCGAGTTCGGCAATGGCGCGTTCCAGCACGATGGTTGCATCCAGATGCGCGAACGTCGTGGCGGGCGCCGGATCCGTCAAGTCGTCCGCCGGCACATACACGGCCTGGAACGAAGTGATTGAGCCTTTCTTGGTCGAGGTGATGCGTTCCTGCAAATCGCCCATTTCGGCAGCGAGCGTCGGTTGATAACCGACGGCGCTTGGCGTGCGGCCCAGGAGCGCGGACACTTCCGAACCAGCCTGCGAAAAGCGGAAGATGTTGTCTATGAAGAGAAGCACATCCTGGTTCTTCTCGTCGCGAAAATATTCCGTGATGGCCAGGCCCGACAATCCGACGCGCAAACGCGCGCCGGGCGGCTCGTTCATCTGGCCATAGACGAGCGCGATTTTGGATTTGCCGAGGTCTTTTTGGTTGATGACGCCGGCCTCGGACATTTCGGTGTAAAGGTCGTTGCCTTCGCGCGAGCGTTCGCCCACGCCCGCGAACACGGACACGCCGCCGTGCAGTTTGGCGATGTTGTTGATCAGTTCCATGATGACGACGGTTTTCCCGACACCCGCGCCGCCAAAGGCGCCGACCTTGCCACCTTTCAAAAACGGGCAGAAGAGATCAATGACCTTGATGCCGGTGACGAGCACCTGCGGCGAAGTGGACTGATCCGCCAGCGCCGGCGCGGGGCGGTGAATCGGGTAAAACTTGTCGGCGTTGACCGGCCCGCGCTCGTCCACCGGCTCGCCGACGACGTTGAGCACGCGGCCCAGCACACAGTCGCCGACCGGCATGGAAATCGGTTGACCGGTGTCCGTGACTTCGTAACCACGCTTCATGCCTTCGGTGGAGCCCATGCAAACGCAGCGCACCCAGTTGTCGCCAAGGTGCTGTTCGATTTCGAGTATCCGTTTCGCGCGGCCCTGGCCGGGCACGTCGAATTCCACGGCCAGCGCGTTGTAAATGGCGGGCGGCTGGCCGGGAAATTCCACGTCCACGACCGGTCCGATGACTTGAACGATTTTGCCTTTGTTCATGCGATTGATTGATTAGCCCACCGCCATTTGCGCGGTGGCGATTTCCAACAATTCCCTCGTGATGTTCGACTGGCGCAGCTTGTTGTATTGCAGCGTCAGTTCCTTGATAAGCTGCTGCGCATTGTCGGTGGCGTTCTTCATCGCCACCATGCGCGCGCTGTGCTCGCTGGCTTTGGCTTCCAGCAAAATCTGGTAAATCTTGAAATTCAAACTGTGCGGCAGCAATTCGCCCAGCACCGTCTCCTCATCCGGCTCAAATAAATAGGGAACGGCGCCGCCCGCCGACAATTCCCCCGCTTCCGCGTAGCCGTGAATTCCGGCGGTGACCGTCTGGATTTTTCCCACCGGCAAAAACGGGACGATTTCCGGCCGCTGAACCAATATCGAAATGTAGTTGGTGTACAAAACATCCACCGCGTCCACTTCGCGCTTGATAAACAAGTCCTGCGCGAACCGGGAAATCGCCCGCGCCTCGCCGAATTGCGGCGTGTCCTTGTAAGTGAACTCCGCCGCCAGCGGCCGTTTCGTGCGCGCGACGAATTGCGACGCCTTGCGTCCCGCCGTGAGGTAAAGGGTCGTGTCCCGGTCGAATTTCACCACTTCGCGGAACAAATTACTGTTGAGCGCGCCGCACAAACCGCGGTCCGTGCTCACGAGGATGATCGCCCGCTTTCGAGCTTCACGAGTTTCCATGAGCGGATGCCTGAAATCCATCGTGCGCGCCGTCGCTTCGGCCAGCACTTCATTCATCAACGCCGCATAGGGCCGGCCGGCCAGCGCGGCCTGCTGGGCCTTGCGCATTTTGGCCGCCGCCACCATCTGCATTGCCCTGGTGATTTGGGCGGTGTTCTTGACCGACTTGATGCGTCGGCGAATGTCGCGCGTGGTGGCCATGACAGATTATTTTCTCCGGCAGCGTCTTCCGACCCGATAGGGCGGCGCGGTTTCCCGGACGTGGAAACCGATTTCCCGCCGGTCCTCCGGCAGCGGCGGTTCAACCAGCCGGCGGATTGCCTCGAACAAATCCCGGATCGCCGCGTCGTGTCCGCCGACGCGCTGTTCCAAATCGGCCAATTTTCCGGCCAGCTCTTTATGAGCGGCCATTTGTTCGCGCATGAGAATGAATGCGCGAACCACCCGGACACTGGCTTCAACAGCAATCGGGCTGTTCAGAACGCTGGCCAGCATGAGCGCGCCATGTTCGGTGAAAACCCAAGGCAGTTTACGCCGTCCCCCATGCAAACTTGATATCGCAAATTGCGATATCAAGTTTGTAAACTCTTGTCGTGCAAGCTGAAACGCAAAGTCCAATGGGAAGCGTCCGGAATTTCGCTTGAACTGTTCATTCAATCGCATCGTGCTGACCCCGTAAATCCTGGCCAAATCCGAATCCAGCATGACCCGCTGGCCACGGATAAGGTAAATCATATCCTCAATCCGTTTGATCGGAGCAATCGTCGCTTCGTGGCTGGCCATAAAGATCGTTTTGTATACGGTCACAATTTGTGCCGCATGGTTTGTATCACCGATACGTCTGCTTGAATTCAGTCACCGCCGCTTTCAAATCGTTGACGGTGGCGTCCTTCAATTCTTTTTCATTCGCGATGTGCGTCATCAATTCCATCTTCCGGGTCGTCATGAAATCCGTGAGCTTGTGCTGGAAGTCCTTAATTTTGGCCACCGGCACGTCGTCCACAAATCCGTTTTGCCCCGCCCACAAAACGACGACCTGCACTTCGACCGGCAGGGGGTTGTATTGAATCTGGTTGAACAACTCGACAATACGTTTGCCGCGCTCAAGCTGTGCCTGCGTCTTCGCGTCGAGGTCGGAACCAAATTGCGCAAACGCCGCCAATTCGCGGAACTGGGCCAGGTCGCCCTTGATGCGGCCGGCGACCTGTTTCATCGCCTTGACCTGCGCCGCCGAACCGACGCGCGACACGGACAAGCCGACCGAAATCGCCGGGCGGATGCCCTGATAAAACAAATCCGTCTCCAGATAAATCTGCCCGTCCGTGATTGAAATCACGTTCGTGGGAATGTAAGCCGAAACGTCACCCGCCTGGGTTTCGATGATGGGCAGCGCCGTAAGCGAGCCGTTGCCGTGTTTTTCATTCAGGCGCGCGGCGCGTTCGAGCAAACGGCTGTGCAAATAAAACACGTCGCCCGGATACGCTTCGCGGCCTGACGGACGCTTGAGCACGAGTGAAACCTGGCGATACGCCACTGCGTGCTTGGACAAATCATCGTAAATAATCAGCGCATCCATGCCGTTGTCCATGAACCATTCGCCCATCGCCGCGCCCGCGAACGGCGCGAGATACTGGTTCGTCGCTGAATCCGATGCGGCGGCCACGACGACAATCGTATAAGGCATCGCGCCGGCTTCTTCCAAAACGCCGATGACGCGCGCGATGTTCGACTGCTTCTGGCCAATGGCAACGTAAAGGCAATACAGCGGACGATAATTTTTGTCTCCGGCCTGCTGCGCGGCAAGATTGAGCCGCGCGTTGTTAATGATGGTGTCAATGCCGATGGTCGTCTTGCCCGTCGAACGGTCGCCGATGATCAATTCACGCTGGCCGCGGCCAATCGGAATCATCGCGTCAATCGCCATGATGCCCGTCTGCACCGGCTGGCTGACGGATTTGCGTTTGATGATGCCCGGCGCGATTTTTTCGACCGGATACGTGGTGTCGCTCTTGATCGGACCTTTGCCGTCAAGCGGCTGGCCAAGGGTATTGACGACGCGGCCAAGCAAGCCTTTGCCGACAGGCACTTGCAACAGCTTGCCGGTCGTGCGGACTTCATAACCTTCCTTGATCCCCGTGTAATCGCCAAGAATGATCGCGCCCACCTCGGTCTCTTCGAGGTTCAATGCCAGGCCGGTGACCCCGTTGCCGAAGTCGAGCATCTCGTTGAGCATCGCGTCGGTCAGACCCTCAATCTTGGCCACGCCGTCGCCGATTTCGCGGACAACGCCGACGTTTTGTTTTGCCGTCGCAGCCTTTGCGCCCGTGATTTGGGCTTCAATTTCTTGCAGTAAATTGCTCATAAATTTTTCGCTTGGGACGGCGACACGCCGTCCCTCCCATGTTCAAAAACTCTCCGCCAGCGCGTTCAAGCGCGCCTGAATGCTGCCGTCATAAACGTCGCTGCCGACCTTGACGCGCAGGCCGCCGATCAACGCCGGATTCCGGTCGAACGCAATGTCCACACTGTCGCCGTAAATTTTTTTGATCCGGTTTGTCACGTCCGTTTGCAAATCGTCGGGCAAGATCGCCGCGCTCTCGACGCGCGCGGTGCGGCGCTCCAAATCCAGTTTCACCAGCCGGTGCAGGCGCGACAAAATTTCGATGTAACGGCGCGGCTTCTGTGCCAGCACGAGCGCGACCGCCTGCCGGACGCGGTTCTCGTCCAGCAAATCGTTGACCTGGCAACTGCGGAACAGTTGCCGCGCGTCGCGTTGTGCCCGTTTGGATATTTTCATTTTCCAATCTTTGATAGGGACGCGCTGCCGCGCGTCCGGCTGACCGGCAGGCCAGCCCTACCGATTATTTTTACGCAGACAATTGTTTCTCCGTTTCCTCGGCGAGCCGCCGCTGATCGTCCGGCGTCAGAATTTTGCCGGTGACCGTCGCGGTCGTTTGCACGACCAGCCGGCCAACTTCACGTTTCAACCCGGCGAGCATCTGCTCATGCTCCCGCGCGGCGGCCTCGCGCGCCCGGGCCATGATTTGTTCCGCGGCAGCAACGGCTTTTTGCGTTTCCTGCTCGCGCACGCGCGCGGCGGCGGCGCGGGCTTCCTCGATCAACTGGTTGGCCAGATCATTGGTCTGGTCGAGGATTTTCCGGCGGGCAACTTCGGTCCTGGCCAGCGCGTCCTTGATTTTTTCCGCGTTCTCCAGCCCTTCCGCAATGCGCCGACGGCGTTCTTCGAGGACGGTCAGAATCGGCTGGTAGGCAAACCGATAAAGCAGGGCGGCGACAATCAGGAAACTGATGACCTGGGCAAAGAAATGCGGCGCGTCCAACCCAAATTTCTCCGCCGTGTCATGGGCGGTTTGGGCCAGGTCGCCGCCGATGTTTGCCAACAAAATAAACTGGTTCATAAATCCGGTCGGTTAATGCGCGGCGCGGAGCCGGTCCGGCTCCGCGCCGTTTCCTTAGTGAACAAGGAAGATCGCGTAGAACACAATGGCTTCGGCCAGAGCCATGCCGAGCACGGCCAGCACAATGACCTTGCCGAAAGCGCCGGGATTGCGTCCCACCGCCTCGGAAGCCTTCATGCCGACCAGTCCCACGCCGATGGCCGAACCGAGGCCGGCCAGACCGACGTGAATGCTGCCGCTCATCTCTCCCAACATTGGTGTTAACATATTTTTCCTTTCGTTGCTCAACGGCTCCCGCGATTGAACACGGTCAAGCCGCTGAAATTTTCAATGGTTTAATGGTGAACCTCGCCGGCTTCCTCCTCATGCGTGCAAATCAACGCCGTGAACACGGAGGTCAGGAGCATGAATACCATCGCCTGAATAAAGCCCACCAGCAGTTCCATGAAATAAAACGGCACGGGCAGCAGCGCGCCAAAGACGACCTTTGCCCAAGCGGGATGCTGAACCATGTTCGACATGGCCTCCAGCAGGTTCTCGCCCGCGAAAATGTTGCCGTAAAGACGGAAGCTCAACGAAATCGGCCGGAAGGCAATCGAGAGCATCTCCAGAAAACCGACGGCGAAGAACACCACGATCATCAAATACTTGATGACGCCGGTGCTGTCACCTTTGGGGCCAAAAATGTGCAGGAAGGAGCCTTTGACGCCACTGAATTGGAGCGCCCAAACCATCCAGCAAGTGAAGAAAATCATGGCCATCGCGAACGTCATGTTGAGGTCGGCATTGCCGCCACGAAGCAGCGGTCGTGTGACTTCAAACCCGTGCTCCCCTTGCACGCCCCAGCCAATCGTGCCCACACCGGGAACCAGCCCGAACCAGTTCGTCGCCAGGATGAAAATGAAAATCGTCGCGAAAAACCAGAACGTCTTCTTCACCAGTCCCGGTCCGATGATGCTTTCGAGAAAACCGTAAAGTCCCTCCACCAGCCATTCCCAGAAATTCTGCGCGCCCGACGGCACTTCCTGAATTTTCCGTGTGGCGAACCGGGCAAACAAAATCACGCCCGACGCCACAATCCACGTTACCAGCATGGAATTGGTGACAAAACTGCCTTTATGACCGAGGGACTGGGCGCTCTGAGGAATGCCATGTTCCGCGGGAGCGGCCGGCGACGCGCCGGATGCCGCCAAAGCGGCGGGCTTGGTTGCAGAAGGAGCGGCTTCGCCCGTTGCCGCATTCAGCGCGGCGAGCGGGGCGCAGACAAAAAAGGCGCACGTGATTATTAGTTTGAGTGGCTGCATCCGATTTCAGCAAACCATTCCGCCGAACGCGATGCCCTTTGTTCTCCCTCGGTTCCGGCCGGAAGACTAAAAACACTGCCAAAACATGAAGAAACTCACAAGCACTTTTTGGGGAATTTCCACACGAATTTTGCCCGACTGCTGTCCATGCCCACTTTGGAATAACTCTGAAACCGTCCACTTAACGCTTGATCCATGAGCTGTCAGGGGAGGCTAATAGTGCATCAGTTTTCGGTCCAAAACATTTTGACAAACGAGGTTCATTGCTGTCTCGCACGCCAGCTCCAGTCACTCTCTCCCCGCAGTGCGGGGAGAGAGCCGGAGAGAGGGGTTCGTAAAAAAGCCACGCGCCGCCTCTCCCCAGCCCTCTCCTCCACTCCGCGGAGGAGAGGGAGTTATACGTGCGGTTTCCGGTTCCAAGGAACAACCACAAAACTCCGGATTAGTCAAAATCGGCGCAGTGATTCCGGCGTTTCCCCCCGCTCGCGAAGCGTCCGCAAACTCAGCGCGTCATGGCGCTTGGCCAGCCGCCGGCCTTTTTCGTCCAGCATCAGCGCGCAGTGGAAAAATTCCGGCGGTGTCAAACCCAGCGCCCGGTAAAGCAGAATCTGCCGCGCCGTGCTCATCAGCAAATCCGCCCCGCGCACGACCTCGGTGATTTGCATCGCCGCATCGTCCACCACACACGCCAGTTGATACGCCGGCACGTCGTCGCCGCGCCATACGACGAAATCGCCGAAATCCTTGCCGGCCACGAACTGCTGCGCGCCGAAATTGCCGTCCACGAACGAAACCGTCTCGCCGTCGGGAACACGGAAACGCCAGGAGAAGCGGGTTGAAAGTTGAGGGCGTAAAGCCCCGTGAGGGCCACGCCCTTTTACGGGGTTGAGGGTTGAGAGATTTTTATTGCGGCAGGTGCCGGGGTAAATGGGTTCCTCATCGTCACCGGCGTTGGGCGCGCTGGCGGCATCCCGGATGTCCTTGCGCGAACAGGTGCAGGGATAAATGAAGCTGCCCGCGCGGAGTTTTTCCAGCGCGGCAGCGTAGAACGACCGCCGCTCGCTCTGGTTGTAAGGCCCGAATCCCGACTGGTCGGGACAATCCGGCCCTTCCTGCCATTCAAAGCCGAACCAACGCAGGTCTTCGATCATTTGCGGGACGAACTCCAGTTTGAAGCGCGTGGAGTCAATGTCTTCATTACGCAGCACGAGCGTGCCGTTGTTTGCACGCGCGCGTTCCTGCGCCGTCCAAAACGTCCGCGCGTGGCCGAGATGCAACAATCCCGTCGGCGACGGCGCCAGGCGGCCACGGTAAGATTGATTTTTCACCAAATTCACGGAATGGAATTAACAACAAAGCAACCAAGTAACAAAGATTTCTTCATCGCTTTGTGTTCCGGTTGTTCAAAACGTATGCGTCTGATGGAGCACGCCGACATTCCGTCGGTTGGGAGTAAATGAGCCATATCCCGCCAAATCCCAGGTTCGAAAAATTTAACGTCACCAAATGAACGGGACCAAGCGGTACCGCACCCGATTTTGATACTCTGAATAGCCCGGCAGGTTTCCGGCCAGAAAGGTTTCCTCATCCAGCAGCCTCCACACAATCACCAGCGCAACCGGAAGGATCGTGAACAATCCCCACCACGAGCCAAGCGCGAGCGACACGCCTGAAAACGTGACCAGCCAGCCAAAATACATCGGATGACGCACCAGCGCGTAAGATCCTGACGATATGACTTTCTGCCCGGTCCCGATTTCGATGATTGCCGAGGCAAAAGTGTTTTCTTTGAAAACGAAAAAAACGATGAGGAACCCGAGCGCAACCAGAACATCTCCGGCAGCGACCCCATACAGCGGCACCGCCGACCATGCGCAGCGATGGTCAATTACGGGAACAACGACCACCACGATCAATGCCTTCGATATGAGGAAATTCAGGATCTTTTGGCTCTTTTGCTTTTCGGAGCCGGGATTCGAATTTATCCGGCGTCCCAAAAGCTTCGGATCGTTTTTCATCAGGTCAAGTGTGACCGCCAGCACTGACAGTGAATACACGGCCAGAAAAATCCACGCTTGCCAGTAATCGAGGGTCCACGCCGGAAGGAACAGCAACACGGCCACGCCGATGAAAAGTTGCAGGAACCCAACAAATACTTTTTTACTCAGATCCTTCATTTCGCAAGCTGAAATTGCTCTGTATGCGGCTGGCAGTGATCATTTTTTGCACGTTAACAAATCATCGGAGAGCGACAAGAATTGTTCTGATCCAGTTTTTGAAGAATCCATGCCCACATGGTTTCACAATCTGACGCCGGAAACCAGACGTGCTCCGTCAGCCGGATACATCAAAACGGTTCATGGGGATTTGCCGCCAGCCAGTCGCCCATACCGGGCAACGGAACGGACAAAACGCCCTGGACTTTGGTGATGTTCAACGATGTGTCCAGCGCGCGCGGCGGACCGGGAAAATTTGCCGCCAAGCCCGGTGTGATTTTCGGGTTGAGCTGCGGCCAGCGCGCCGCAATGAGCTGGCCGATTTGCCAGCGCGAAAGTTTTTCCGCGCCGGCAACGTGGAACAGCCCGGTGCGCTCTTGATTCACCAGTTCCCAAACCGCGCGCGCCGTCTCGCCGGCGAAAATCGGGCAGCGAAATTCGTCCGTGAACAGATTCATCCCCTGCCCCGCCTGCCACGCGAGCAACAATTTCTCGTTGAAACCGCGATTGCCCGCGCGCGACGTGCCGCCATTGAGTGACGTGCGCACAACGGTGTGGTGCGGATTGCGCAAAACGATTTGCTCGGCGGCGGCTTTGGTCTCGCCATACAAATGAATCGGGTTCACCGCGTCAGTCTCGACGTAATTTCCCTTGCGTCCGTTAAACACCAAATCCGTCGAAAAGAAAACGAATGGAATTTGCGCCGCGAGTCCGGCCAAAAGCGCGGTCACGTCAACATTCACGCGCCGCGCCAAATCGGGATTCGATTGTGCAGCGGCAACGGTGCTGACGGCGGCGCAATGAACGATGAGTTGCGGTGAATCACTTTGGAACGCGCTGCGGACGGCGTCGAAATCGAGCAAATCAAGCTGGTCGCGCGTCAAGCCGCGCACGCGCCAGTGCAAAGCAAATCGCGGCGCAGTTCGGACGAGATAATTTCCAATCAGCCCGTTTGCGCCGGTGATCCAGACAAGTTTCATCTGGTAAATAATTATCTATTGGTAATCGTCAAAGCACCGTTAATCCAACGGTAAATTGTCGAAACTCCATCTGGAGAAATAAGTTCGTAGCCATCACTACTATTTGTGAATTAGTCAAAACGAATGATTGTGCCTGCTGGCAATGAGGAGTTCACATATTTTTCAGTTAGTTCTCGTGTTAATACGGCTTCGCATGGTTGGTTCAAATCTCTAATTAAATACAGTTCGCCAAATCCGGGATTCCCGAATTGCTTCTTTTGGGTGAAAGATGCCAATAAATATGGAGCTAAATCTTTTGCGGTGACTAATCTGTTTAGCTGGGAATCGTTTGTCAGCCCAC
>DAIRTX010000027.1:0-43289 GCA_036803685.1 Verrucomicrobiota bacterium | reverse complement strand
AATTCATGGAAGATCGGGTTATGCGAGATTTGCGGCGTATAATTCTTGTCGTCTTTCTGTCAATCTGCTGTTTCGTTGGCTTTGGTTTTCTGCCAAACGGTGAGCTAATTTATTTAGTCCTTTTGGGTGCGGTTCTGATCATTTCCCTTGCAGCCGGTACGCGTCATCTTTCAATACCTGCCCGCACTTTCATCACTACACAGATTTTCTGCTGGAACTTTATGCTGTGTCTGCTCGGCCGTACAGTTGAGCCAGGCATAACAAGGGGCAATACATACATGGTGCTGCTGTATTTCGGGACGTATGGAATTGTTCCTGGACTGTGTTTGTTGCGGTTGTGGAATTGGAAACTCGGGGCGATTTTTCTTGGTTCACTTCTGCCAATTGGGTTTGCGCTGGCTTTGGTCGTGGCTGGAATCGAGGAGCAGGTGTTCGTAATCAAATATCGCGATACTGGAATTGGGCCTACACCTCGCTGGACAGTTGGAATGCATTGGCTGGCGTATGATCGCGACACCGGACGGCTTTACGGGTCAGACTGAACACGATGAATTCATGAACTTGAAGACCTACAACGTCGAAGCCAGTTTCCCATCTCTGGACGAAGCCCGCCGCCTAGTCCTTGAGGAAATCAGGAAATCCAAACGTGAAGGCGTGCGTGTTCTGAAAATAATCCACGGCTACGGATCCTCTGGCAAAGGAGGCACATTGAATCATGGGCTGAGAAAATCATTCGCTCTCCGCAAGAAAGAGGGCGTGATCAAGGACTTCATCCCGGGCGAAGATTTCACCATCTTCAATCCCGTCGTGCTGGAACTTCTTGAAGCGGTGCCTGATCTGCGAGCTGATTCGGATCTGGCCGCGACGAATGAGGGCGTGACCGTGCTCTGGTTAAAATAGCGCGCTCAGGTCTCACTGCCGCTCTCGATTCATTTTGTTCCTCTTCGCGTTACTCTCGACAAAATACATGCCCAACAAACCCCGGCCTGTTTCTGATTTTGGCTTGGATTTGATGAGATTGGTGAAAAATTCGAGGAGATTGATGAGGCGGGAGAGGAGTTTTGACATCGGCGGAGAAGTTTGAAGTCGAGGATATGCGGGTCAATTAAAAAGCAGGAATTCCCGAAAACTTGGAATTTTTTAAGGGGGAATTTTGGATACTGCTTGCCCGAAAAATGGGATCGCTTCGCAGACGGAAAAGGGTGGTAAATTCGATTAGCCAAACATCAGTGAACATCAATAACACGAGTGAATCAATTTGGATTCGTTGTTAGTTTTGTTGTTAGTTTGACCTTGAAAAATCAAAAACACATTGAAAACAAAGGATGGTGCGCGGTACAGGACTTGAACCTGTGACCCCTACCGTGTCGAGGTAGTGCTCTGCCAACTGAGCTAACCGCGCACTAAAAAATTAAAACTGGCAGTCCCGCCGCATCTTGGCAAGCGTGAATTGGCTATACAGCCTTTCATTTTAAATGCAGAATTCTCAAACAATTCTGCAAAAGACGCATGGCGTTTCGGCGGACGAATCTGTTACATTACCAGTCATTAAACAAAGAATTATGAATAAATATTTATCACTGGGAAAATTTTCATTTGGCATGGGCGACCGTTTTGCGCACCAGGGCAAGGCCCAACTGAACGCGTGCGTCCTGGCCACCAAACTCGGCGCGGACATCGTACCCGTCTGGAACAAATCGAACCGCGAACACACGCTCATCGGCACCGAACCGTCCAGTTTGCGCGCCGAGGCGGATGCGGCGGTGAAGGCGCTCGGTTGGAAAAAACCGTATCACGTGGACGCCGACCACATCCGGCTCGAAACCGTGGATCGTTTCATCACGCCTTCGGATTTCTTCACGATTGACGCGGCCGACTCGATTGGCAAACCCGCCGATCCCAAAAGCGTGAAGGCGTTTGTCGATCATCACCCCGAACTGCTGGGCAAGATTGTCATCCCGCAGATTGACCGCCCGTTCGAAACGACGCGCGCTGAAGTTGAACGCGTTGCCAACAAGTTTTTGCTCGCCGTGCGGGACGCGGGGAAAATTTACCGGCACATTGCCCAGGCCAAGGGCGAGGCCAATTTCATCACGGAAGTTTCGATGGATGAAACCGACAGTCCGCAAACACCGCCGGAACTGCTCATCATTCTCGCGGCGCTCGCCGATGAAAAAATTCCGATCCAAACCATCGCGCCCAAATTCACCGGCCGTTTCAACAAGGGCGTGGATTACGTCGGCGATTTGAAACAGTTCGAAAAGGAATTCAACGAGGACCTGGCCGTCATCGCGTTCGCCATCAAGAAATACGGCCTGCCCGCGACGCTCAAACTCAGCGTCCATTCCGGCAGCGACAAGTTCTCCCTTTATGCGCCGATCCGCCGCGCATTGAAAAAATTCAACGCCGGCCTGCACCTCAAGACGGCCGGCACGACGTGGCTTGAAGAAGTCATCGGCCTCGCCGAAGCCGGTGGTGACGGTCTTGTGCTGGCGAAGGAAATTTACTCCGATGCACTCGATCACGTGAACGAACTGTGCGCGCCGTACGCAACGGTCATTGACATTGACCGTAAGAAACTGCCGACGAAGGAGACCGTCAGCGGCTGGACTTCCGGACAATTTGTTTCCGCGCTCCGGCACGATCCGAAAAACAAGGCTTTCAATTCAAGCTTCCGGCAATTGATCCACGTCGGTTTCAAAATCGCCGCGAAGAAAGGCGACCGTTATCTCAACGCGCTCAAGAAGCATGAAGCTGTCATCGCCAAAAACGTCACTGAAAATCTGTTCGAGCGGCACATGAAACCGCTGCTGCTCGGCCAATAGCCCTGTTTTATGCCATTCATCCACGAAGATTTTTTGTTGAGCACCAAGACGGCCGGCAAGCTTTACCACAAATACGCCGAGGCCGAGCCGATTTTCGATTATCACTGCCACATTTCGCCGCGCGACATCGCCGCCAACCGGCAGTTCAAAAACCTTTTTGAAATCTGGCTCGAAGGTGATCACTACAAATGGCGCGCGATGCGCGCCAACGGCGTTGCGGAAAAATTTTGCACCGGTGCCGCCTCGCCTTACGAAAAGTTTCTAGCCTGGGCAAAAACCGTTCCGCACACGCTCCGCAATCCGCTCTATCACTGGACGCATTTGGAATTGAAGCGTTATTTCGGCATTACCGAATTGCTCGACGAAAAAACCGCCGGCAAAATCTGGAAGAAGGCAAATGAAAAACTGGCCACGCCGGAGTTGACCGCGCAGGGCATTCTGAGGAAATTCAAGGTCAAGGTTGTCTGCACCACGGACGATCCGGTGGACAATCTGGAACATCACCGCGCGTTTGCGTCCCAGGGCCATCCGACGAAAATGTTGCCGGCGTTCCGGCCCGACAAGGCGCTGACGGTCCATCAGCCCGCCAGTTTCAACCAGTGGGTGGAACAGCTTGCCGCTGCCAGCAACGTGGACATCAACGGCTTTTCCGCGTTCGTCACCGCGCTGCGAAAGCGTCACGACTTTTTCCATTCGCAAGGCTGCCGTTTGTCCGATCACGGCATGAACCATTGTTTTGCCGGCTTTTGTTCCGAGAAAACTGCCGCCGAAATTTTCGCCAAGGCGCGGCGCGGCGAAGCGGTTTCACCGCCGGAGCACGGACAATTCGCCTCGTTCATGATGCTGTTTTTCGGCAAACTCGACGCCTTAAAGGGCTGGACGAAGCAGCTTCACCTCGGCGCGTTGCGTAGCGCCAACACGCGGCGGCTCAAACAGCTCGGCCCGGACACGGGCTTCGATTCCATCGGTGATTGGCCGCAATGCCAGGCCCTCGCCGCCTACCTCGACCGGCTCGACCAGGAGAATTCGCTGCCGAAAACCATCATTTACAATTTGAACCCGGCGGACAATTACGCCTTCGCCGCGATGATCGGAAATTTTCAGGACGGCACGATCCCCGGCAAACTTCAGTTCGGCTCCGGCTGGTGGTTTTTGGACCAAAAGGAAGCCATGGAGTGGCAGATGAATGCGCTGTCGAATCTCGGCCTGCTTTCGCGCTTCATCGGCATGATCACGGATTCGCGCTCGTTCATGTCGTATCCGCGCCACGAATACTTCCGGCGCACGCTCTGTAATTTGATCGGTCGCGACATGGAAAATGGCCTGATGCCCAACGACGAAAAACTGGTCGGTCCGATGATCCGCAACATCTGTTACGCCAACGCCAAACAGTACATGGCTTTTCCGATGGGTGAGGCCACTGCCGGCCGCCGGCGGTCTCCGGCACGGGCGAAATAGTCCGTAACCCGGCGCTGGCGGTTGAAGGTGCCAAGCAGCGCGTGGGAAATCCCTTTCTTTGCAAGAGACGAGGTTCAAATTTCTTCGGTTTCTGAAGAATAAGTTGGTTCCTCGACGATTTCAGTGGGTGATCATGGTGTAAAACAGGACACTTTGGGTGCGGCCATGACATCCGGGATGACATCCGCCCTCACCCCGGCCCTTTCCCCCGGGGAGAGGGCCGGGGTGAGGGCGAGCGTAAACGCTCATACCATTCAAAACGTCGAGGAAGCTGTCACCCGCGTCAAAAGTGCCGGATGGGCTGGCTGCAAAAAGCGTGTTGCCACAGGTTGCCTCCGTAAGCCCGGTCCCAAGCGCAAAAGTGCATTTTTTTCAAATGTTTTTGCAAAACTAACAAAGTATAATAACTTTCTTTTGCCCAACAACGGTGCTAATTTGAGTCAGTAATTCACACTATAATTTGAACCCGAAAAGTTATGATGGGTTGTGTTAATGCTTTTGTGCCGTTGTCCGGACTGGTGACGGATGGCAGTGGCACTTGTTGCCTCCGCAACATGGGCAAAATGAATACCATGACATGCAAAGCGGGAGGACGACGTGCAGGTCGGTAAAATGTAATAAATACTATACTATGAAAATAACCTCTGTGATTCGTGATGGCAGTTCCAGCCCTGAAAAGCTTGGAGGGAAGGGCGGCTTAAATCGCGCCTTCACTTTGATCGAACTGCTCGTGGTTATCGCCATTATCGCCATTCTGGCGGCGTTGTTGTTGCCCGCCTTGTCCGCCGCAAAAGAGAAGGCATTGCGAACCGCCTGCGCAAATAACTTAAAACAAATTGGCCTCAGCATAGCCATATATGCCGGGGACAACGAAGATTACATGCCGCCGCTTAAATGGAAAGATAGCAACCCCCAATATCCTTACGAAATGTTCCGCTACACGCCGGTCAACGTGACGCCGCCCACGTTTGATTCAGACGGCGGTCCTTACAATCTGGGAACCATTTGGTCCAGCCAGATTTTGTCCGATGGGAAAATTTTCTACTGCCCAAGCAATATGAAGGGCAACAATTTGACTTACGATTGGTATAATGTTAAGTCAACTTGGCCTTTTGGCGTTGATTCGGCGGCGGCGGCGGCGGCGAACGATGTAAACCCCGGTTATGTACGCTCGGGATACAGTTATTATCCGCAATCAAAGCGAACGCAGAACATCAACACGGCGCTAGGCAAGAAAGACGTTCCATATTGGCCCGATGTCAGCGCATCGCCGCTGCCCAATAAAACCTGGAATTGTGTTCCGCCTTTCAAACAAACGGCGATTGACCAGACGAAAAGCATGGTGGTGGATGTCATCTACGACAGCCTTGACAAAATCTCGCACAAAAATGGGGGCAGTCCGGCAGGCCTTAATGCGGTCTTTGGCGACGGTCATGTTCGCTGGCAAGGCGTCAAACAGAACACTGATGGTTTTGACCCGAATGTGTGGGCACAAATCGCCAACAAAAGCGGAGTAGATTTAAGGTATGCCCAAAGCTGTTGGAGTCCTTGAGACCGGCAGATATTCAGCCCTGATGACAGTGACACGATTTTCCAATTCTCAAAACCGACAATTCAACCATTGCAACCTCAACCCACCATGAAAAAAATCCTTTGTCTCCGCATTACCGTTGCGTTTGTTCTGGCCATTGCACCGTTGGTGTCCATGGCCGACACTTTTTTCGCCGACACGTTTAGCACAAGCACGCTCACTAATGCCACCCCTTCGGCGCCTACTGCAACTTCAACCAGTTATGAACTCATTTCTACCAAGGCTTGGAATCCGCCGCCTTCCATCGCACCCGGACATTTGATATTCGGTATCACGAATACGACCGCCGGTACCATTGAGGTCCAGGGCCTGTTTGCCTCTCCAGCGGTCGCGCTTGTCAGCGCCGGTGACTACATTCAACTGAGCGTGACGTTTACCGACACCCAAGGTCTTCTGATCCAAACCACCCCTTTGGGTTTTGGGATGTACAATGCCGGCGGGGTAGCGCCGATAGGCGGTGGCCTCAATGCCACGGCGACCACACCAAATACCGACGCGGCCATTGGAGGCGCCCAAAACTGGAAGGGTTATGTCGCAGTAATCGGTTATACCGGCGGAAACTCTGGCTTTTATATTCGGACCAACCAGTTGGCCACCGCCAACAATGATCAGGATTTGGTTACCATAGGCAGCTCCAGCAAAAGCTACTACTACCCCAAGGGGGTTGTGGTTGGAGCCGTGTCAACAACGCCCTCAGTCACCTTGACGGTCGGCGGCCAATACACCGAGATTCTTAAGTACACCTTGACCCCGACAAATACCCTCCAACTCGACAGCCGACTCTACACCGGCCCCGATAACACCGGCACTCTTCTCTCAACGATGACGGCCACCACCGGGACGAATCTGCTAAGCACCGTGTTTGATGGTCTCGCTTTCGGCTGGTACGCTAACCAGAATGTTACTAACACCCTGATAGATGTCAATTCCATCACCATTAGCGGCGCGGTCACTGTACTTACAGGCCCGCCCACCATAAATACCCAACCAGTGCCAGTCAGCGTTGCGACCAACGGTTCATCCGCCTTCTCAGTCGTCGCCACCGGCGTCGGCGTGACCTATCAGTGGCATCGGAATGGCACCAACCTTCTTGATGGCGGCAATATTTCGGGTTCCACCAGCAGCCTGCTCGCCATTTCCTCGGCCGGAGCGGCAGACGCGCTCTCGGGCGCCAATGGTTACTATGTCACCGTTACCGGCGCAGGCAATTTAATTACACCATACTACAGCACTAATTCAGTGACCAACTCGCTAACCTTGATGCCGGCAACAAACCTGATCTGGACGGCAGCCGGCGGAAGCGTTTGGGATTTGAATTCAACCGTCAGTTGGAAGGACACCAACGGCACTGCGACAGTGTTCAACTACGGAGACCCGGTCACTTTTGATGATTCTGCCGGCCTCAAGGTTGTAACACTGACTGGCACGTATCTGAGTGCTGCCTCGGTTACCGTTGATACCGCTATTGCTTACACTTTCCAAGGCTCCGGCAGCTTCGCCGGACCGGGCAGTTTGATGGTCATAGGTCCCGGCGAGTTGGATATAAAAAACGCCAACTCCTACAGCGGCGGCACCATCATCAGCAACGCCACTGCGCTTCTTTACCTCGAAAATCTCGGCGGTCTTGGCACCGGCCCCGTGACCCTGGCCAAGGCGGGCGGCACCATGGAAATTGTTCCGGCTGGCGGCGGTAGCTCGGGCATCAACGGCGATATCGTTGTTGCCGACGACTTCACCATTCAGTTTGATGGACTCGGAAGCTATTCCGGAGTCTTCCTGGGCAATCTTTCCGGCACCGCCGGCAAAACCCTGACGTTGGTTCCGGACCCGGGCAACACCGTCACCAACGACCGGATCCGGGTTTATGGCGCCAACACAACGTATAATGCGAACTTGCTGCTTAATTCGCCCTTGATAATCTTCACTCCCTATAACTCGATCGGCAGCCAGACCTACAACGGCGTGATTTCCGGCAGCGGCGCCTTCATGCAAAAAGGCACCACCACCTACCTCAACGGCGCTAATACTTATTCCGGCGGCACGTTCCCTGTCAGCGGCGCCATTGGTTTGGGTATTGATTCAGTCGGCAATCCTGTTACTTCCGGCCCGGTTGGCACCGGCCCATTGTTTCTGACCATTGACTCTACCACCACCACGACCGGCAGCGGAATGATATTGGCATCCGGTGGACCCCGCACCATTGCGAATTCAATCCAATATCCCAGTGGAACCAACAATTTGACGTTAATCGTCGGCGGCACGAACAATCTGACGTTATCGGGTGCGTTCACCCTTAAAGGCAACGACGGTCTAACCACGAATACCATCACCGCGCGCACTGTCCAAGTGACCAACACGGGGTTGACTACAATCTCCGGCGTGATCAGCGACGGTGGTTTGAGCTACGGGTTTATCAAGACCGGTAGCGGCACGTTGGCCTTGAACAACACCGAGACCTACACGGGACCGACGACCGTCTCCAACGGCACACTCCAGGTCAACGGCCAGCTTGACGCGGCGAGCGCCGTCACTGTCAGCTCGAATGCGACTCTCGCAGGCACCGGCACCATCAACGGCACGGTCACCGTCAATGCCGGCGGCACTCTCGCCCCCAGCACCTCCTCCGCCATCGGCACGCTTACCATCAACAACAGTCTCACCTTGAACGGCAACCTGTTCTTCAAAGTCAACAAGTCGCTATCACCACAGTCCAATGACGTTGCGTCGGTCAGCGGCACACTGACCAGTAGTGGCACCGGAAAGTTGACCGTGACGAACGCCGGTCCGACCGTCTTGGTGGTCGGGGACAAGTTCAAGCTGTTTAACAAGCCGCTGACCAATGGTGCCGCGTTGACCGTAACCGGTGCTGGCGCGGTTTGGGTCAACAATCTGCAGGTGGATGGGAGCATTTCAGTGTCTTCCACAACGCTGCCGAAGCCGGTGATCACTACAACCACGATTCTCAACGGCACGA
This sequence comes from Verrucomicrobiota bacterium, assembly GCA_036803685.1. Classification (GTDB taxonomy): domain Bacteria; phylum Verrucomicrobiota; class Verrucomicrobiia; order Limisphaerales; family UBA11358; genus UBA11358. Next base: position 34,441 of record DAIRTX010000027.1, on the reverse strand, counting down.
ACCTGGTATTCAGCGGCACCAATGGCACTGTGGGTGTCACTTACAACGTTCTAACTTCGACCAACTTGGTCTTGCCGCTATCGAGTTGGACACCCATATTTACCAACACCTTCATCACGGGAGGCGCGTTCTCAATTACGAACCTCATTTCGCCAAGTGTGCCCCAGAGGTTCTATATTTTGATTCTGCCTTAATCAGCAGATTTGAAGACAAAGCCGCCGGTGGAGAAATGCTCCATCGGCGGTTCTTTTTTGATGCTTTCTGCACAATTCGCAACGCTTCTTTTCGCGAGACCTTGCGTTGCCAAACCCGGCCGGGAAGTTTGGACGCGTGATGACTTCCGCTGCGCCAATGCAAAAAATTACCCGTCTTTCCGGAGTGACGGTTGACGTTCTTGTCAAAAAAGTCCGGTGCGGCCAGATGTCGGCATCAAGGAACGGATGTGGATTGACTGCCTCAACCCAACCGGTTGTAAAATTGCCGACGTGGTTTGCAAGGAAAGCCGACGGCATGGGAGTGCATTTTTTTAAAACTGATTTGCTCAAATTGGTGTGTTCAGCCGGGACAAATTAATGCACTTTCATGTCCTATGCGCTTAACCATTACCTCCGCGTGGGTTTTTCTTTTTTTTGCCATTTCGCTCCCAGCCGCTGCCGGGTCAAAAGTATTTGATGTCCGCCAGTTTGGCGCGAAAGGCGATGGCCAGACACTCGACACCGCCGCCATTCAGAAAGCCCTGGATGAATGTGGCCAGGCGGCCGGCGGCACCGTGAAGTTTTCGCGTGGAACCTATTTGAGCCAGCCGATCACCCTCCGCACCAAAACCACGGTGTTGCTCGATGCGGGGGCGACCCTGCTGGCCTGCACCAACCAGAGTGATTTCATGAAGGTGCCGGGCGACTGGCTCAAGGCGAAAAGCGGCGGTGATTTCATCCCGTTCATCAGCGGCAAGGATTTGACGGACGTGACTTTCACCGGCAAAGGCACGATTGACGGCAACGGCGCGGTCTGGTGGGAGGAAGCCGAAAAAGCCCGCCAGAAAGTTTCCGGTTACACGCTGCCGCGCCCGAATCTGATTGTGCTGACCCGCTGCAAAAACGTCCGTTTCGAAAACCTCACGCTGCAAAATTCGCCCAAGTTCCATTTTGTGCCGACGGAATGTGAAGGCGTGGTGATATCCAACGTCACCGTCCTCGCGCCGGTTCACGCGGCCAACACCGACGCGATTGATCCGAGCGGCTGCAAGAATGTCTTGATCACCAAATGCCGCATTGACGTGGGCGACGACAATGTCGCCATCAAAGCCGGTAAAAAAGTGGCCGGACGCGAGTTTGCCTGCGAGGACATCACGGTGACCGACTGCACATTTCTGCACGGCCACGGCATGTCCATCGGCAGCGAGACTTCCGGCGGCGTGCGCAATGTGACGGTGCGCAACTGCACTTTTGAAAACACCGAGAACGGCCTGCGCATCAAGTCCCAGCGTGGCAAGGGCGGCATTGTGGAGAATATCAGTTACAGCGACATCACCATGAAGAACGTGAATCCGGCCATCACGTTGACCTGTTATTACATGAACAATTCCGCCGGGGACGCAGCGCGGACCGTCGCCGCCGGGAACAACGCCGCGCCGGTTACCACCAGCAACACGCCGGTTTACCGCAACATCCACATCAGCAATCTGAAGGCAACCTGCCCCCAGGTGGCGGGCATCATCACCGGCCTGCCGGAAAGCATGATATCGAACGTGGTTTTTGAAAACGTCCAAATCTTCGCCGCAAAAAGCTTCGAGATTCGCAACGCCAGGGGCATCCAACTTAAGAATGTGGCCGTGTCAGTGAAAAAAGGCCCTCCGTTTGCAACAGAAAATGCACAAGTCGAAGGCTTGGAGCGCGCGAACGAAAAGCAATGAAGGGAATGCATCTGTTTTGCTGGCTGAATGGTTCTGATTTGGTGGACATTCAAATGATTTAACCGCAGTGCATAATTTTCAAAGTTATTTGCAAGTCTCTGGAATTGAGCAAAATAGGTTTTCTGTTACATTCAAATAAGGCCCTTTATGCTTTAAGCCAAAAAAGGATTGCCCCGGTAATCCCGACAAAAATTCGTAAATTTGCATGAAATACCTGCGTCAAATTATTCTCATTCTCATGTTCGTCCTTTCGCTTGGCATTTCACTTTGCCCCGCCGCTGCCGGACCGGGAATTTTTGATGTGCGCCAGTTCGGCGCCAGGGGCGATGGCAAGACTTTGGACACCACGGCCATTCATGCCGCATTGGACGCCTGCGGCCGGGCCGGTGGCGGCACCGTGAAATTTTCGCCGGGAATTTATCTGAGCCAGCCGCTCACCCTCCGGACCAAAACCACGGTGTTGCTCGAAAAAGGCGCTACACTGCTGGCGTCGCCGACACAATCGGATTTTCTCAAGGGTGGCGGCGACTGGCTGACGGCCAAAAGCAGCGACGATTTTATCCCGTTCATCGGCGGCAAAAATCTCACGGACATCGCCATAACCGGCAAGGGAACAATTGATGGCAATGGCGCAAACTGGTGGGGGCCGGCCGAGGAAGCCCGCACCCGGAAACCCGGCCATCCCCCCCTGCCGCGTCCCGACCTCGTCGTGCTCGACAACTGCAAGAAAGTTCGCCTGGCCGGAGTGAAGCTGATCAACTCGCCAAGATCTCATCTTGTGCTCAACAACTGTGAAGAGGTGGTCATTGAAGGGGTGACCGTCCGGTCGCCGGCGGGCACGCCCAACACCGACGGCATCGACCCCGTCAATTGCCGCAACATGACCATCACCCGTTGCACCGTTGACACCGGCGACGACAACATTGCCATCAAATCCGGCATAAGAGTCGAGGGCCGGGAATTCGGTTGCGAAAACATCACCATCACCGACTGCGATTTTCTGCACGGCCATGGCATGTCCATCGGCAGCGCAACCGTCGGTGGTGTGCATCACGTAGTCGTAAAAAACTGCCGCTTCGAAAACACCGACAACGGCTTGCGCATCAAATCCGGTCGCGGTCGCGGCGGCACGGTCGAGGATATCAGCTATTCTGACATCACGATGAAGAACGTGCATCCGGCCATTTCGATCGTCTGTTATTACCAGTACAGCACGAATGACAAATATCCGAAGGAAGACCCTGCCCAGCCGATGACGGAAACCACCCCCATCTTTCGCAACATCAAAATCTCCAATGTCACGGCCACGGTCACCCGGGACGCCGGCCTCATTGTCGGTTTGCCGGAAAGCGTGGTGTCGAACGTCGTGCTGGATAATGTCCACATCACCGCCGAAACCGGCATGGTGATCCGCAACGCCAAAGGCATCCAATTCAAGAACTCAACCATTTCGGTCAAAGCCGGTCCGCGGTTCAGCGCTGAAAACGCGGAAGTTGAAGGGTTGGAAAATCCAAAAAAATAAATTAGAATACACAAACAAAATCGAACCATGAAAAAAATATTTCCTCTTTTTCTAGTCACCTTGCTCGCAACTCCGCTGCTCCGCGCGGAGCCGGCTGAGTGGGCGCAAGTGCCTGAAATTCTGGCGCGCATCCAGGCGCCGGTGTTTCCCGCGCGTGACTTCGTCATCACGAATTACGGCGCGGTGGCCGACGGCAAGACCGGTTGCACCGCGGCCATTGGCAAGGCGATTGCAGCTTGTGCCAAGGCCGGCGGTGGGCGCGTCGTGGTTCCCGCCGGCGAATTTTTCACCGGCCCGATTCATCTGCTCAGCAACGTGGAGCTTCACCTCGAAGCCGGGGCAACGCTGAAATTCAACACGGATTCCAAGGCCTATTTGCCCGCGGTGCTCACGCGCTTCGAAGGCATTGAATGTTACAACTACTCGCCGCTGATTTACGCCCTTGAACAAACAAACGTTGCGGTGACGGGCCAAGGCACGCTGGACGGCCAGGCCACCGACGAAAACTGGCTGCGTTGGAAGGGTAAAAAAGGCGGCACTGAGACTCAAGCCGCCGCCAATGGACGGCTAAAAAAAATGGCCGAGAGTGGAGTGCCCGTGGAACAGCGCCGGTTCGGTGAGGGCGATTATTTGCGCCCGAACTTCATCCAGTTCTATCGCTGTCGCAATGTGATGGTGGAAGGCGTCCGCATCCGTCGCTCGCCGATGTGGGAGATCCATCCGGTGCTTTGCACCAACGTCATCGTGCGCGGTGTGGACATCGTTTCGCATGGCCCGAACAACGACGGCTGCGACCCGGAAAGCTGCCGCGATGTGCTGATTGAAAATTGCCTGTTCGACACCGGCGACGATTGCATCGCCATCAAATCCGGTCGCAATGCCGATGGCCGCCGGGTCGGCGTGCCGTCGGTAAATCTGATCATCCGTGGTTGCACCATGCGCGACGGCCATGGCGGCGTGACCATTGGCAGCGAGATTTCCGGCAGTTGCAGCAACGTGTTTGCGGAGAACTGCGAAATGAGCAGCCCGAACCTGACCTGTGCGCTGCGGCTCAAGTCCAATGCCGTCCGTGGTGGCGTCGAGCAGAACATTTTCATGCGGAACGTGAAAGTGGGGCAGGTGTCGGATTCCGTTTTGCAAATCGATTTTCTTTACGAGGAAGGCACAAACGGGCTTTTCAAGCCGGTCGCGCGCAATGTGGTGATGGAAAACATCACCGTTGACCATACTCCCCGCGTGCTGAACGTCCGGGGCTTTCCCGGCGCCGAGATCAGCAACGTGCGGATTTACAACTCAACCTTCAAACAGATCGAGAAGCCGGACGTGGTCAAAGACGCCGATGTAAAGCTGGTGAACTGCTCGCTGGAACCGGCAAAGTGATGTAAGTCGTGGTATATTTTAAAGGAATGAGATTCAGTCGCAAAAATTATGAAATTACCTAATCGCTTTCATTCCTTCGCTTCATATTTTTTGGCAACGATTGGTTATTGCGCGTTCATCAATCTGGCATTGGCGGCACCGGCACTGCCGACCATCAACACCAACAACGTTGTCAACATCACTAATTTTGGGGCGGTCAGCAGCACGACGCTGACCAACACCACCGCCATTCAAAATGCCATCAACTTCGCGTCGGCAACGAATGGCGGCGCCACCGTCGAAATTCCCGCCGGCACGTATTTGAGTGGTCCGCTCACCTTGCAGAGCAAGGTCAACCTGCAAATTGACAGCGGCGCGACGCTGCAAATGCTGCCTTATGCAAAGTGGCCCGGGACCACGGATTTTATGCTTGGTAACAGCATTTCCGATGTCGAAATCAGCGGCTCCGGAACCATTGACGGACAGGGGTCGGATTGGTGGGCGGCCTACGATTCCAGTGGCATCTCACGCCCAAACTTCATCGAGTTCAAAAAAAGCCACCGGATATTGATTCAGGACGTGACACTGCAAAATCCGCCGACGTTCCATCTCATGTTGAAAAACAACAACGACAACATCACGATCCAGGGCATTACCATCAACACGCCGGGAACCTCGCCCAATACCGACGGGATGGACATTGGCTCAACCAACATGTTGATCCAGAACTGCTACATCAGCGATGGAGACGACAACCTTGAGATTGGCGGCAGCGCATTGGCTGCATATATCACCGTCACCAATTGCACTTTTGGAACCGGACACGGGGTTTCAATGGGCAGCATTGTTTCGGGCGGGGTGTCGAATGTGACGGTCGTCAACTGCACGTTTAACAACACCGACAACGGCATCCGTCTGAAATCGGACTTCGACCGCGGCGGAATAGTGCAGAATATTTCCTACTACAACATTGGGATGACCAACATCAAGTATGCGCCGATATTGATTTACAGCTATTACAGTTCATACGGAAATCCCACCACTGCCAACATCACACCGGCGGTAGCCGCTGCCACAAATGCCGCCACCATCACTAGCTTCACGCCGGTCTGGCGGAACATAATCATCAGCAATCTCACAGCGACGGCGGGCCAGCCCGGCATGATTTGGGCGCGGACCGAAATGCCCGCCACCAACATCATATTGAGTAAACTCAACATCACCGCTACCGGCAGTTTCGATCTTTACCATGCGAAGGGAATCCAGATCTCGGATTCACAATTTCACCTGTCTAATGCTAATAAAACCTTCACGCTTTTTGATGCGCAAGTTGTTTTCACCAATTCGAGTGCTTCCACCAACCTGATTGCGCTGGACGGAATCACAACCAATTCGTATGCCAACAATTTGGCCTTCTACAACAGCCGGGCCACTTTGAGCAAAACCAACTTAATTGACGACGGCCCGCTCACCCTCGCTGACAGCATCCTTACCATCAGCAATAATTTCATGCTGTTCCCCAGCACCGTGCTGAATTTTACGCTGGACCCCAACACCAACCGGGTGGCGGTGGTGGGCAACCTGGCCCTGGGCGGGACCATCAACTTGACGAACGGCCCCGGGTTTGGGCCGGGCACCAACACGCTGTTGACTTACACCGGCACTTTGAGCGGCAACCTCCCGACTCTCGGCTCAACGCCCGCAGGCTACAACTATGCTTTCGACACCAACACCGCCGGTCAGGTGAAACTCGTTGTGTTGCTGCCCGCGCCTTCAGCCCCGACAAATTTCACGGCGACGGGAACGAACCTGTTGATCAAATTGAAATGGAACGCCGTGTCGGGTGCGGCCAGTTACAATCTCAAACGCGGGACGGCCAACGGTGGGCCGTATCCGACGGTTTACAGCGGGTTGATTGCGACGAATTATGCCGACGCGGCGGTGACCAATGCCGTGACCTATTATTATGTCGTGACGGCGGTGTCCGGCGGCGAGAGCACCAACTCCCTGCAAGCCAGCGCCGCACCGTTGCCTTCATTGACACCGACAAACATCACCCTGCAAGCCAGCAGCGATCAATTGCAACTTTCCTGGCCGCCCGACCACCGTGGCTGGCGACTGCAAATCCAAACCAACGACCTCAGCAAAGGGCTCGGCACAAACTGGGTCACCGTGCCCAATTCCACCAACGTCTTCCAAACCAACGTCACGGTAAATCCGACCAACGGCTCCGTCTTTCTCCGGCTGGTGTATCCGTAACCAAGGGTAAACTCATACCATTTCCCGATAATAATCGGCACATTTCCCAGACGGTAGGGCCGCGTTGCTGCGCGGCCATCATACCCGGCGGCGCAACTCCGATAGATCGCGAGCAGGCAGCGCCGCCCTACCTATTGTCTCTGGGAATTGGTATCATTTCGGGCTTCTTTTCCGGTAGTCGCCGCGGCTGAAATACTTCTCCAGCCAGATATAAAGACAGATGAAAAGATAACGGCTGCCCATCTCGCGCATCATCAGCTTCGCCTCGCCGGTGCGACGGTTGCGCCAGGTGACGGGAATGACGGCCCATGAAAATCCGCGCACGATGGCCTTGAGCGGCAGTTCAACGGTGAGGTTGAAATGGGGCGAGATCAATGGCCGGCACCCGTCAATCACTTCACGCCGGTAGGCCTTGAAAGCGTTCGTCGTGTCGTTCAGGCGAATGGCAAAGAGGGTTTTGAGAAAGAAGTTGGCGATACGATTGATGAACAGCTTGATTTTGGGATAGTCAACCGTGCCGCCGCCCTTGACAAAGCGGCTGCCGAATACACAGTCCCAGCCCTTGTTCAGTTCTTCCCAGTAGCGCACCACGTCCCGGCAATCATCGGATTCGTCCGCCATCATGATGACCACGGCGTCGCCCTTCATGTGGTCGAGACCACGGACGACCGCGCGACCGAAGCCGTGCAGCTCTTCGTTTTTCACCGGAACCAGCTCGGGAAGCCTGGCTTTGATCTGGGCAAGCAGTTCCCAGGTCCGGTCGGTGCTGCCATCATCAACGACGATAATCTCGTGCGGCACGTTATGCAGCCGCAGTTCCAAATGAAGGTGCTCCACCGTGGAACAGATGCAGCCCTCCTCATTGCGCGCCGGAATGACCACCGACAGTAACGAGAGCGGGCGGGGTTGAGGAGTCGGATCACTCATGTGCTGTTGGGCAAATCTGGTTTTAGCTGCAACGCTGTGCCGAGACAGGCGGCGGATTCATTTGTCCTCTCAAGCCTAAATTAAATCTCCGCCAGGTCAAACAGTTAGAACTTATGCCAATTCCCAGTGGGAATCGGCACATTTCCCAGACGGTAGGGCCGCGCTGCCGCGCGGCCATCATACCCGGCGGCGCAGCTCCGATAGATCGCGAGCAGGCAACGCCGCCCTACCATTGCCCCGATTGTCTCTGGGAATTGGTATCAGGTAACCCCTACGGTTTTTCATGGAATGGGGAATGGGTTTCAAAGAGCTTGAGCTGGGTTTGAATGGCTTCAGCCAGAGGTTTGTTGTTTTGCGCGGCACTGAGATCTAACGCCCGTTGGGCCGTTTCGATCGCTTCAGGATATCGTCCGGCCTCGGCATAAGCCGCCGCGAGCGTGTCAAGAATCTCCGGAGAATTGCCCCCGGAAAGTTGCACGGCCTGTTGCGCCAGCGCCACCGCCTTTTGACCGTTGCGCAACGAGTTGTCCGGACAGGTCGCCAGCAACCAAGCCAGGTTGTTTCGAGCCGTCACATGCTTGGGATCCAGTTTGAGAACCTTCTGAAACTGCGCGATGGCGGCTGCAAACTCCCCCCGGCTTTGCAGCGCCAGGCCCAGTTGATAGTGGGCATGGGTGGAGTCTGGCATCTGTTTCAGTGCCCGGTGATACTGTTCGATGGCCTCGTCCCACCGTCCCTGTGCGGTAAATATATTGGCCAGATTATAGCGGACTTTCGCATTATCAGGATCGACCTCAAGTGCCTTCTGGAATTGTTCGACGGCCTCGTCCGTCCGTCCCTGAGTGGCAAGCAGATTGCCCAGGTTATTGTAAAACTCTGCACGGTCGGGGTTGAGTTCAATGGCCTTCCGGTATTGTTCGATGGCTTCGGCGGTTCGACCTTGTTTCGTCAACAGAATGCCCAGGTTATTGTGCGCCTCCGCAAAGCCGGGATAAATCTTGAGGGCCCGGTGATAATACTCAGCCGCTTCATCCAGCCGTCCTTGGTTAAGAAATACTGTGCCGAGATTGTTGTCAGCTTCCGCGTAATCGGGATAAATCTCGAGAGCTTTCTGATAATGTTCGACGGCTTCGGCGGTTCGGCCTTGGGCGGCCGGTACATAACCCAAGTTATTATGGGCGGTGTAATTTCCTGAGGTGCAGGTCAGGGCATGTGTCCATAGCGATTCGTCATTCTGCCAATAGGCAGTTTGTTTCCAGGAACAGACCATCAAGGCGGCCACCACGCTGAATGCCGCCACGCCCAGCACCTGACGACGCCAGCGCCAGGATGCTGTCCAATCCCTGATGGCCCAGACAATGACCAGATACAGCCCAATTTGCGGCAAATAAGTGTAACGGTCGGCATGTGCCTGGCCTGCGACCTGTACGAATCCAATCACTGGCACCAGCATCCCGAGATACCACAGCCAGCCAAACAGGAAATAGGGGAACCGTTGTGCTGTCCGGAATGCCAGCAGGGTTATGGAGAGCAACAACACGCCAGCACCCGCAATCTGCCATGCCGGTGTATCGAAACGATAGGGATAAAACACAGCGAGGTTGGCCGGCCAGACCATCTGCGTGATGTAGGTGACATAGGAAATCAGGGCATTGTCGAGCCGGAGGGTGAGGGGCAACACGATAATGGACTTGATGGCTTCCCGCTGGGCCAGAACGGTCGCTACGCACGAGGCGGCGCTCAACACAAAAAACGGAAACTTCTCCCAAACCAAACGTCGAATCGCAAATCGTAAATCGTGAATCGCAAATCGTTCCAGCGGCCAGTAATCCAGCAACAACAGGACAAACGGCAGCGTCACCAGCATCGGCTTGCTCATCAGTCCCAATGCGAAAAACAGCAGTGCCAGCCAGTAATCCCCAGACCCCGGACGCCAGACGCCAGACCCATTATTGCCGGGCTTTGCCTCCAAGGTCCCGGTTCGGGGGGATGTGGCTTGCGCAAAACGGGCGTAGAAAACCAATGTCAGCATGAAGAATAGCCCGCTTAACACGTCCTTGCGCTCCGCGACCCACGCCACCGATTCCGCCCGCAATGGGTGGATGGCAAACACCGCCGCGACAAAGGCGCTGGGCCAGAGTGTGCCTGTAAGGCGTTTTAACAAGAGAAACAGCAGCACTGTGTTGACCGCATGCAGGATCACATTGGTCAAATGTGGTCCCGCTGGACTGGTTCCAAAAAATTGCGCGTCAAGCATGAGCGACAACCAGGTCAGCGGATGCCAATTGCTGGCGTATCCCGTCTGAAAAGCCCATAGTACACCATCCCAGGTCAACCCAGTTTTAACATGATGATTGGAAGAGAAATAATCACCGTCATCGAAATTGACGAACCCGTACCAGGGTGTCCGACCGAAGACCACAAACACGGCCGCCGCCAACAATACACACACCCCCAGAACCACGGCCTTGCCGTTCAAGCCTGTCGAACGTTCCTGTGATTTGGAGACGGCCATGCTTTCCGGGCGATTCTGTCTGGGTGGGGTCGCGGATGCCATCCTTTTTCGGTTCTTATACCAATTCCCAGAGACAATCGGAACAAACCTCGGTAGGGCGGGCAGTCCTCTGCCCGCCGCCCGTACCAACGCGATCCACGGCGCGCACGGAGTGACGCGCCCTACCAATGTGCCGATTCCCACTGGAAATTGGTATTACCACGGATGTCTCCTGGCGAAACCATTCGTTGTGCCAGATTTGACCGCTCTAAAAATCAAACAGGCGCTGGAAAATTTACCAGCGCCTGTCGTGAAGAAAATGACAACGGATATTAACGGCGCATCCGGCGTGCGAGAACCAAACCGAGCATTCCCAAGCCCGCCAGCGCAAAAGTGGCAGGTTCAGGCACCGGCTGTGTCACGTCCTCCCATGTTGTGCCGACCATAACGTTATCAAACACAAAATTGCCTACCGCAGCGGTTGCCTGTGCCCTAAAACCGACATTTGAAATATTAGCTACAGTACTTCCGATTCCTGTTAAAGTAACAGTAGCCGTGCCGGGCTCGGTGCTGCCAGGAGTAGGGCTAAAGAACAACTGTGCAGTGGGTGTAGAACCGTTAAATGTATATTTCAGCACACCAAAATAAACGGTACTGAGAGACAACTGAGTGGTTTCATAAGAGGCACTCACGCCAGTAGTTCTTACTCCAAACTGCCAGCCAGTGCTGAGGTTTCTGGCGTAAAGATCTATCGCGTCTGTGGTGTTGCCATTTGGACCCGGCGTGGCGGACGGGGTTAAAGCGGTCAGGTATGAATTGCCCGTGGGAAGAGCCGTACATTCAATGAGAAAGGAATAGTAAACACTCCCGCTGGTTACGGCACTGCTTAATGCGGCATAACCTCGGTCGGAAGCAACCCCGGAGTTCACAGTGAGAGCGCTACCACCAAGATCTTGGAGCCCTGGATAGGTAAGATTGGGGGTGCTGATGGACAACTGGGCTCCTGCTGTTGAACTTTGCAAAAGCCACGGAGGAGTGGTGGTGCCGGCGCCAAGAAAGTCGCCCGACGTGTAGTTAAACCCGTCCGAAAAGAGGAGGGTAGCATGGGCATTCGGAATGATAAGCGCGCAGGCGCCAACTGCAATCAACACCAAAGATAAACGTTTCATAATATTACAACTTTCTGTTAGGGTTCTCTGAGTTATTACTTTACTGGCTGATTTAACTCTAACCTGTTTACTGAATTTGTCATCATCGTTATTTTGCAAATACATTTGAAAATTGGGCACTGGAAGCGGTTGAGAAGTCGTTGAGGGTTGCAAATTGTTGAGGGTTAAGGGCTGGTTTTAACCCGAAAACCGAAGTTGAAATGGGGCGCACTCCGACCTGGCCTCGGACGACCAGCAGGTCGTCCCTACCGATCATTGGGATTCCACCCTCAACTTTCAACCCTCAACCCTCAACCAGCCGACGTCCCTACCAATCATTGGGGTTCCAGCCGTCCGCGCCGCCGAGGACCTTTCCCAGCGTAATGGCTGCGGCTTCGGCCTTCGTCAATTGCTTTGCCCAGTCCACGCGCTGCTTTGGGCTGCCGCCGGAACCGGTGCTGTTGAACTCGGCGTAGCGCGCGGTCTGGTGCGTCTCGGGTTTTTTCCAATCGTTCCAGCCTCCCGGGCGGACGACTTCGGACATTTCCGTGTTCAGGAAGATCGTGCTCGCGTAAATCCGCCAGGGCCGTCCCAGATAGGTCCGCGCTTCGGGCTGGTCGCCGGTGATTTTGCAATTTGAGAAAACAAATCCGAACGGTTGGTCCGCCGGCGTGGAAGCGGCGGTGATGTAGCCGTCGCCCAGACATTGAATGTGGCATTTCTCGAACCACGCCGTCGCCGCGCCGAAAATGAAATCCACGTGACCGGCAATGTAACAATTTTCAAAATACTGCCGGCCGCGGTTCAACAGAATCGTGTCCTGCCACCCGAGGAAACGGCAGTTGCGGAACACCGCGCGGTCGCCGTCCACGCGGATGGCCAGCGCCTGTCCGACCGCGCCGGCGGAATTTTCGAATGTGATGTTTTCCGCCGTGAAATCATCCGCGTCAATTGTTGTCGAGGGCGTGTGAAAAGTGCCGATGGGTTTGCCGTCCGAACCTTTGATGTTGGCGTAGAGGTCGTAAGTGAGAATTGTCTTTTCCGGGTCTTCGCCGACGAGATGGAAAAAGCGTTTCTCGCGCTGGACATAAATCAGTTCCTTGTAAGTGCCCGGTTTGACGTGAATGATCACCGGATTGGTGGGGCTGCCCGAAGGCACGGACATGACGGCTTCCTGCACCGTTTTGAACTGGCCGCTGCCGTCGGCGGCAACGACGAGGTTGATGGGTTTGACCGCTGATTTGCCTGGCGCGACCGACCGGCAACCCAGGTTCAGGACCAGCAAAATCAACACGCACAGTCCGGCGCGCAGTGTGATTCCCGCAAGGCGAATGGTTCGTTTCATGTCAGGTTGGAATTCTTTCTAATTATAGCAGTTCATATTATCATTGGCGCACAAAAGTTCATGCGGAAATCTCGCGAACATTTCGTCTTCTTGCAAAGCGCCAGAGGACTGGCGCACTCCAAGACGCTTCGCGTATTTCAGGAATCATCGTGTCGCGCGCAGCGTCTTGGACTGCGGCGGCCCTCCGCCGCTTTTCCCAGAGGCATATCAAACTGTGTCCATGTTAACTGGAACTGCTATGCTTTGCGCCTGGTGGACTTTCGACCGATTACCCGGCGCAGGTTAAAAACCTGACAATCACGCCGCGCGTTGGCAAGCGCGAATTGCTGCGAGCCGCCAGAAATTTAATTTCCCGCTTTGAAGTCGCCGCGCCGAATGGTTACGCTGCGGCCATGTCACGCAAGTCGCCATCGGATTCGAACAAGGGTTTTGCCGACGTCATCGGGGTCGCGCTGCTGGCTGCCGCGTTGCTGCTGCTGGTCGCGCAGTTTTCATTCGATACGCGTGACATCTCAGGCCTTAACCTTCCACCAAATAAATCCACTCACAATTGGATTGGCCCGCTCGGCGCGTATCTGGCGTGGGGTACCTTTGTGCCACTGGGTGTTGCCGGTTACCTTTTGCCTTGGTTGTTCGCGGCGTTCGGCGTGGCGTATCTGCTAAATTTTCTGGGATATCTCCGGGAACGTTTGCGTTGGTCGTTGTTGTGGTCGTCAGTGCTGTTGATCTCGGTCACGGGACTCTTGTTCATCATGGACGACGGCGGTCGGCGCGGAAAATTTCATGAAACCATCGGTTCCCAGAGCGCCGGCGGCTGGCTGGGATTTGCAACCTACGGACAGACGCCGCATCACAATTACGGCTTTTGCCTGCTGGGCATCGTCGGTGCGGTCATTGTTTATGCTGCCTTGTCTCTCATCAGCCTGTTGTCCCTGACCAATTTTCAACTCGGCGAATGGATTCGCCGTTTCCTTCAAAAAGAACCCGCCGCCGCCGAACCCAAATCCGCCGATGAAGCCGCGCTCGAACGCCGCGCGCGTGACCTCGAGAAGCAGACCAAAAAATTGCAGGAGGAAGTCCAACGTTCCGGTCTGGGCGCGGATTTGCTGCCGGTGCCGGAGCCGACCGTTCGCGATTTGAGCGTGCCGCAGGCCAAACCGGCGCCCGCTCGCGGGCGCAAAACCACTTTGCCCGGCGGCGCACCCAGGGAATCTGCGCCGGCGGATGAAGGTGAAGTCGTTCCGCCGCGCGAAGCTGCCGCCGCCACCACCGAAGACATTCTTGGCAAAAAAACGGAAGCCGTGGAAAAACCGGGCGAAGCCAAAACCGAAACGCCGGTCGCGGAAAAAGTTGAAGCGGGAAAATCCGATGAAGAACAAGCCGGGCCGGTGGTTCACATCGCGCCGCCCGCCGCCAAACCGAAGGCCACGCCGAGAAAAAACCGGCCGCTCTCAGTCGCCTCGACACCGATGATCGGCAATTATCAGTTGCCGCCGCTGGATTTTCTCCAGCACCCGGACATGACCGTAAAGCCTACGGAGTCCAAGGAGGAATTGATGGCCAACGCGCGGCTTATGCAACAGACGCTTGCTCAGTTCGACATCGAGGTTTCGCTCGGCGACATCACCAAAGGCCCGACGATCACACGTTACGAATTGCATCCCGCGCCGGGCGTGAAGCTGGAAAAAATCACCGCGCTGTCGAACAACATCGCCGCTGCGCTCAAGGCCGAGCGCATTCACATCCTCGCGCCCGTCCCCGGCAAAAGCTCCGTCGGCGTCGAGGTGCCGAATCACGTCAAAACCAAGGTCATCGTCCGCGATTTGTTCGAGTCCGACGAATGGCGCAACAGCAAGGCAAAGATTCCCATTGCGCTGGGCAAGGACGTTTATGGCCATCCGATTGTGGCGGATTTGTCCGAAATGCCGCACATACTCATCGCCGGCAGCACCGGCTCCGGCAAATCGGTGTGCATCAACTGCATCATCACGTCGCTGCTTTACCGCTTCTCGCCGGACCAGCTCCGGTTCGTGATGATTGATCCCAAGGTCGTCGAATTGCAGCAATACAACGCGCTGCCGCACCTGGTCGTGCCGGTCGTGACCGACCCGAAGAAAGTCATCCTCGCGTTGCGCTGGGTCGTGAATGAAATGGAAAAGCGCTATCAGATTTTCGCGCGCGTCGGCGTGCGCAACATCGCCGCGTTCAATTCCCGTCCGAAAAACAAACCGTTGCCGGAGACCGAACCCGAACTGCCGCTCACCGCCAAAAGGGGAAAAGTCGAGCCGGGCGCGGAAGGATTCGCCGTCGAGGTGGACGAGCAAATTGTCGTGCCGCGCGAGGAAGACATCGTCATTCCCGAAAGGCTGAGCTACATCGTCGTCATCATTGACGAGCTGGCGGACCTGATGCTCGTGGCGCCGGCCGACGTGGAGATGGCCATCGCGCGCATCACGCAAATGGCGCGCGCGGCGGGCATTCATTGCATCGTCGCGACGCAGCGGCCGAGCGTGGACGTCATCACCGGCGTCATCAAGGCCAACATCACCGCGCGCATCGCGTTTCAGTGCGCGTCGCGCGTGGACTCGCGCACGATTCTCGACGCGATGGGCGCGGACAAATTGCTCGGCAAAGGCGACATGCTTTATTTGCCGCCCGGTTCCGCGAAGCTGATTCGCGCGCAAGGCGCATTGATCACCGACCAGGAAATCAACAGCATCGTCGGGTTCATCGCCAAGCAGGGCAAACCGAACTACGACGTGGAAATTCACCGGCAACTCTCCCAGCCCGCCGCCAATTTCGGGAACGAAAGCGGCATAGACGAGGACGAGGAATTGATTCAGCGGTGCATCGAAGTCATCCGCAGCGAGCAAAAGGCGAGCGTCTCGTTGATGCAACGGCGCCTGCGCCTCGGCTACACGCGCGCCGCGCGCATCATGGACGAACTGGAGAACCGCGGCATCGTCGGTCCCAGCAAAGGCGCCGAGCCGCGCGATATTTTAATTGATTTGGACGGCACGGGCGCGGATGGCGGCGGGCAACAGGCGGTGTAAATTCATTTGGTCACGGATGAAAACGGATTTTCCCGCCCGCCCAGCCATTTCCGCATGAAACAATTTCTGGTGACGGCGCCCCGCAACCTCATTGGCTGCTTCAAGGGCCGGAGGATCATCTGGCATATCATTGCCATCCTTCTCACTTTCATCCTCGTCACGTCCGGCTTCGACTGGCGCTATTTCCTCGCCACCCGCAATCCGGCGCTTCGTTCGTGGATGTTTTCCGCCGTCGGGCTTGGCGCGCTGCTGCCGCTCGCCTTGCCACTGTTCCTGCTTACCGTCGGCTTCATTATCGAAAATGCCAGAACCATTCTTGCCGGTTGGGCTGTTGGTCAGGCTGCACTCCTCGGTTCGCTTGTCTCTTCCGCATACAAAGCGGTTACGGGTCGCGCCCATCCTTCGCACAGCGTCGGCACGGACCTAAGTCATGTCTTCCACTTCGGCTTTTTGCGCGGCGGAGTCTTCTGGGGCTGGCCGTCGTCGCATGCCACCATCGCCTTCGCCATGGCCGTGACGGTGTTCACCCTCTGTCCGAAACAACGGTGGCTGGGTTTTGTGGCGATCCTCTACGCTTTCTATGTCGGCATGGGTGTCTCCCTGACCATCCATTGGTTCTCGGATTTCGTGGCCGGAGCGATCATCGGCTCGGTCATCGGAGCCGTGGTCGGGAAAAGTTTTGGGGAAAACGTCGAACACTGAACGCCGAATGAGTTGCGGGCGGATGGTGGCAACCAATTCGATGTTCAGAGTTCGACGTTCGATGTTCCCGGCTCTACTTCAATGGATACTGCCAGGCCCAGTCGCCTTTTTCCCGGTCAACTGAACCGCCCTTTCTGAAAGCGATTTGCCCGCCATCATCCGTTTCATTCCAGCCGACGGAATAGAGCAGGAATTTGCCATCCTCCGTGCGGCGATAATGCAACGGTTGGCCGCCAATGATGTCGTGCGGCAGTTTTTCGATGAACTGCGGCGTGAGTGCGTCGAGTGTTTCAGGATATTGGCCGTGCGCGAGCCGGTAGCGTTCAAGCGCGCAGGCAACCCGGGCCAAATCAACACTGGCTTGGGCAAAGGCAAATTTCTTGACCGCCGCATTAAGAGCCGGAAACGTCAGCAGCGCCTGGATTTTGTAAGGTGAATAATGTTTCATTTCCGCGTGAACGGCCTGGTCGGCACGCCGCAGGCCGTCAGGCGAAACAACACGAGTTTCCGTATCAACGAGCGGCAAAATCCATTGCTGACACATCCGGGCAAAGGCGAGTTCGTTTTGATAAAAGTAGGCGCTGGGCGTCAAACGCAAACTGACAGTTATAATTTTATTTGTCCCGGAACTGTCGTCCACCGTTTTGTATTCGCGCGTGATTCTTTGTCTTTCGATTGTTTCAATCGCGAATATTTTTTCACCCTTCATGGCGAATTGAAAGTCGGCAAGAAAATCCTGTTTTGCCAACGCCCGCTCCAATTCCATGAGTTGAGCCTCAGACCATCGTTGTTGTGCCATGCCTTCATAAACCGGCTGAAGCGTTATGGCCAGCATCGCGATTCGAACCAGATGTGAAATAAGAAACGGCTGGTCGCGGATGGAATCAGTCACACCCAGCAGGAGTTTTACGTCATCTAGCGCCTTTTCACTTTGACCATTGTCCAATTCGGCAAGGATTCGCAACTGAAACAATTGGCCGCACCTTTTCACATTTGCCAGATAGGGTAAAAGTTCCCCGACAACGTCAAAACCGCTTTCATAATCAAGTGGAAGCCGCGAATAGGGACGCTGAAGGGCTTCGCGTAATTCTTTGATTGCCGGATCAAAACAGCTTAATGCCAGCAATATGTCTGTGGCAGGTGTTTGCGGCTGTGATGCAACTGGAAAGCCATTTGTTTTTCCTTGGGACGTTTCGGCAAAATCGCGGAAATAACGCTGCCATTGTTTCAAGTCGGTCAACTTGCCTTTTTGCCAATTGCCGCCATTCGTCGGCCAGTTTTCCGAGTTGCCGCGATAAATGTTGAAATTCATTCGATTTACGACATGGCCATCGCTCTGCTCCAACGCGCCCATGTTTTGATTCCGGTTCCAATTCAAGGCGTTGGCAACAATCGGTGCAGAATAAAAATTCTGATCGTCCGGCACGGGTGGCGGAATGACAGAGGCTAGATCAAAGCGTTCGCCGCGCGCCTCGGCCTCGCGCTTGTAATTTTCCCATGCGCGTTTCCCACGCCAGTTTTCTTCCGTGATCAAAATGGCAGCCAGAGTTGAAAGGACGGCCAACCCGATCAGTCCCCAGCGCAACAGCCGCCAGCACCATTTGGTTTTGGGTTTGTCATTCATAAATTAAACGATGGCGGTTCCGAGTGTTTCGCTTCGTGGCTTGGGCGCAAAATTTCGGGAACGGTCGGTCTCCGGTGGTGCCGAACGATCCGCAAGCGGTTCGTTCATCCAGCGTTGCTGGGCTTGCAAGCTCATAATCACTTCCCCTGAACGAGCGGGTTTTCCAGTGACGCCGCTCACGTTGTCGCGCTGGGAAAAATCGACGATGAAAAGCAAAACCCAGACAGCGGCCAGTCCGGTCCAGATGCGGCGGCAGGGCCAGATCAATTCCTGCCAGAGTTTATTGGAACAACCAAGCAACGAAGCAGCAAAGTCGGTCGCCCGGCTTTGCGCCTTTGCGCCTTTGTTGTTTAATCCTCCCACGACCTCGCGGCGGATGGCGTCGAGCTTCGGCGCGGCGGAACGATGTTGTTCCAGCAAAATTTCACGCGGCGTTTTCATGTCGTTGGTTTGGTAGGGCGCGTTACTCTGTGCGCGCCGTCATTGGTGTGCGGACGAGCGGCGGGCAGAGGACTGGCCGCCCTACCTTCGCGTCTTTGCGCCTTTGCGTTGAATTTGTTCTCGGAATTCATGGCTGTGTTTGCTCCAGCAGTTTGCGCAGCGATTTCTTTGCATAGTGCAACCGCGACTTCACCGTGCCGATTGGCGTGCCGGTGATGCCGGCGATTTCCTCGAGCGAAAAGTCCTCAACAAAGTGCAACAACAACACGGAACGTTGCGGCGGCGGCAATTGATTCAGCAAATTCATAAACTCGGCCTCCTGTTCCTGCCGGATAAGCAAGTCGTCCGGGCCACCTCCAAATTCGTCCGCTGATTCAGGAATTTCATCGAGTAAAATTTCTTCGCGGTTTTGTTTCCGCCAGCGTTGCAGGCATTTCTGGTGGGCGATGCCGAAGAGCCAGCTCCCGAATTTCGCGTCGGCGCGCAGACTGCCGATGTGCCGGACGGCGGCGATGAACGTCTCCTGCACGAGGTCGAGGCTCGTCTGTTCGTCATGCACCAGTTCGAAAACATAGACATACAAGGGCAGTTGGTAGCGTCGAAAGAGAATGTCCCAAGCCTCCGGTTCTCCGGCTTTGGCCTGTAGCACGGGCAGTTGTTCGCGTTCAGCCACTACCAGCATTTACACCAAGAAGAATGCCAGACGCGAGAAAAGGTTCAAAACGATCGTGGGAAATCCAAAACCCGAAGGCCGAAATCCGAATGTCGAATCCAAAACCTGGCACAAGCCGGTCTGGCATTCCGATTTCGGGCTTCTTTCGGTTTTCGGATTTCGCGCTTCGGATTTATGATTCTGGCCTCTTTCGTGCTATTTGGATTGCTAAATTGCTTAAAACCTTTGAATAATATGGTTATGTCAACGGTCGCTGAACAACTTCGTGTTGCACGCGAAGCCCGGAACCTCACGATTGCGCAGGTCGCGGAGGTCACAAAAATCCGCACCGACCACATCCGCGCGCTGGAGGAGGGGAATTTCAATTTGTTTTCCGCGCCGATTTACATTCGCGGCTCGGTGAAAAATTACGCCACGCTGCTCAAGCTCGATGTGCCGCAAATCATGGCCGCGCTCAACGCCGAGTTGGGTCAGACGGAAAAATTCAGCGAGCCGCCGCCGTTGACTGAAGCGTCGAACACACCGCTCGACCGGCTGATGTTTTTGCTCTCGAAACTGAATTGGAAGGTCGGGGTGGTCGGAGCCGTCGTTTTGGGAACCGCTTTGGTTGTTTTCTTCGCCAGTTTTGCGTGGCGGCACCATAAACGCAGTGACCCGCTGGCGGGTTTGCAACCGGCGGTTTATCAATCGGCGAATTCCGGCCAGACGCTGCCCCTGACGCCGCATCGCTGAAAATTTTTCGGAGGGACGAGCTCTGCGAGTCCCAAATCTTGTCACCGGAGAAGTCAGGGGCTCGTGTAACTCGCCCCTCCGGTTTTGAAACTTCAACTTCACATGTCGCTCAAATAAATCGTCCGGTTGCGCCACAAATAAATCAGGCCGGACGCCGCCGTCAGCGTGACCGTCACCCAAAGCATGATTTCTGCAAACCCGACCACCCAGGGTGCGAAAATGTTTTTCAGCCACAGCGGCCATTCGTGACAGGCTTCCACGACCAGCAACGCATTGATGGCCACGATTTGCGAGATGGTCTTGTGCTTGCCGAAATATTCGGCGGCGAGCACGATGTTTTTTGACGCCGCCAGCAGCCGCAGGCCGGTGATGGCCAGTTCGCGGGCGACGATGATGACAACCATCCAGGCGGCGACCTTGACTGGCGCATCCGGGTTCAGGCGCGTGCTCTCGACAAAGGCAATGAACGCCGAGCAGGTCATGACTTTGTCCGCCAGCGGGTCCATCAAAATGCCGAAATTGGTGATGAGACCGCGGGCGCGCGCAATGCGGCCGTCGAGAAAATCCGTGACGGCCGCCACGAAGAAAAAAATCAAAGCCAGCGTGTTCCTGAACGGGACCGGCCAGGGCCAGAACAGCGCCCAAAGAAATAACGCCGTCAGCGCGAAACGCGAGACGGTGAGCTTGTTGGGCAGGTTCATATTCAGGAGCGAGGACAGCTTGTCCGCGCGTTCCGGAATGAAACATCGAACATCCAACATCGAACATCCAACGTCCAATTTCCCAAAGCGCGCGAACAGCAAATCATTGGATGTTCGGCGTTGGATGTTGGTTGTTGGATGTTTTCCATTTCAGCGCTCCATCACGCCCCGAACTTGTCGAACATCTTCGCATTCGCCTGCATCAGGCGGATGAGATATTTCGCCTCAAACACGCCGAGCGAGCCGCTGTTGGCGCCGGTTTCCGTGAAACGTTCGAGTTTGTCCGAACCGCTCAACGCCGAATACAGCAGCACCGGTTGCGCGTGCCACGAATGGCCCTTGACCGCGCACGGGGTTGAATGGTCACCGGTGATGGCGAGCACATCCGGCTTTTTCTTCAGTAAAATCGGCAGCGCGGCGTCGAAATCCTCGATCGCCTTTTTCTTCGCGGCAAAATTGCCGTCCTCGCCCGCCTTGTCCGTGTATTTGTAGTGGATGAAAAAGAAATCGAAGTTGTTGTATTCCTTGAGATACCGCTCGAATTGCTCGGCGATGGTTGCCGGGCCTTCGATTTTTTTCATGCCGACGAGTTGCGCCAGGCCCTTGTACATCGGATAAACCGCCAGGCACGCGGGCTTCAATTTGTAGCGTTCCTCGAACAACGGAATGTGCGGCTGATGCGCAATGCCGCGCATGAGAAAACCGTTCGCCGGTTTTTCCTTCGCAATGATCGGCAGCGCGGCCTTGTAAAATTCGGCAATGAGCGCGGCCATCTTTTTCTGGCCGGCATTGTTTTCATCGCGCGGCTTGACGGTCGGAATGGCAAAACCTTCGCGGTTCGGGTCGGCGTCGGTCAGCGGGCCTTCCAGCCCCTTGCCGCGGAACACGACGACGAAACGGTGTTCCTTGCCGGCCTTGATGATGATTTCCGTGTCGCCAAGTCTTTTCACTTTTGCGGAAAGCATGGCGCACAGTTTCTCGCACGTTTTCGTCGGGATGCGTCCGGCGCGGCGGTCGGTGACAATGCCTTTTGCATCCACCGTGGCGAAGTTGGCGCGGGCGCAGACGTCGCCGGGCTTGAGTTCCATGCCCAAGCCGAGCGCTTCAATGACGCCGCGGCCGACTTGGAATTCCAGCGGGTCATAGCCGAACAAGCCGAGATGTCCCGGCCCGCTGCCGGGAGTGATGCCGGGGGCGATGGGAATCATGCGGCCCTGCGCGGAATCCTTGGCAATTTTGTCGAGATTCGGTGTCGCGGCGGCTTCCAGCGGTGTCAGATAATTTTGTTCCTTCGTCGCGATGTCGCCGAGGCCATCGAGCACGACGAGGGCAAGTTTGGTCCCGCCTTGCGGGATTTTCAGTGTTAGTTCGGAATAAAGCGCGTCCAAATTCATCCGTCTATTCTGCAACAAGCGCGCCGAAGTGCAATTCGATTTCATTCCGTTTTGCGTTGGTGTAGTGTCCCGGCTTGGTGCTGGTCAGTGGCGAAATGGATTTGCTTGTGGCGCGCCGGACCACGAACATCCGCTTGCAAAGAAAATAACCAAGTTGTAACGTTCCAGCATGACAGTCGCTCTGGCCAGAGACGTTGAAGATTTCCTGCAAAATCAAGTGCGCTCCGGTGTCTGCGCCGATGCCAGCGAACTGGTCAATGACCTCATCCGTTCCCTCCGCGAACAACAGCAAAAACCCTTCGACATCACGCCCGAGCTCGAAACGTGGCTGCTTGAAGCGGCGGACAAACCCACGACTCCGCTGACAAAATCGGACTTCGCCGCCATCCGTGAACGTTTGTGAAATAATTCGGGCTTTGCAATTTATTCGCGCCAGATTATCTTGATTCCCATGAGCACAGTTCAAGAAATTGAAGCTGCCATTCCCCGACTATCTCGCAACGAAGTCGAGGAAGTTCGCGCATGGATTGATGATTTTCTTGAAGACCAGCTTGAACTCACTGACGAAGTGAAAGCCAAGCTCGACCAATCGCGCCGGGAAATCACCGAAGGCCATTACACGACTCGCCAGCCCAAGTGAGTCGTGGCCGCTGCGCTCCAAATCTGGTCGCCAACTTTTTCCCGTTCATTCGACAGCCTGCCGGATTCTGTTCGCGAAACCGTGCAGCGCAAGATTGATGAAATGGGAACGCGGCTGGAAAATTTCCCGCACAAACGACTGCAAGGCCGTCCTGAATTCAAACTCCGCGTCGGCGACTACCGCGTGCTTTACGAATTCGACGTGAAACTTGGCCGCATTTATCTCCACTACGTCGGCAACCGCCGCGAGATTTACAAACGAAGCCGCTGATTGCAGCTTCGGAAGATTGCTGGTGGAAATTGAAATTAAATTCCCGCCACAATAAAAAACTTCGTTTCGGTAAATGCAGGCGCGCGAAATTTTCTCGCTCGCCCGGCTTCTTGCCGGTTTAATCTCCGTGCGCATGAAACAAAAAGCTTACGCCGCCGCGGGCGTGGACATTGATTTGGGCAACAAGGTCAAGGCGACGCTGCCCCAGTTGCTCGCGTCCACGCATCGCCGCGAGGTGCTCGGCAAGGTCGGCGGCTTCGGCGGCCTCTTCGCGCTCGACCTGAAAAAATATCGCGAGCCAGTGCTCGTGTCGTCCGTGGACGGCGTCGGCACCAAGCTCAAAATCGCCTTTGCGATGGACCAGCATGACACCATCGGCGCGGACCTCGTGAACCATTGCGTCAACGACATCGCCGTGCTGGGTGCCGAACCGCTGTTCTTCCTTGATTACCTCGGCACGGGCAAACTCGAGCCGCACGTTTTCACCGACATCATCAAGGGCTTCGCTCGCGCCTGCGCGGAAAACAACTGCGCGCTCATCGGCGGCGAGACGGCGCAGATGCCGGGCTTTTACCCGAAGGGCGAATATGACGTGAGCGGCACGATTGTCGGCGTGGTCGAAAAATCAAAAATGCTCAACGGCCAGAAAACCGTCAGGGCCGGGGACGCCGTCATTGGCATCGCATCGTCCGGCCTGCACACGAACGGCTATTCGCTCGCGCGAAAAATTTTCTTCGAGCAACTGAAGCTCAAACCCAAGAGCCGCGTGCCGGAATTGAAAAACACCATCGGCGCTGAATTGTTGAAAGTCCACGTCAGCTACGGTTCACTGGTGCAGAAGTTACTGAAGAAGTTCAACCACAACGTGCTGCCGGCGTCCCGCCGGCAGATCAAATCAAGCCAGAATCGCCGGCAGGATGCCGGCGGCACGATAAAAGCTTTCGCCCACATCACCGGCGGCGGATTTGTGGACAACATCCCGCGCGTGCTGCCGAAGACCTGCGACGTGGTTATCCGCAAAGGTTCGTGGGACATGCTGCCGATCTTCAAAATGATCGAAGCCAGGGGCGGCGTGCCGGACGATGAACTTTACCAGGTCTTCAACATGGGCATCGGCATGGTGGCGATTGTTTCAGCGGGCAAGGTGGACGCGGTTTTGAAATTTATCCGCGCGCAGAAGCACAAGGCGTGGCACATCGGTGAAGTCGTCAAAGGCAACGGCGAGGCGCGGGTCGAATAATCGCGCGCTTGTTTGTCAACAGTTGGCGAGTTATAGTCAGTACATGAAAACCTACGGTCAGGTGGTTGATTCGATTGAAGCTCTCCCCGATGAGCAGCAGGAATCGTTGATGGAATTGTTGCAGCGACGTCTTGTCGAACGCCGCCGCGAGACCTTGTTCAAGTCGGTTCAGGAGGCGCGCAAAGAATTTAAGACGGGCAAGTGCCGTCCGGCCACACCGGCGGAAATCATGCGCAAGGTTCTCGCGTGAAACGGCCGCTCCTGCCTTCCAACGCTTTCGTTCGTTCCACGCGCCGTTTCGCCCGCAAGCATCCACAATTCGCACCGGAACTTCAGTTGACCCTCGAACTGTTGGCCGAAGACGCATTTCATCCGCAACTCAAAACACACAAACTCAAAGGCAAATTTGCGGGCTCATGGTCATGTAGCGCGGGTTATGACTTGCGTGTCGTATTTCAATTTGTGAAGCACAAGGGGCAGGATGCCATTCTGCTCGAAGGCGTTGGCTCGCACGATGAAGTTTATTGAACTGAAATCCTTTTCCACGTATCGGCGGACAAGGCGGATGCCGTTTTGAAATTCATTCGCGTGCAGAAGCACCAGACGTGGTTGATTGGTGAAGTCGTCAGGGGCAGGGGCGAGGCACAGGTGGTTTGAGCCGCGGAATGCGTGGATTTAGCTGTAGTTCTTGCTTCGCGCAAGCAGTTGAAATAATCTGCGGCTAAATCCACGAAAGAAAATCCGATGAAAGCAAATCAACTGGCGACACTCGTTTTACGGCTGTTGGGAATTTATTGCCTGGTAGTATTTGTTCCCATAGCTCCTTTAATCAGCAGTGCTTTTTTCTTTGCCCGAAGCAGTCATGACAGTTCTGGAACCGCCGCGATCGTCCTCGCCGTTTTGTTTTTGGTCTCTTGGCTTGGCGTCGGGATTTCGCTGATTGTCTGCTCCGTGCCGTGGGGTAAAAGGATCACGCCAAAAGACGTTGACGAGGGAAACATCACAGGAGTTTCATTCGAGCAAATCCAGATGCTCGTATTTGCAGTGGCTGGTGTTTTGATTTTCGCAGAGGCCTTGCCACAACTGCTGAACAGCATTTCCTCATTTTTCACCTCGCTCAATCAAGTCGCCGGCAGAAGCCAATATCCCCACAACACCGAATTCTTCAACTGGCCCATTTTTTTGGCCGTTACAGGAACACTTTTGAAAGCTGCGCTGGGGCTGTGGCTGTTTTTCGGCGCGCGCGGATTCGCCAATTTCTGGCGTTCGCTTCGAAACTTTGGAACACCGAAACCGCCGGCGGAAAATTGATTTTCCATCCGGCATCCGCGTCATCCGCGGTTCAGTAGCTCATCCGGTCCAGTTTCACCTTGCCGCGGAAGATCCAGTAGATGCAGACGGTGTAGGCAATCACCACCGGCACGCCGATGCCCGCAATGACGAGCATGATGCCCAGCGTTTTCGGCGACGACGAGGCGTTATAGATCGTCAGGCTGTTGTCGGGATTGGGCAGGCTGTAAATCAGGTCCGGATAAATGTTCACGGCGAACAGCGCCATCAGTGTGATCATCGCCGCGCACGACGACAGGAACGCGCGCCAGTCGCGTCCGTGATGAAATTCGCGCGGGATGTTGGCGATGGACAGCATGTTCGCCAGCGCGATGGTGAACAGCCACGGATTTTCGCGCACCCGTGCGGACAGGTGCGGCACGTAAAGCAGCGTGGCCATCGTGAGCGTCACCGCACAGATGACAAAGAAGATGATGCTTCGCATGGCCCAGACGCGCAGTTTGTCGTGCAATGCGCCCTCGGTTTTCATCACGCCGTAAATCGCGCCGTGCATCATGAACAGCGCCACGGTCGTGACGCCGACCAGCACCGGATACGGCTTGAGCAGGCCCAGGAAGGTGCCGGCAAATTCGCCGCGGTCATCAATCGGCACGCCCCACGCAATGTTGCCCAGCGCCACGCCCAGGAGCAGACCTGACAGGAGGCTGCCGACGGAAAATCCGACGTCCCACATCTGCCGCCACCAACGCATCGGCTGCTTGCTGCGGAATTCGATGGCCACGGCGCGGAAAATCAACGCGACGAGCAACAGTATGAACGCAAGATAAAAACCGGAGAACACGGTCGCATAAACATTCGGAAACGCCGCGAACAGCGCGCCCCCGCCGGTGACGAGCCAGACTTCGTTGCCGTCCCAGACCGGGCCGATGGTGTTGAGCAGCGTGCGGCGCTCCGCGTCGTCTTTGGTGAACAAATGCAGCGCGCCGATGCCGAGGTCGAAGCCGTCGAGCATCGCATAGCCGGTGAACAGCACGCCGACGAGGATGAACCAGATGGTGTTGAGGTCAAAGTTCATGGCGCAAATTCAGTTTTTCGTGGGCAAAGCTAATTTGCCGGACGGGGCGAGGTCGGCGTCATCGGGGCCATGTTGAATTTTGTCGTTGAGCAGGTAGATAAACACCGCGAACAGCAAAAAATAAATGAACGTGAACAGAATCAACGACGTCAGCACCACGTTGGCCTTGACGACCGCCGAGAGGCCTTCCGGTGTTCGCATCAGGTGATAGACAATCCACGGTTGCCGGCCGACTTCGGCGGCGAACCAGCCGAGTTGATTGGCGATTTGCGGGCCGAGCACGGAGAACACGAGAATCCACAGCAGCCAGCGCCTTTCGGGCAGCGAACCATGACGAAAATAAAGAAATCCCAGTGCGGCGATGGCGATCAGCGTGAAACCAATGCCCACCATGCCGTGGAAAAACAGGAATGACGCCTGCACCGGCGGCCGGTCCGCGGGCGCGTAATCAGTCAAACCTTTTACCGTTGCGTGCGTGTCGCTGAATGCCAGATAACTCAGCATGCCCGGCACCTGGATGCCCACGACTTTTTCGTTTTTTTCGTCCACCCACCCAACCAGCGTCAGAGGTGCGTTGGAGGTCGTGTTGTAAAGTCCTTCAAACGCGGCAAGCTTCTCCGGCTGGTTTTTCGCCACGCTGCGCGCACTCAAGTCGCCGCTGACCAGTTGCAGCAGCGAAGCCGCCAGCGCGACGGTCAAACCGACCCGCAACGACGCGCGCGCAAAATCCAGATGCCGTTTCTTCAGCAGATACCATGCACTCACGCTCACGACCAGAAACGCACCCGCCTGCCAGGCGCCGCACAACGTGTGGAACAAGCGGTCCATCGAAGACGGATTGAACACCACTTCCCAGAAGTTCGTGATTTCCGCGCGCGCCTTCAGGCCTTCGCCGACGATGTGATAACCGGCGGGCGTCTGCATCCAGGAATTGGCGACGACGATCCAGATGGCGCTGAAGTGTGCGCCCAGACAGACCATGCACGTGGAAAAGAAGTGCATTTTACGACTCACCTTGTCCCAGCCAAACAACAGCACCGCGAGAAAGCCGGATTCCAGGAAAAACGCGAAGATGCCTTCCGCCGCCAGCGCGCTGCCGAACACGTCGCCGACATAACGCGAATACGTCGCCCAATTTGTGCCGAATTCAAACTCCATCACAATGCCCGTGGCCACGCCGATGGCGAACGTAAGCGCGAACACTTTTGTCCAGAAGCGCGCCATCTGATGGTAAACCGGGTTTTTGGTCTTGAGCCACAAACCTTCCATGACCACGAGCAGGACGCCGAGGCCGATGCTCAACGGCGGGTAAATATAGTGGAACGCAATGGTCGCTCCGAACTGGATGCGGGATAATGTCAGGACGTCCATGAAGATGGATAGTTATCACCGTGCCACGGCAAGGTCAAGAATCGCCAGATATGGGTAGTGGGTCCGTTTGCTGTAGCGTCGAGCCTGTGGCTCGAACGAATCGGCGCACAGCGCCGACACTACACCCGCGAAGGTCGCGGAGCATCGGCAGGAAAGTTTCTGGTGCAGTCGCACGGCAAGCGCGAAGCGTCTGGAGTGCGGCGGCTTTAGCGCCGCTGTTGCCCGCACGGAGACTGACCTAATGTTCGAGAATACCCCACCCGCATGAAAGCGCCGCTGAAGACGGCGCAGTCCAAACGCTCCGCGTGGTTTGTTGAATCCAGAGCGAACGTCTGCACTTTCTAAATCCGCACCAACCACGTAATCTGTAGAAAAGTATTTCATGAAAATTCTCGTCATCGGTTCGGGTGGACGCGAGCACGCGCTGGTGTGGAAACTGGCGCAATCTCCGCACGTCACGCCGATGTGGTGCGCGCCGGGTAACGCCGGCATCGCGCAGGAACGGCTCGCGAAAAATCGGGCGCCGGTCGAATGCGTGAACATCGGCGCGGAGGATTTGCCGAAGCTGCTCGCGTTTGCGCAGGAAAAGAAAGCCGACCTCACCGTCGTCGGGCCGGACAATCCGCTCGCGCTCGGCATCGTGGATTTATTCCAGAAAAACGGCCTGCGGATCTGGGGACCAAACCGGAAGGCCGCACAGTTTGAGTCGTCCAAGGTTTTTGCGCAAAACTTCATGGAGAAATACGGCATCCCGACGGCGAAGGCCGGGACATTTTCCGACGCGAACGAGGCGAAAACTTTCGCGGCATCGTTTGGGGGCAAGTGCGCCGTCAAAGCCGATGGCCTGGCGCTCGGCAAGGGCGTTTTGATTTGCGCCAGCGAAACCGAGGCCAACCGGGCGATTGACGAAATCCTCGTCAGCAAGGCCTTCGGCGCGGCGGGTGCGAACATCGTCATCCAGGAATTTCTCGAAGGCATCGAAGTTTCCCTGCACGCGCTTTGCGATGGCAAGACGGCAAAGATATTTCCAACCTCGCAAGATCACAAACGCGCGCTGGACGGCAACGCCGGTCTCAACACCGGCGGCATGGGCACCTATTCCCCCACGCCGTTTTTGACCGAGACGCAACTGGCCGACACCGGCAAAAAGATTCTCGATCCCTGGCTGCGTGGCTGTGCGGCGGAGGGGATTGATTTTCACGGAATTTTGTATCCCGGCATCATGCTTACGAAGTCCGGCCCGAAAGTTTTGGAATTCAACGCGCGTTTTGGCGACCCGGAAACGCAGGTTTATCTGACGCGACTCGAAAATGATTTGTTCGAACTGCTCGACGCGAGCGTGAGCGGAACGCTCGACAAAATTGAATTGAAGTGGAAAGCGGCGGCTTCAGTTTGCGTTGTGATGGCGAGTGGCGGTTATCCCGGCAGTTACGCCAAAGGCAAGGTGATTTCCGGCCTGGACGAAGCGGCGATGCTACCAAACGTAAAGGTATTTCACGCCGGAACGGCGAAATCCGGCGATCAGGTTGTCACGAATGGCGGACGTGTTCTCGGCGTGACGGCGTGGGTAAAGGATTTGAAAAGCGCGCAAGCGGCGGCTTACGCGGCGGTGGAAAAGATTCACTTTGACGGCGCGCAGTTCCGCCGGGACATCGCGGCGAAGGCGTTTTAACCACGAATTACACAAAAAGGTTTCAACGCAAAGACGCCAAGGCGCAAAGCCGCAAGGAACAATCCCAACGGGATTTTGGAGCGCGACCTTCAGGTCGCTTCAACGTGCGAAGGCGTGTCGCGTTGATATTCAGGTCGGACGGTGAAGCGGCGTGAACGCTCCTTTCTCGTAGCAGCGGACGTCAGTCCGCTCTGATTTTCAAGGAAGCCCAAGAAGAATGAGCCGACTCACATCGGCTGCTACGATGAGGGCGACGCAAGCGGCGGCTTACGCGGTGGTGGAAAAGATTCAGTTCGACGGCGCGCATTTCCGCCGCGACATCGCGGCGAAGGAGGTAAATTATTGTCCATCCCTCACAGGTGCGGTGGCTGGATTGTGAGTAAATTCTTCTTTGGTTAATGCTTCGTTCACGGAAATGTTTTCATGCGTCTCGATGGTGGTAATTGGCTCCGTATTTTTTGATCCGATCGGGTTTTGGCCAGTCCACTTCTTAAATTCGTTTCTGCTTGCAACGTAAGCCTCGGATGACAGAAAGCTGCGCCAACGACGAATCAAAAAATCCTGTTTTCCAATCCATATCGCCACCTCAAAGGAATTTGTGCAGGTCAAGACATAGCAATCAACACCACTCACAGTCTCATCTTGTTGACGGATAAGTGGATGCTCACCATCTGTCAGATCGGAAAGCGGGCTCAAATTATTAAGATTAAAAAACACCGCTGGCACAGTTACATCAGAGCTGACCGCCGCCATGTTCCCAAACAATCCAGAAGAGTTCGTGAAGATGTCAGTGTTTATTAACTGGAAATAGTCACCGTCTCCGGCTGACCAATTGACATTCGTATGGATATAGGGGTGCTGCGCTGTTACCACTTCGATTCGATAACAATTCGACCGCGCGAGCAGTTGATCGAATCTGTTCGTCCATGCATCTTCTCCATATTTGTGAGCCGTCCAGCCCGTGTCACGATAGGACGAAAGTGAAGCGTATGCTTGCTGAACCATCGTGAGAATATTTGCGGCTGTCAGGTCATCGTTCTTGGTACTTGGAAGAACGGGCGTCGTGTTTGAAGGAGTCAATTTAAGGTCGTTCACCGTATTTTTCATGCCCTGATTGATCGGACGATCATTCGGCTTTTCAGACAATTCTCTGGATTTTGTTGACGCATCGGATTCGCTGTTGGAGCTAAATCTTATTAGCGCTAACGTGACTACACCGCTCAAGGCCAAAATTCCTATGCTGAAACCAAGTGCCATCTTGAATTTGGCCCAAGTCGTAACTTTTAGCGTTCCGAGGATTACGGTTGAAGTGTGAACGGCAGTTCCAGCCAGAGTGGCAGCGGCGGAAATGGTGGTGGCCAATCCAACCGGAGCGGCTTGGACGGCGTTCGCAGAAATCAAAACCGCCAATCCGCCCGCGCCAACCGTCACGTTTCGTTTTGTGAAAAACTCGCGCAAACGCTCGATGGCGCGGCTAACGCGCTTTTGCGCGGCATCGTCGGACGTGCCGAGGGTTTGGCCGACTTCTCGCAGGGATTTATTTTCGAAGTAACGGAGCAGGACGGCGGTGCGGTCGGTGTCGTCGAGCGCTTCCATTGCTTCGTCGAGCAGGGGTTCGATGTGCGTCCAGTCGGCGGCGGCGGTGTTCATGGTGTTCATCTCCGAGGCGATATGTTCGCGCAACTGCCGGCGGGCTTCGCGGCGGATCACGTCAATCGCTGTGCGGCGCGCGACCTGGTAAAGCCAGGCGGTCAATATGGTGTCGGGTTTCATCCCGCAAAGCGGGACGGCGTTGCGCGCGAGGTCGGTGAAGGCGGATTGCGCGACTTCCTCGGCCAGTTGCGGTGAACGGACCTGACGGAACGCGGCGGAGTAGACCAGGTTCAAGTGGCGGTTGACGAGCGCGGCAAAGGATTCTTCGGATTTGTTCCGCGCGTAGTTTTGCAGCAATTCCAGGTCGCTGATCATCGTTTCCAAATATATCGGCACCGGGGTTGGAAATCCGACAAAATTTGTTTTGGAAATATTGGTAGGGCCGCGCTGCGGCGCGGCTTTGGAATTGGGGACGAGCAGCAGCTCGTCCCTACCGCAAATTGCTCGCTGCTTTACTTTCGTGGTTTTGTCCCGCATTTTAAGCACAGCATGACGCGACGTTTTTTGAGTCTTTTCGCCCTGGCTTTGACCGGTTGGCTGGCAATGCACTGCGCCCGGGGTGCGGACACGACAAACTCCGCGCCGGATTTCAAGGAAGTCTATGATCTGCTGCGCACGAATCTCACGGGCACAACGGACGATAATTTGAACCGCGCGGCGATCGAGGGCTTGCTGTCCCGGTTCCCCGGCAAAGTTTCGCTGGTCGGCGGCGCGGCGGACGGGTCGGCGATCCCGCAAGGCGGGACGGCATTGAGCAAATCCGTAGTCATCGAAAGCAACGTCGCCTATCTGCGCATCGGCCGGGTCGCGGGAAACCTGGCGAACGAATTGAGCGCGGCGTATCGCGCGTTGACAACCACCAATAAAGTTGCCGGCGTCGTTTTGGATTTGCGGTTCGTCGTCGGCGACGATTCCGCATCGGCGCAGGCCACGGCGAATTTGTTCGCGTCAAAAAAGATCGTCGCCGGCTCGCTGGTTGTGCTGGTGAACGGCGAAACGCGAGGCGCGGCGGAAACGCTGGCGGCGGCATTGCGCCACGCGAGCGCGGGTCTGATCATCGGCAACCCGACGGCGGGTGAGGCGGCGACTTTCAAGGAATTCCCCCTGCGCAACGGCGAACGGCTGCGCATCGCGACGACGCCGGTCAAATCAGGCAATGGCCCGGCGATTTCATCCGGCGGTTTGCAGCCCGACATTGCCGTGACCGTGAGCGCGGACGACGAACGCGCGTTTTGGGAAAATCCCTACGCGTCGCTGGCGCAGGACGCCAGCAATGCCAGGGTGGCGACCAACAGTTTTTTACCGTTTATGGACCGCATCAGCGAGGCGGATTTGGTGCGCCAAAGACAGAAGGACGGGAAACTCATCGGAGCGTCCGGGTTCCATACGCGGGACATGGATTTACCCGGGCCGGGATCAATCCGCAGGCCAAGCGGTGACAATGCCGGCGATGAAGATTCCGCGCCGTCGGGTGGCGCCGGGCCGCAAACGCCGGTGATCCGCGATCCGGTCCTGGCGCGGGCGGTGGATCTGGTCAAAGGCCTGGCGGTCGTGCGCGAATCGCGTCCCTGATTTCGGGTTGACGATTGGCGATTCAGAATTCACCTTGAATCTTCGCGCGGGATGAAAACCATTCTGTTCATTTGCACCGGCAACGTCTGTCGCAGCCCGATGGCCGAAGCGCTGTTCCGGCGGGCGGCGGCCGGACGCGGGGAATTCCGTGTGTTTTCGGCGGGACTCGGCGCGGTGGACGGCCAGCCGCCGACGGCGCATTCGGTGGAAGCGATGCGCGAACTGGGCATGGATATTTCCGGGCAGCGCAGCCGGATGTTCACGACGGACCTGGTGCGGCAGGCGGATTACATTTTCGGCATGACGCACAGCCACGTGGACGCGATTGCGCTCCTGTATCCGCCGGTGGCCGAGAAGACGTTTCTGCTGCGCGAATTTGACGACACGCTCGAGGAATTTGAAAAGGATATCAGCGACCCGATCGGCGGCTCCTACGAGGTGTATGAGAATTGCCGCGACCAAATCGAACAGGGCATCGCGTCACTTGTGAAATTTATGGAACAACACGAAATCTTGTCGGCTCCGCACGCGGCCAAGCCCGTGGCGGTCACAAACTTCGCGGTCGGCGCGGACCATGGCGGTTTTGAACTGAAGGAAGCGCTGAAACAACATTTGCATCAGCGCGGCTTGAGCGTCGCGGATTTCGGCGCAAAATCGAAGGAACCGGGCGACGATTATCCTGATTTTGCCCGGCCGGTGGCACAGGCGGTTGCGGCGGGACAGGTGGAACTCGGCCTGCTCATTTGCACGAGCGGCGTTGGCATGAGCATGACCGCCAACAAAGTGCCGGGCGTGCGCGCCGCGCTCGTCGCCGATGAACAAAGCGCGGCGCTGGCGCGGCAACACAACGACGCGAACATTCTCTGCCTCAGCGGCAAAAATACTTCGCCGGAACTGGGCCGGAAAATTCTCGACGCGTTCATCGGCGCGAAATTTGAGGGTGGACGCCACGAACGCCGCGTCAACAAAATGGATGTCCGGCCTGCCGCGCCGCAACTCCGTTTGCGCAACGTGGATTCCGCCGTGGCCGAATCCATCGAGCATGAGCGCGTGCGCCAGCAGGAAAACATCGAATTGATCGCAAGTGAAAATTTTGTCAGCCCGGCGGTACTGGAAGCGCAAGGCTCCGTGCTCACGAACAAATATGCCGAGGGCTATCCGAAAAAACGCTGGTATGGCGGTTGCGAAAACATGGACACGGTCGAGCAGCTCGCAATTGACCGCGCGAAAAAACTTTTCGGCGCGGAACACGCCAACGTCCAGCCGCACTCCGGCAGCCAGGCGAACATGGCGGTTTATTTTGCCGTGCTGAAGCCCGGCGACAAGATGCTCACGATGGACTTGAGTCACGGCGGACATCTGACGCACGGCA
>DAIRTX010000026.1:0-45407 GCA_036803685.1 Verrucomicrobiota bacterium | reverse complement strand
CCCTCATCTCAGGCTTGGGAAGCCCGCATTCTACCACTGAACCACACCCGCCTTCTCCAGACGTGTGTCGGTGCTGCGACGCGGCTTTGCGCGCCACGTCAATCTGACTGTTTTTACCAGACCTTTCGGCGGCTGGCAACTGCTTTGCACGGGGTGCCACTTCGCATTCTTGAAATGAATACCTGGACTGGGGTTACTGGCGACTGGAAAGTCGCCGAACCCGCAGGCTGGAAAGCCTGCGCTACGTGTAGCGTGGACATTCTTGTCCGCGAGTTACGGGGACTTTCCAGTCCCCAGTTTAAGAACAGTGTCGAACCGTGTCGAGTTGCACCCGTTTACAGGGCGATCACGCCACGACATCCAACCGGCTGATGGCTTCGCGCAAACGGTGTTCAATCAAAATCTGCCGTTCCGGCGAAGTGACCTTGCCACCGTCGAGTTCATGCACGTAAAAGGTGTCAATGGCCGCGCCGCGTTCGGTGACGATGCGCGCGGCGGAAATGTCCAGCGCAAGTTCGGTGAACGTTTGCGAAATCACATAAAGCAGGCCGAGGCGGTCCTCGGTTTCGATCTCCACCAGCGTGCGCGTGTCGGAGGCCCCGTTGTCGAAATAAATTTGCGTCGCCAGGCGCTCGCCGGCGTAGGCCGAATAGGCCGGCTGGTTGTTGATTTCGCGCGCGATGAGCGCCGACAGGTCAATGTCTTCGTTATTCAAAACCTTTTCGAGCAACGCGGTGAATTTGTCCTGGCGCTCGCGCGGCGCGAGGTTGCCGGTTTTGGCGTCGTTGACGAAAAATTTGTCGAGCCCGACACCATCGCTGCGCGTAAAAATTTGCGCACTGAGAATGTTCAGCCCGACGGCGCTGAACGAGCCGGCAATTTTGCTGAACAGCCCGGCGCGGTCCCAGGTGCAAACCTTGACGAGGTTGTAACCGCGGTCGGGTTCATCCTGCCAGGCCGTCGCGGGCGACAACACGCGGTCGTCTTCCAGAATTTGCTGGCGCATGAAGCGGTGCGTCAGTTCGAGGTCGTTGCCAATGTCCTTCGCCGTGTGAATTTCAAAATAACGTTGCGGCAGCGCGGCGAAATGCGCGTTGAGTTCCTCGTTGCTGATTTGTTTCGGCGCCAGTTCGCGGACTTCCTGCAGCAGCGACTCGCGTTGTTGCCGCGAAGCGCGGACGAATTCCGTGCCGCCGGTGAGCAGCGCCATCGCGCGGTCGTGCAGTTGCCAGAGCAGCAAATCCTTGAAGCCGTTCCAAAGCTTGTCGCTCGTGCCCTGGGAATCGGCGAACGTCAGCAGCGTGAGCAGATCCAGCGTCTCGGGCGTCTGGATTTGCCGGGCGAAATGGCGGATGACGGCGGGATCGTCGAGGTCGCGCCGCTGGGACACGCCGGCCATGAGCAAATGATTTTCGATGATGGTGTGCAGCAGGCGGGACGCCGGGCCGTCCAGCCGCAACCGTTTCGCGGCGCGCATGGCCATCTCCGCGCTGACTTCGGGGTGGAGGCCTTTTTTGTGGCGTTCGGACTTGCCGACGTCGTGCAGCAGCAGCGCGAGGTAAAGCAGGCCGGGGTGGTCGAGACTTTGAAACGCGGGCGCGTAATGTTTATACGGCTCGTCTTGCGCCTCCCAAATCCGGTCGAGTTGTTCGAGGCAGACCAGCGTGTGTTCGTCGGCGGCGTATTGATGATAAAACTCGTGTTGCACCAGGCAGGTGAGCCGGCCGAATTCAGGAATGTATTTGCCGAGCAAATTCACCTCATGCATGGCGCGCAGCACCGGCGCGACGCTGCCGCGGCGTTCGAGAATGGTCAGAAACGTCTCGCGCACGTGCTCGTCGTTCAAAAAATCGCGGTCCACAAGTGAAAGCTGGTTCCGGATGAGTTGCGCGAGGTCGGGATGCAACTGCAACCGGTATTGTTGCGCGTGGAGGAACACGCGCATCAAACGGCGCGGCTGGTCGCGGAAAATGCGGTTGGACGCGGCGCGGATTTCGCCGTCCACAAACAAAAAACCATCCACCGGCTCCACCGGCCGGGTCCGTTTGGGCAGCCACCTCCGCAACGAGAGTTTTCCCTGTACCGGCGGCGAAATCAATGCCATGCGCTGTTCCAGCGTGCGCGTGATGAGAAAAATGTTCCGCATGTGCGTGTAGAGGTCGCGCATGAATTTTTCGATGCGCAGGCTCGGCGACCGCTCGCCGTAGCCGAGGCCGAGCGCAACGGCGGGCTGCAAATTTTTGCCCAGCGCGTCGAGCGGGCGGTTGACGTGGTAGTGCAATTCCGTCCGCACGCGCAGCAGGAAGTCGTGGGCGGCTTCAAGCTGCTTGCGCTCGGCTTCGGCGACGAACTCGCGTTGCTGCAATTCCTTCAGCGAACGCGAGCGATACTTGAAAAACGCCATCCAAAATAAATTCTGGAAATCGCGCAGGCCGCCGCAGCCATTTTTGATGTTCGGTTCCTGCATGCAGGCCGAATTGCCGAACTTGCCGTGACGCCCCATCTGGTCTTTGAGCCGCGCGGCAATGTATTTTTCCTCATAACCGTCAACACACCTGGCCACGAGCGCCTTTTCAAATTTTTTGAACAACGCCTCGTCGCCCGCAATCAACCGCGCCTCGATGAGCGAGGTTTTCGATTGCATGTCGGTGTTGGCGACATTGACGCAATCGTCAATGCTCCGCACCGAGTGGCCGACCTTCAGGCCGGTGTCCCACAGCGGATACAGCACCCCGTCAATCAGTTTGGACAAATGCGGCAGCGGTTTGCCCGCCGCGACCTGGCCGTCGTGCAAAAACATGAAGTCAATGTCGCTGTGCGGGTTCAATTCCGCGCGGCCGTAACCGCCGATGGCGACGAGCGCGAGCGGCGGAAACTCCTTTTGCGCCTGCGGCGACAAACTGTTTCGCGACGAGTCCCAAAGATGCCGCAACAGCGCGTCAAGGATCGCCGCGCGCGCCTGGCAGATTTCGCGTCCGCCCACGCCGGCACGATGCTGCAGTTTGAGCCGGTGCGTCTCGACCTTGAGGAAGCCTTTGTAGCGTGCGAGTTTTTCCGCCGGATTGCTGTTCGGCGATGATGGCAGACGCGCCCTGGCGTCGGCTTCAATTTTTTCGATTAAATTCTGCACGGGTGCACAAATTGCGAGCAAACCGACTTCAAAGCAAGTCATCGGAGGGGCGAGTTACACGAGTCCCTGATTTTTGGGACTTGCATAGCTCGTCCCTCCGAAGCAGCGAAACCTTTTCGTTCGCGCAGCGTCTGTTACACTTTGTCCGCGATGCCGGTACCACCCGATCCCGATGCCGTCCTGATGCTGCGCGTCAAGCGCGGCGACCGGGCCGCGTTCACCGGGCTGGTGGAAAAATACAAGCAGCCGGTGATGAATTTCATCTACCGCTCGCTGCGCGACGAGACCGAAGCCGAGGACCTGGCACAAAATGTTTTCCTGCAGGTGTATAAATCCCGCAGCCGGTACAAACAAACCGCGAAATTTTCCACCTGGCTGTTCACCATCGCGCGCAATCTCTGTTTGAACGAGCTCCGTCGCCGCTCGCGTCACCCCGCCGAATCATTCGAGGAAACCCACGCCGAAAACGAGTCCCGCGATGGCGGGACGCAGCGGCAATACGAGGACAAATCGCAGGTCGCGCCGCCGGAAAAACTGTTGCAGGGGGAACTGGCCCAAAAAATAGAGGAAGCGCTCGCCGAACTGCCCGAAAACCAGCGCAGCGCCATTTTGCTCTGCCGGCAGGAGGACTTGAGCTACGAGGAAATCGCCGACATCCTGGACTGCTCGCTTTCGGCCACGAAATCGCTCATCCATCGCGGTCGCGAAACGCTGAAAGAAAAGCTCAAATCCTATTTGCGCACCGGCGATTGGCACGAGCCGAAGTGAAAATTCTGCTTGCCCGCCTGAACCCGGCACCTTATTTCCCGGAGCGCATTGCATGCGCAACACAAATTATGAAATCATCTCTTCTCCTGTCCCTGGTCCTGGGCACATACGCCACGATTGCCGGCGCGCAAACCAATTCCGTCACCGCCAGCAATTCCGCCGATCCGTATGCCCATGAGACAACCGCCCAACGCGACGCGCGCATGAAATGGTGGCGCGAGGCGCGGTTCGGCATGTTTATCCACTGGGGCGTTTATTCCGTGCCCGGCGGCACCTACCATGGCACGAACGTTCCGGGTATCGGCGAATGGATCATGAACAAAGGCAAGATTCCCGTCGCCGAATACCGCGAATACGCCAAACAGTTCAACCCGACAAATTTCAACGCCGACGCCTGGGTCAAGCTCGCGAAACAAGCCGGCATGAAATACATCGTCATCACCTCCAAACATCACGACGGCTTCGCCATGTTCGACTCCCGGGCGAGCGACTGGAACATCGTCCAAGCCTCGCCGTTCGGTCGCGACCCGCTCAAGGAACTGGCCGCCGCCTGCAAAAAGAACGGCATCAAACTCGGCTTTTATTATTCGCAAGCGCAGGACTGGAACAACGGCGGCGCCGCCTCCGGCGGCAAATGGGACAAGGCCCAGGAGCGCAGCATGGACGATTACATTGACAAAGTTGCCGTGCCGCAGGTGAAGGAGTTGCTCAGTCATTACCGCCCATTCCCCGCCGTGCTCTGGTGGGACACGCCGAGGGACATGAACCCGGAGCGCGCCGGAAAACTGATCGCCCTGCTGAAAATGAAACCCGGCATCCTCCACAACAACCGGCTCGGCGGCGGTTTCAAGGGCGACACCGAAACCCCGGAGCAACACATCCCGGCCGCCGGCTACACCAACCGCGACTGGGAAACCTGCATGACCATCAACGACACTTGGGGCTACAAATCCTACGACACTAATTTCAAGTCCACGGAAAAATTGCTGCGCAACCTGATTGACATCGCCAGCAAGGGCGGCAACTACCTGCTCAACGTCGGGCCGGACGCCACCGGCGTCATTCCCGAACCCGAAGCCCAACGGCTCAGGGAAATGGGCGCGTGGCTGCAGGTGAACAGCGAAGCCATTTACGGCACCACCGCCAGTCCCTTCAAACAACAACTTCCGTGGGGCCGTTGCACCAGGAAAGTCACCTGGCGCGGCACGACGCTTTATCTCCACGTCTTTGACTGGCCAAAGGACGGCAAACTGGTCGTGCCTGGCCTGAAAAACCGGGTGAAATCGGCCTGGCTGCTGGCGGACCCGCATCACCGGCCGCTGGGCGCCGAAAGCAACGCCGACGGTTTGACCATCACCGTTCCCGCCACCGCGCCTGACGCCATCTCATCAACCGTCGTGGTGAAAATCAAAGGTGCGCTGGAGATTCAATGAGGCTCATCCACCGCGGACGCGAAACGCTCAAGGAAAAGCTCAAACACTATCTGCGCACCGGCGAATGGACGGAGTAAAGGGATGGCGCTGCTTCGTCAGTGCCCAGGATTAAAGAATGCATGAAACGCGCGTTCACATTGATTGAACTGCTGGTGGTGATTGCCATCATCGCCATTCTCGCGGCGCTGCTTTTGCCGGTGTTAAGCCGGGCCAAGGCGTCCGCCAAACGGATTGCGTGTGTCAGCAACGTCCGTCAAATCAATCTGGCCGTTCACCTGTATGCGGACGAGCACGGTGACGCCATCGCCTACTACACCAACAGCATTTTCTTCGATTACAAGAAAAACATTTTGCCGTATGTGGGACAGTCGGACAGTTCCTCGCCCAACAACACGGTGTTTGCGTGTCCGGCCGACGATTTCGATTTGGAAGGTCCGATTGGCTCGTGGTTTTTTGAGACGTCAACCGGCAGGGGGTTTTGCCACCAGGCGTGGACGCAATTTTCCAGCTACTGGTTCAACGGCCTCGCGCGTGGAACCAACCACGCCGAGTTGGGCATGGCGCAAAAACCGTTTACCTCCGTCCGGGACCCGGTCAAAACCGAGCTTATCGGGGAAATTTCCGGCGGCGGTGGCTTGAGCAGTCACAACCGCGTGCAGCCGCTTCAGTTTCCGGATGCCCGCAATGTGATGAGCTTTGTGGACGGCCACGTGGATTACATCAAAATCTACTGGAACGGAGTGAAAGGCCTCGACGGTTTTCCCGCCCTTTACGAACCGCCCGCCGGCTACGAATACAAATGGTCGGGGAATTGATTTGAACACGAGCCGCTCAAGGAAAAGCTCAAACGCTACCTGCGCACCGGCGATTGGACGGAATGAAATTCAGGCCCGTAAAAATTTCCCAACGAAATCGGATGGCAAAATGGCTTTGATCGGCGAGAGCTTGTAATCCTTCACGTTGCGCGTCACGATGAAGTCAGCTTCAAAGCGCCGGGCGCAAACACTTTGCAAGGCGTCCTCAAAATCGGAAAAACCCGCGCGAATCGCCTCCCGTGCCAATTCCTTGTCACCGCTGACAACTTCCACGAACGAAAGCAAATCCTCAAAGAATTTCAGCGCTTTCCGGCCATCTTCCGCCAGATAATAAGCATTGGCGAGCGTGTGCCACGCAATCGCGCCGTGAACCTCGCCTGATTCACAGGCGTCCAGGACCCGCGCGGAATCGGCCAGAAATTTTTCGCGGCCAGCCATCACGTCCAGCAACACGTCGCAATCCAGCAGGATTTTCACAGATATTTTTTGGCGAGCAGCGTTCCCCGGCGATCCGATTTCCCCGGCGTGCGCAAAACGGCCTTGCCCGCCCAGCGTTCGGAGAACGGCTTGCCGCTATGGGCGTGATTGCGCCCCCCGAGAAAAAAACCTTCCACGAGCTTTGACATGCTGGTCTTTTTCTTTCGGGCGAGCTGGCGGCCAAAAGAAAGCGATTCCCGACTTAACAACAAATGAATGCGATGGGCGCTCATGCCCACAAATTAGCTTTAGTGGGCATAAAGTCAAGAAACAATCGCGGTCGCGAAACGCTCAAGGAAAAACTCAAACGCTACCCGAGCACGGGCGATTGGGCGGAATGAAAACGTAAGTTTCGGAGGGCGGAGCTCTGCGACGCCCTGACCGGCCTGAAATATGGGGGCTCGTGGAACTCCCCTCCGAAATGGCGAGCGGCCCGTTGGCAGTCGTAGCGGCGGTCGGCAGACCGCCGCATTTATTCGAGAAAAATGATGCGTGCGGCTTTCTGCCGAAAGCCGCTACGCCCGGTTGGAAATGAAAATTCCCCGGTGCGTCCAGCATGGTTGCGGCGTAGTTTCCCATCATGCCGATGACGTTGGATCAAATCGTTGAAGAAGCGAGTCATTTGCCGCGCGAGCAGGTGGCGGAAGTGGTGGATCGCCTGACGTTTGCCTTGCACACCGACGTTGAGCCGGAGGTTGAAACCGCTTGGAAACGGGAAACCCGCCGTCGTCTGGCCGAATTGGAAAGCGGCAAAGTTCAGGCCATTCCCGGCGATGTTGTCAACCGTCGTATTCGCAAAATCGTGGGGCGGTGAAACCGCACACCTTCCATCCTGAAGCGGCGGAGGAATACGCCGAGGCCGCAAAATATTACACGGAGATTTATCCCGATCTTGGCAGACGTTTTTACGACGAGATGGAACGCCTCATCCGCGACATCCGCCGCGAACCGAAACGCTTCCGCCGGTTTGACCCGCCCGCGCAATGGCATTTTTTCAAATGTTTTTCCATATGCAGCGATTTACGTCGAGCAGCCCGACCGCATCTGGATTTTGGCGATGATGCACCTCAACCGCCGTCCCGGTTATTGGAAGGGCCGCGTTTAGAAAATACAGACGCGAAACGCTCAAGGAAAAACTCAAACGCTATCTGAGCGCCGGCGACTGGGCGGAATAAATTTTCGCCAGTTTCGGACGGTGGAGCGCTGCGACGCCCTGACCGGCCTGAAATATGGGGGCTCGTGGAACTCGCCCCTCCGAAATTTATCGGTCCCGTTTCAACAGAAATTCCGCCAAAGCTTCGAGAGCGACAGCTTTGCCTTTGAATCCCGCAATGCGGGACAGCGCGGCGAAGGCTTTGGCCGTCAGTTGTTCTGCAATCTTCCGCGATTTTTCCAGGCCCACAATCGCCGGGTAGGTCGCCTTTTGCGACCGCGTGTCCTTGCCCGCCGTTTTGCCGAGCTGCTCGCTGGTCTGCGTCACGTCCAGAATGTCGTCAATCACCTGGAACGCGAGGCCGACGTGATAACCGAAATCCGTCAGTGCCTTGAGTTGCGCCGCCGTGCAGTTCGCGCTCATGCCGCCCAGCCGCACGGAACAGCACAGCAACGCGGAGGTCTTGCGCTCGTGGATGTAGCGGAGTTCGTTCACGGAAAGCTTTTTGCCTTCGCCTTCCAAATCCGCGACCTGACCGGCGACGAGTTGCAGCGAGCCGGAAGCCTTCGCAATTTCCAGAATAATTTTCTGGTGCGGATAGCGCGGCCAGCCTTTGGCTTGCGCGGCGATTTCAAACGCCTGCGTCAGCAGCGCGTCACCCGCGAGCACGGCGATGCCGTCACCGAAGACCTTATGGTTGGTCGGCTTGCCGCGGCGGAAATCGTCGTTGTCCATCGCCGGCAGATCGTCGTGGATGAGCGAATAGGTGTGGATGCACTCGATGGCGCAGGCCAGCGGCAGGGCGTCGGCTTCGCGTCCGCCGCAGGCCGCCGCCGCCGCGAGGCAGAGCGCGGGGCGCATGCGTTTGCCGCCGGCAAAGAGTGAATAACGCATGGCTTTATGG
This sequence comes from Verrucomicrobiota bacterium, assembly GCA_036803685.1. Lineage (GTDB taxonomy): Bacteria > Verrucomicrobiota > Verrucomicrobiia > Limisphaerales > UBA11358 > UBA11358. Next base: position 36,727 of record DAIRTX010000026.1, on the reverse strand, counting down.
ATGGTCGCCGGGCGTGTGGTCGCGGACGGCAGGAATTTATCGAGCGCGGCGTTGACGGTTTCGGTGCGCGTGGCTAGGAATTGCTGCAAATCAAGTTGGGTCTTTGCGGACATGACGGTTTGTTTTAGAAAACGCCCCCAACCGGCGCAAGTTTTAAGGGGATTTTATTTGTAGCGGCGCTCTGTGAGCGCCGGTGAAATCAATGGCGACGGTCGCAGACCGCCGCTACAGTGCAAAAGCAAACTGTAAATGGTATCAAAACTTCATTTTTATGGTGGCAACTGACGTGAGTCGGCTCACTTTTCACAAGATTTCAGATGAGATTAGAGCGGACTCATCCCGCTCTGCGGAACGGTCCGTGCAGCACATCCAAAGATTTACGCATGGCAGACCACCCCGGGATTTGCTCCAATCAACCGCGTTCGATTTCATGAAACAACCGGGTAAAGGAAAATTTGATGCCGCAGCATTACGCCAATTCGGGGAGGCGCTCCTCGTTGCTTCCGGACTCGCAGAGGACCGCGCCCGCGACGTGGCGGAAGTGCTGCTGGAAGGCGACCTGCTCGGACACACCACCCACGGCTTCGCCATGCTCCCCGATTACCTCAAGGCGCTCAAGGACGACACCATGGAAAAACGCGGCGAGCTGGTGGTCGTTGCAGACCACGGCGCGGCACTCACGTGGGACGGACGTTACCTGTCCGGCCCGTGGCTCGTGCGGCGCGCGATTCACACGGCCCAAAAACGTCTGGCCGAACATCCGGTCGTGACCGTCGTCATCCGGCGCAGCCATCACATCGGCTGTCTTCAGGCTTACCTCAAACCGGTCACCGACGCGGGCTGCTTCATTTTGTTGACCTGCTCCGATCCACAATCCCGCACCGTCACGCCGCACGGCGGCGCATCGCCGCGTTACAGTCCCAACCCGCTCGCCGTCGGCATTCCCACCGGTGGCGAACCCGTCCTCATTGACATCAGCACGGCCTCAACCGCGAACGGTCTTTGTCAACGGCTGGCGGCGGCGGGCGAACGTTTGCCCGGACCGTGGCTCGTGGACCGTGCAGGACGACCGACGGACGATCCGCAGGTGCTCTTCAACAATCGCGGCGGGGCCATCCTGCCGCTGGGCGGAACGGATTTGGGCTACAAAGGTTTTGCCCTGGGACTGTTCGTCGAAGCCCTCACCAACGCCCTCGGCGGTCATGGCCGCGCCGACGGCGAAACGCGCTGGGGTGCATCGGTGTTTTTGCAGCTCATCAATCCGGAACAATTCGGCGGACGCGAAGCCTTTCTGCGCGAGACCAGTTTCTTCGCCCAAGTCTGCGCCGAAACACCCGTGCCTGCGGGCAAACCGCCCGTGCGCCTGCCCGGTCACGCCGCGCTCGCGCGTCGTGCCGACCAACTCGCCCGTGGCGTCCAACTGCATCCAACCATCATGCCGGCGCTGATTCCGTGGGCGGAAACATTGAAGGTGAAACCGCCGCCAAGCCTTTGAAAAATCCGTGTGCATCCGCGTATGGCGGCGTGGCCGCCACGCGGCTTTACGCCGTGTCCATCCTCCGCAGTATTGCTACGGAGGACAGGTCCGTGGTTAAATCTCCCGCGCGATTTATGGAATACGAAGCGGTCATCGGCTTAGAAACCCACGTCCAGCTCAAGACGAAATCGAAGATGTGGTGCGGGTGCGCCAACGTGTTCGGCGCGCCGCCGAACACAAACGTCTGCCCCGTCTGCCTCGGCCTGCCCGGCGTGCTGCCCGTGCCCAACGACGAGGCGCTGCGCCTGACGGTGCTCACCGGCTTCCTCCTGAATTGCGAGATTCCCCGCTTCGCGAAGTTCGACCGGAAGAGTTATTTCTATCCGGACATGCCGAAGAACTACCAGATCACGCAATACGACAAGCCGTCCACGGCCAACGGCCACGTCGAGTTTGAATTCAACGGCGGCCTTTCGCGCGTGCGCATCACCCGCGCACACCTGGAGGAGGACGTCGGCAAGAATTCGCATTTCGAGCGCAACAGCGGCGTGGACTTCAACCGCGCGGGCGTGCCGCTCATGGAAATCGTTTCCGAACCGGACCTGACCAGCGCCGACATGGCCTACGAATACCTCAACGCGCTCAAGGACATCCTGATTTACGGCGGCGTGAGCGATTGCGACATGGAAAAGGGCATGGTGCGCTGCGACGTGAACGTGAGCGTCCGGCCCAGGGGCACAAAGGAACTCGGCGCGAAGATTGAAATCAAGAACATGAACAGCTTTTCCGGCGTGCGCCGTGCGCTGGAATACGAAATCCCCCGCCAGATCGAAGTCGTGTCCAAGGGCGGCAGGCTGATTCAATCCACACGGCGCTGGGACGATGAAGCGGGCGTCACCGAGGAAATGCGCACCAAGGAGCACGCGCACGACTACCGTTATTTTCCCGATCCCGACCTGATGCCGCTGGCGCCTACGGACGCGTGGCTGGCCGAGGTAAAATCGCGCGCGGTGGAACTGCCGCTGGCGCGCAAGCAGCGGTTCATGCGTGATTATCAATTGCCCGCATCCGACGCCCAGACGTTCGTGTGGGACGTGCCGCTGGGAAATTATTTTGAAGGGATTGCAAAACAGTCGAAGAACCCGAAATCCATTGCGAACTGGGTCATCAACAACCTGCGGGCGAAGCTGACCGAAGCGAACGAACGCCTTGGTAGGGACGACCTGCTGGTCGTCCAGGACGCGCAGCAGCGCGTCCCTACCGCAATGACACTGGCCAATTTGAAATTCAAACCCGAAGCCATCATCGAGCTGACTGGCCTGGTCGAGAACAAGACCATCAGCAGTTCGGCGGCACAGCAGGTGTTTGCCGAAATGTTCGACACCGGCAAACCGCCCGCTGCCATTGTTCAGGAAAAAGGTCTGGCGCAGGTGAGCGACCCCGGCGCGATTGAAAAATTCTGTGACGAGGCGATTGCCGCGAATCCCGGCCCGGTGGCCGATTTCAAGGCTGGCAAGGCTGCTGCGTTGAATTTCCTCAAGGGCCAGGTGATGAAACTGAGCAAGGGCAACGCGAACCCGGCGCTGGCCGGTGAAATTCTCAAAAAAAAATTAAAGAGTTGAGTACCCTTTTGGTTTTAGACGCGTCTTATCATTAATTAAATAGCATAGTTTCATTGTCTTATGCATGAATTATGTGCTATTTTAAAGAATTGACACACAAATGTTTATGAAAGCAAGAACCCTGACTCTTCCTTGCCTGGCTTTTGTAGGACTCATCAGCGCCTCTTCGGTTCTGGCCGATATTCAATACGCAGGCGTCAATCTCTCCGGGGCCGAATTCGGTAGCACCTTCCCGGGGACTTTCGGCAGCACTTACACTTATCCGACCAGTGCGGAAGTGGACTATTACAAGGGCAGAGGAATGAACATCATTCGGCTCCCTTTTCGCTGGGAACGACTCCAGCATACCAACAACGTCGCCCTTGACACCGCTGAACTCGGTCGTTTAAGCACCTTTGTTTCTTATGCGACCTCAAATGGGGTGTATGTCATTCTTGACCCGCACAATTATGAACGCTACTACCCCCCGAACGCGAATAACAGTTCCGCCACGAAGATAATCGGTAGCGTCACGGTTCCGGACTCGTGGTTCACTGACTTCTGGTCCCGGGTCGCCACCGTGTTTAAGTCGAACGATCATGTCATTTTCGGTCTTATGAATGAGCCGAACACCATGCCGGAAGCCCAAATGGTCACCTCCTTGAACGCAGCGATCGCGGCCATCCGGGCGACGGGAGCCGCCAATATGATCTTTGTGCCCGGCAATAGATGGACCGGCGCATGGACTTGGACAAACTCTGATAACTACGGTGCGGCGAACTCAGTTGCCATGCTCGGCATTGTGGACTCCAGCAACAATTACGCTTTCGAGGTGCATCAGTATCTGGACAGCGACGGATCAGGGACCAAAACCACTATCGTCAGTGCGACCATCGGGAGGGAGCGCCTGACCAATTTCACAGCTTGGGCCAGGGCCAACCATGTCAAAGGTTTTCTTGGCGAGTACGCGGTTCCCGGAGCCGTTATCGGCGGCTCGGGTAACGGCGGTCCGGCGCTCACCAACATGCTTGGCTACATCCAGACGAACTCGGATGTGTGGCTGGGCTGGACCTATTGGGGCGGTGGTCCGTGGTGGGGCAGCAGTCCTCTTTTCCCGATCGAACCGTCGAGTCTCAGCAGCCCGACGGACCAGCCGACCATGACTGCCATTAGAAGTTTCATTCCCTTCCCTGTCCTGGCACTTGTGCCCATGAACACCAACAAATTCGTTTTCCAGACCCAATCGGGTTTTGTCTATCAACCTCAAGTTTCAACCGATCTGACCAGCGGCAGTTGGGCGAGCCCCGGTCCATCCATCACCGGCACCAATGGAGTGACGAAAACGAATACGATGCAAGCCGGGACCGGCCCGGCATTTTATCGCATCCAGATAAATCGCACGCCGTAATTTGAAAACTGGACGCCGACGGTGCCTTAAGGCTTGTTAAATCTGGCCCGGAAATCAGAAATCTTGGAAGCAGATTTTCCCCTGCCTTTCAGGGTTTCCAAGTTGAGACTTTTCCATGCTTTCGGAAATCAAGGTGATTCAATTCTTCGCGTCTATGGGTCTTTGTGGTTTATCCGGAGGATTAATTGGATTCGAAAACGCGGTAAAAGCTGGAGGGTGTGGCCGCAGGCGCAAGGTAAGAACCCTGGCTGCCGGTCACCGAGACGTTGCCCGGCGCGGTCAGCCACACTGGATCATTCAAATTGGTCTTGTATTGAATTTGATAGCTCTTGCCCGGCACCGCCGGCCAGGTGAGGTTGATGGCGCTGTTGGCCGGGACGGCCGCCCAAAGCCGGAACACGGAGGTTGGATCGATGGGACTCGTGCCGGCGAGATACTCCTGCAAATTGGACACGCCATCGCCGTCGGCGTCATCCGACGCACGCGAAAGGTCGCCCGCCTGCCCGGTCGGATGCCCGAAATATTTCATCATCCACCAATCCGGAATACCGTCCCCATCGCTGTCAACCAAAGCGGCGTTGGTATCCACTGAAACCCCGAAAGCATCCTGCACGCGATTCAAATCGCCGGTCACCAGGCCGGAACCCAGATCCAGGAAGGCAATCGTGGCGCCGCCATCACTGACCACGGGCCGGGACACCCACAGAATTGGGCTGGACCCGGTCTGCCCGGCAGTCAGCACCGTGTTGGATCCCGTCAGGCGATCCAGAAGGAACACGTTCGGGGGCGCGGTGTTGTCTCCAATCACCGTATTGGTCACGACGCTGCGGTACGCCACGAACCGTCCGCTACCACTCATCACCGGCGCATCAGACAATGCGTCCCAACTGCCGGTGCCCGGGCCGGCAACGCCAATCAGGGAAAGCGTGCCGGTCTGGAAATCGCGCAAATAAACCTTATTGGTGCCGTCGTCAGCGGCCCCCAGGTTGGTGGTGGAAACAAACGTCAGCCAACGGCCATCATCGCTCCAGCAGGCGGCGTTCCGGATGGTGGCCGTGCTGGGAATTGAGAAGAGATTCGCCCGGGTGGCAATGTTGTACACGTAGAGGGCGTTGGCATTTCGAAGAAGGATTTTAGTTCCGGTCGGATCAATCGCCGCCGTGGTCGCCGAATTGGTGGAGATACAGGTTCCGAGTTCGGTATCCCAGATTTGCCAAGTATTATTGGGCGGTGTGCCGCTGGCTGAGTAAGCAACGTAACGACCATTGCTGCTCAGAGAAGGACCCAAAGAATAGTAACTGGCCCCCTTGAGTCCCACGGTCTGCCCCAGATTCATGTCCCGCCAGTAAGCCCCGCCGGTGTAACCCGACACCAGGTTGGCCGCCGGGCTCAGGAAGGCAACATACCGTCCATCCGGGCTGATCACCAAATCGGAAGCGTCGTTATTCCCGGGACTGACACCATCGGTCCCCACGCTGACCAGGACGGTGGTGCCGGTCTGAAGATCGCGCCGAAACACATTGCCATTGGTATTGATCGGGCCCGTGACTAAGTTGGTTGCCGCGCTGATAAATACCACGTAACGGCCATCCGCGCTGATGACCGGGTTTCCGGAGCCGCCGCCCAGGGCCGGACCCCCGTCGGACCCGACGCTCACCAGAAGGTTGGTGCCGTTCACCAGGTCGCGCACAAAAACGTCCGGCTGCTGGTTCGTGTCGTTGGGAACCAGGTCATCCGCCGGGCTGGCGAAAGCCACCCACCGGCCATCCGCACTGACCGATGACGGGGACAGCATGCTGAACGCATCAGCCGCTTGTGGAATCACTGCCGCATTCCTTTGAGAAACCATTTCCGTGGTCCCCGCGACCAGGTCCCGCACGAAAACATCCTCGGCGCGATTTTTGTCCAAGTTGACCAGGCTGCCATCCGGACTGCTGAAGGCGACGAACCGCCCATCCGCACTCAGGCCCAAGGACGTCAGTGTGTCTGCAGTCGAGCCGATGCCGTTGGTGTCCACGTCCACCAATTGCGTGGTGCTGGATGGCAGGTTGCGCAGGTAAACATGAGCGCCATTGGCCACGGCATTGCCGACCAGATTGGTGGCGTTGCTCAGGAACGCCACGAACTGGCCATCGGGACTGAGCATCGGCGCATACGAGGCCGTGTTGGCCGGGACGCCGCTGCCATTATCACTGACCAGTGTGTCCACCGCGCCTTGTGAATCCCACACATGAACACTGGAATAGCCCGAACTTAGGGAGCCTTCATGCCTGGCAAAAGCGATGAAACGCCCGCCCGGTGTCATTTCGGGACCGTAGCTGTCATCGAGGTCAACCGGCCCTCCAATACCGTTTGTATTGACCACCGTGGTCGTCCTCGTGGTTGAATCATATTGCAGAATCATTGCCGCGCCCGTTGGCGTCGTCGTGCCGGCCTTGAAAGCGACATATCTTCTGTCATCACTCAACCGGGGATGATAGGACGGCGCGTTGTTCTGGCCGAGCGCGGCTGACACAAGCGCGGCGGCATTCGTGCTGGCCCAGGTCGTGGTATCCATGAGCCGATCCCGCACGTAGACTTGACCAGTGGAAGCGCCCGGAACTCCAGCCACCAAGTTTGTCGCCAGGCTGAAAAACGCCACATACCGGCCGTCCGGGGTGATGACCGGTGCCCCCATGATCGGGGTTATGCTGCCGGAGGGAAAGAGCGCCCCCACGCTTACCAGTTGATTCGTCCCGGCCACCAGATCCCGCACAAAAATGTCCGGAATGCCGTTGTTGTCTCCGGGAACCAGGTTCGACGCCCGGCTGATAAAGGCCACATACCGGCCACCCGGTGTCATGACCGGGTCGGTCGAGGCTCCGTTCGCCGGACCGCCATTCGTTGACACGCTGACCAGTGTGGTTGTCCCCGCCACCAGATCGCTGACAAAAATGTCCGTGACTCCGTTCGTATCATTCGGCACGAGATTGCTGGCGTCGCTTTGGAAGACAACGAATTGCCCGTTGGTGGAGGCCTGGCCGGGCATCGAATTACCGTTGCCGCCGCCGGTTCCGCTCAAGTTGCCGCTGACCAGCACCGTGGTGTTGCCAGTGCGGTCGCGCAGGAACACGTTCAAGGCATACCTACTGTTGTCACCGGGCACGAGATCGTTGGCCGCGCTGGTGAAAACAACAAAACGGCCGTCGGGACTGAGGCTGGGAGCAACGGAATTATCGTTGCCACCTGCCGGCAGAGGCACGGAAGGATTCCGCGCGGAGAGCAATTGTGCTGCATCGGCCACAGGAATGAGTATCGCAATGACCAGCAGCCAGATGGCCACCGCGAGGTTCCGGCCAAAAGCCTTCGGGGCCGCAGGCATCAGGCGCAAGTTTCGGTTCGTGAATCTACCGCCGTCAGAAGTTCTTGTTTTCATGGTTCCGGAAGGTTGAAGTTTTTGCTCATCGCACTTGGAGATTATTTGGAGAATCACATTGTTTCAGTCGCCGGACTTGACCGTCCACATGCCCAGTGGAGATCGTAATTTGAAAACACCCGCCGCAGTGCCGACCGTGTCTTCGATTCTTAACGCTTCCACGTGGCCGTCATGGAAGAGATAGTTGAACCGGTTCCAGTGCGCCTTGTACAATTGGTTGCCTTGATTGTAGCCGCCGGATTTAAATTTCGCCGCATCGTAATTGGCCGCCGCCGTGTCAATTTGGTAGAGGTTGCCCATGACCCCTCCATCCGTGGTTTGCGGGCCGCAACAAGTACAAGGCCAGATGTTCCCCATAGCGCCCTGGCTGCTGGCCAATTCGCACAGCAGGATGGTTCCGGCTGGATCGCGAACCACCGAAGTTGGATAACCCTTTGCCCCCCAATCGGGGGGGGTCGCATCACTCGAGGACCAGTAAATTCCGACACCATGGCGGCCCAACACGTTTAAATCCGGCAGGGGATACTTCCCCTTCTGGGGGTCAACTTGAAGATCCACCATCCAGGCGGAACCCGCGCTGTTCATGGCATAAGTCCTGGGGGCAAACTGAAGATTGCCATTCGGGTCATACATCCAACTGATTTTGGGCAATTGTGCGTCAACCGGACAGACCACGACTGGAAGTCCGACGGCGGCACCGAGTATTGCCGCATCGTTTGTGTTCATCGCATAGACGCCCATCGACGCCTGACTTACGGTCACGCTCCGCCCGCCGCTGATGTAGTTGTAAATCCAGGAGTCCCACGTCAGCACGCCGCCACTAGATGAATAACCGGCGGGAGGGAACATTTCATTATGGTCCTGTGCGAAAAGGCTGAAACCCAGCTGGAGCTGTTTCAGGTTGTTCTGGCACTGGATCCGCCAGATGTCCGTTTTGGTGCCCGCGAGTGCCGGCACCAGCAGCAGCGCCAGCACCGCGAGCGTTCCAACCACCACGAGCAGTTCGGTGAGGGTAAAGGCCTGGTCCGGTTGCGCCTGGACCGACGGCGTCCGATTTAAACGGTCTGAATGGACTGATGGATTCATAATTAATTAGTATCCTGTCACAAGATAACTCGCAGGAACAAGGACGATTCTTTCAAAAATCTTACGGGAAATTTCCGCGCGGATCTGCCTCACTGGCAAAGATTTACACAAATCGAGCAAACCCGTCAGGTCGGTGGAGAATGTGTTTTGGCAGAGGCGGCGCGGCAGCGCCGCCCTACCACACAAACCCGGCAGGTCAGTGGTGGGTATGTTTTAGCAGCCAGATCAGGCGCCAGAGCATGCCGACAATGACACCAAAGCCAATATACGGACCGGCAACGCTGATGGCCCGGATCAACCGCTGTCGGGCATTTTCGATGCGCGGGTCGTAGTGGCTGAATTGGAACGCCAGCAAAACGGTCATCATCTCATCGGCGGATTTATAACGCCGGCGCGGGTCGGTGCGGCAGGCATCCAGGACGATTTTGTTGAAATGGACCAGGTCCCGGCCCTCAGCGTTGTCCTCCAACGGCGCCGGCAGCACCGGATATTCATTCCGGTCCTTGCCGGTGCTAATTTCGTAGAGGACCTTGCCGAGCGAGTAGATGTCCGCCTGCGCGGTCCCGGCGCCTTCCGGCGCGATGAAACCTTCCGTGCCCACCTGCGAACCGGGTTCGGACAGTTCCGAAACCAATCCCACGTCCGCCAGCTTGGGGAACCCGTTCACAAAAATGATGTTGGAAGGCTTGACGTCCCGATGGATCAAACCGTGCCTGTGCAGGTAACCCAAAGCCGAGGCAGTGGCCGCGCCCAGCCGGATGCATTCGCCAATGGGCAGGCGCCGGCGCTGGCGGTAATCATACGCCAGGGTCCGGGGCGAGTATTGCTCCGGAACGATGACCTGGCCGGTGCTGACATCGTCGCAGAGCTCCATCACGTAATAAAAATATCCGGCGGCATCGTTGCATCCCACCTGGAGGATATCCATCAACCCATCGTGCAACCGCGAGACCGGCTCGAATTTCAACACGCCGTCAAACTCACGTTCAAAAGACCGGCGCTGCTCGAACGCCCGTGCATACACAATTTTCACCGCGCGGTGGGTTCCCAGAACATTCCGGGCCAGCCATACTTCACCGCCGCTGCCACTGCCAATGACCCGGATGAGTTCGTGGTCCGGAACGACGGGCGGGACTGCCGGCGGGGCAGCCGCGACCGACGCTTCACGAGCCGGATTGGCAGGTTCGGTCATGACGTTGGCTCCGGTTTCATCAGACCTGATTCCATTTTCCCTCCAGTCGGCGCACTTCCTTTTTGAGCAATGCCGAAATGCGATATTTGACCAGGTAAACCAGTCCCACGTTGACCCCCAACGCCCGTGCCACGTTCCTCACCGACCATTGCTTGATCACGTATAAATCAAATATTTGATAGTGTTCCTCCTTGACGCGGGATTTGATTGTTTCCATCGCTGCTTTCAGCAGATTTGCCCGCCATTCCTCTTCCCAGACGGATTCCGCACCTTCGCCGGCCGGGTCGGGAATTTCCGCCACGTCCGGCCGCGGCAGGTCCGCTCCGGCTTGGGAAGCGTCCCCCCAACTGGCGCGGGTGCGTTTGCGTAACTGGTCGGCAATGCGCCAGCGGATGATGTTTCGCAACCAGCCCTTGAACGAACCCAGCCCGGGGTCGCGCTCGAATTTGTGGATGTCCCGGGCCACGGAAATGATGGTCTCCTGGACCACGTCCTGGGCTTCGGCTTCCGTCAGCCCGGACTTGACGGCGACCGAGTAAATCAACCGCCAGTAGGTGTCGAAGAAATCCTTCCAACTGTCCTGGTCGCCCCGGTCTTCCAGCCGGCTCAGGAGGGTGTAACGCGTGGGAATGGGATCTTCCACCAGCAACGTCATGACACAGTTCATACAATGATAACTCGCAAAAAGCGACGCGTTTCTTTCAAAGAATTTTTCGCCCCCGAACCGCAAAACCATTGGGCACCAAAAAACTTTGTGCCTGGGCGTCTTCATGGTTAATTTGTCCGGGATGTTTTCGTCTGAAATCAAATCGGTTCACTTTGCCGGCATCGGCGGCACGGCGATGGCGTCCGCCGCGGCGGCCATGCAGGAAAAAGGCTTTGCCGTCACCGGCTCAGACCAGAATGTCTATCCGCCCATGTCCACCTTCCTCGCCGGCAAACAAATCGAGGTGATGAACGGTTACGCGGAACGGAACCTCGCGCACAAACCCGACCTCGTCGTCATTGGCAACGCGATTTCCCGCGGCAACCCGGAGGCCGAATTCGTGCTCGATCACAAGCTGCGTTATTGCTCGTTGCCGGAATTGCTCAGGGAATTTTTCATCCGCGGCAAACGCTCCATCGTCGTCGCCGGCACGCACGGCAAAACCACGACGACAGCGCTGCTGGCGTGGGTTTTCGAGCACAACGGGCTGAATCCGAGCTATCTCATCGGCGGCATCCCGAACAATCTCAGCCAGGGCGCGCGGTTCACGGACAGCGAATGGTTCGTCATCGAGGGCGACGAATACGACACCGCGTTTTTCGACAAGCGCAGCAAGTTCATCCATTACCAGCCGGAAATCGCCATCGTGAACAACCTGGAGTTCGATCACGCGGACATTTTTGAAAACCTGGACGCGATCAAAAAAACGTTCTCGCATTTCATCCGGATCATTCCGCGCAACGGCCTGCTGCTCGGCAACGGCGACGACGCGAACCTCGCTCCGCTGCTCAAGGTGACCCATTGTCCGGTGAAGCGCTTCGGCCTCGGCGAGGACAACGCGGTGCATGCCTTCAACATCCGCTACGGCCCGACGGCGAGCGAGTTTGAAATTCCCAGTTTCAAATTTCACTTGAACCTGATTGGCGAATTCAACGTGCGGAACGCGCTGGCCGTGGTGGCGTGCGCGAAACATTGCGGGCTGAAAAACCATCAGATTCAGTCCGCCTTCGAGACGTTCAAGGGCGTAAAGCGGCGGATGGAGGTGCGCGGCATCGTGGGCGGCGTGACGTTGATTGACGACTTCGGCCATCATCCGACGGCCATCCGCGAGACGCTGGCGGCGTTGCGCGTGAAATATCCCGCGCAAAAAATCTGGGCGCTGTTCGAGCCGCGCTCGAACACGACGCGGCGCAACGTGTTTCAAACCGACCTTGTGGGCGCGTTTGGCCGCGCGGACACCGTGGTCGTCTCGCAGGTGGCGCGGCTGGAACAGATCGCGCCCGAAGAGCGGCTCAATCCCGAAAAGTTGATGCAGGATTTGAAGGCATCGGGCCGGGACGCCACATATCTGCCGGACGCGGATTCCATCGTCGCCCACGTCGCAAAAAATGCACAAGGCGGCGACATCGTCGTGGTGTTCAGCAACGGCGGCTTCGGCGGGATTCACGGAAAATTGTTGGAGCGGCTGGGGCGGAGGTAGAAATCCTCCACGCAGGAGACGACGTAAGGAGTATCAAACTGACCGTTAAACCGGATATTTGAGTCTCGTTACCTCGACTCCTACAGGTCACAAGCCGATTATTCCACCTTGAAATTTTCGCGCGTGGCGCCGTTGGACAAATCGAAGTCCTGCCGAGCGGCTTTCAAATCGGTGCGCTTGATGACGGCAGTGTTGTTTGTCCCCTCCGCTTTAATCACCGCCCCGGCGCCGGAAGCGTAAGTCAGATGGTCAACCTGAACGTCGCGGCTGTTGAGCAAGCTTATCACCGGGCCACGAGAGTTGAGAATCTCCACGTTGTCGAGCGTGATGTCCTGCACGTCCGTGCAGGCCATGCCGCGCTCGGCGGTGAGCGAAACGTTGTTCAAGTGAATGCCGCGAATCGGCATTTCGGGCAGGCCTTGCAACGCGATCGCCTGGCGCGCGCCCCGGCAAATCACGTTCTCGATGTAGATGTCGCGAAACTGCGGCGTCTGTTCGCTGACGGGCACGGGCTTGGCTTCGGCCGCCGGCCCTTCGCCGCCCTCGCCCGGTCCCTGTCCGCCGTAATACAGGTTGAACCCGATGGCGTCGGTGACGATGCCGGTCATGCGGACGTTGCTGATGTAAATTTTTTCCACCACGCCGCCGCGGCCGCGCGTGCTCTTGAAACGCAGGCCGACGTCGGTGCCCATGAAAACGCAGTTGTTGACGCGAACATTGCGCACGCCGGCGGACATTTCGCTGCCGATGGTGACGCCGCCGTGGGCGTGATAGACGACGCAATCTTCAATCAGCACGTTCTCGGTGGGCACGCCGATGCGTCGGCCTTCCTCGTTCGCGCCGGATTTCAGGCAGATGCCGTCGTCGCCCACGTCGAACCGCGAGCCGCGCACGACGACGTTCCGGCAATTTTCAATGTCCAGCCCGTCGCCGTTCTGCGAATACCACGGATTGCGGACGATGACGTGGCGAAGGGTCACGTCCTCGCACAGGACGGGATTCAAATTCCAGCCCGGTGAATTTTGGAACGTCACGCCTTCCAGCAGAACCTTGCGGCAGTTGACCAGTTTCAACAGGGTCGGGCGCCGGTCCGCCTTCGCTTCGCGTGACGGCCACCAGAGGTCACCGTTGGTTTCCAACACGCTGTTGGGGACGGCCAGCAGTTGTTTCCACTGGCCCTCGGTCATCTTGGATTTTTTCACGGGCCGCCAGGCATCGCCCGAGCCGTCCATCACACCCTGGCCGGTGATGGCGATGTCCTCCAAGCTTTCGCCATGGATGGGCGAGGTGGTCACGGTGCGCGGACGACCTTTCATGTCCAACTGGATTGGCGGATACAGGCTGTAGTCCGGCTGGAACTGGACCAGGGCGCCCTCTTCCAGATGAAGTTCGACATGGCTCTTCAAACCAATCGGGCCGGTCAGCCAGATGCCGGGCGGAAAAATCAGCCGTCCGCCGCCCTTGTCGGCGAGCGTGGCAATGCCTTTGGCGATGGCGTCGGTGTTGAGCGTCTTGCCGTCGGGCACGGCGCCGAAGTCGGTGACGGTTGCCGTCCGCTTCGGAATTTTTGGTTCCCGCACCCGCGGCATTTCAAACTTCGGCATGGCGGCGGCGGCGGAGAGAGCGCAGGTGAAAAGAAGCAGGAGCGACAAGATTAAACCCTTTGGTTTCATGGGTTCGACAGGGTAGGTTTGCGCCGGGTCTGACGCGAGTGGAAAGTGGGCGCTGATTTTAACCGCTTCCGTTCATTACACCCCCGCCAGCGACCACTTACCCGGCGTAGTAACGATCCTAATTTCCGGGCCTGCTTCCGCTGTTTTCTTGAAAACTGCGAAGCGGATGTCCATGCTATGGCGCGTAAATGGTGCCGTGGCAGCCCCGGTTGAGAACACTTGGCCGCGCGCGGCACCGGAAAGATGACGATGCCATACCGAGCCTGGTTTCAATGTATCAACCTGGAGTGCGGAGAAACTTATCCGCTCAACTCCATTGTGTACCAATGCAAGCGCTGCCATTCGTTGCTGGAGGTGCGGCACGATCACAAGGCGCTGTCCCGCCGCAGCGCTGCGAGCTGGAAAAAGCTTTTTGAAAAGCGGTACAAAAGCAACGAATGGCCTTATGGCTCCGGGGTCTGGGGCAAAAAGGAATGGATTTTGCCGGAAATCGCGGACGATAACATCGTTTCACTTTACGAAGGCGGCACCAATCTTTTCTGGGCGGAGCGTTTTGCAAAGGTCCTGGGCCTGAACGACCTTTGGATCAAACTCTGCGGCAACACGCACAGCGGCTCGTTCAAAGACCTCGGCATGACCGTGCTCGTGTCGCAGGTCAAGCAGATGATTTCCGAAGGCGCGCCGATAAAGGCCGTCGTCTGCGCCTCCACCGGCGACACCTCGGCGGCGCTGGCAACCTATTGTGCGGCGGCGGGCATCCAATCCATCGTGCTCCTCCCGCGCGGGAAAATTTCCATCGCGCAGCTCATCCAGCCGATTTCGAACGGCGCACTCGTGCTCTATCTCGACACCGATTTCGACGGCTGCATGCGGCTGGTCCAGGAAATCACCAAGGACGAAACGCTTTACCTGGCGAACTCGATGAATTCGTTGCGGGTTGAAGGCCAGAAGACGGTGGGCGTCGAAATCGTCCAGCAGTTCGATTGGAAAGCGCCGGACGTGATCATCATTCCCGGCGGCAATCTCGGCAATGTTTCCGCGCTCGGCAAAGGTCTGATGATGATGAAAGACCTCGGTCTGATTTCAAAGCTGCCACGCATCGTCGTGGCGCAAGCCGAGCGGGCCAACCCGCTTTATCGCGCTTATCTGCGGAACTTTGAAACCTTCAAGCCGATTCATGCCCGGAAGACTCTGGCCAGCGCGATCCAGATCGGCAATCCGGTGAGCATTCAAAAGGCGATCCGCACGTTGAAACAATTCAACGGCATCGTCGAACAGGCCACCGAGGAGGAGCTGGCCAACGCCGCGGCGCTGGGCGACCGCACCGGAATGTTTAATTGCCCGCACACCGGCGTGGCGCTGGCGGTTTTAATCAAACTGCTCAAGGCCGGCAAGATTGATAAATCCGAGCGCGTGGTCGTCATCTCCACGGCGCACGGTTTGAAATTCGTCGAGATGAAGGTCAAGTATCACCAGCGGAAACTGGATTTTCCGTGCCGCCATGCGAACCAGCCGATTGAACTGCCCGCTCGTTTGGACGCGGTGAAAGACGCGCTTCACAAGGCGCTCAAGAAAAGGAGCCGATTTAATGTCTAAAAATCGGAGGGTTGAGTTACACGAGACCCTGAATCATTTTTCACAGAAAGCATCGCGGATGGTGAAATCGCGCGGGACCTTGAACTGCCCCGTAACGCAGACATTCTTGTCTGCGAGTTCACGGGACATTCCTGTCCCGTGTTTTGGACTGCCGACCGACTGGGGACTGGAAAGTCCCCAGAACCCGCAGGCTGGAAAGCCTGCGCTACCCCGCAGTTCATGGAGAGCGGCATCGTCCCGCCGAAACGCGGATTAATCCAATGACTTCTAAAAAACACAGCTTGCAAAAGTGGGGTTCGTCCACGCTCGCCATTCATGGCCGGGGCCGGCGTCGCAAGGCGCACAACGCGGTGTCCACGCCCATCGTTCACACCTCGAACTACAGCTTCGGTTCCACGTCCGAAGTCTTCAAGTTCATGAAGGCCAAGGGGCAGGGCCGCGTCATCCGCGAACACGAATACGGCCGCTACGGCAATCCGACCCAGCAGGAGACCGAACGCAAGCTCGCCGCCATCGAAGGCGCCGAACGGGCCATCCTTTTTTCGACCGGCATGAGCGCGGTCATCCTCACGCTCATGGCCTATATGAAAAAGGACGGCCACATCATTTTCACGAGCGATTGCTACCGGCAGACGCGCGATTTTGCGACCAACCTGCTGAAGAAATTCGGGATTCAAAGCAACCTGGTTGATCCGACGGCGGCGGCCATCGAAAAAGCCATCCAGCCCAACACGAACATCATTTTCACCGAATTGCCGACGAATCCCTACCTGCGCGTGCTGGATTTGCCCCCGATCGTGAAGGTGGCCCGGCGGCACAAAGTTTTGACGATTGTGGACACGACCTTGGCGACGCCATTCAACATCCGTCCGCTGGAACTGGGCGTGGACATCGTGGTCCACTCGGCCACAAAGTATCTCGGCGGCCACAACGATCTTCTCGCCGGCGTCGCGCTCGGCAATCACAAGCTGCTGGAAGACTTGAACAAACTGCAACGGATGATCGGTTCCATTCCGGGGCCGCTCACCTGTTTTCTGCTGGAACGCGGATTGAAAACCTTCGGCCTGCGGATGGAACATCACAATCGCGCGGGACTCGAAGTGGCGCGCTTTCTTGAATCCCATCCCAAAATCAAAAGGGTCTGGTATCCCGGATTGAAGTCGCACCCGGACCATCGCGTCGCCAAAGCGCAGATGCGCGGCTTCGGCAGCGTCATCAGTTTCCTGGTGAAAGGCGATGACCAGGCGACGCGGCGGTTCATTGATTCACTGGGACTTTTCCTCATCACGCCCAGTTTGGGCGGTTCCGAGAGTCTCGTCACTCAGATGTCCATGATGTCGTTCTTCGACTATCCGGTGGCCTACCGCGAGTCCCTCGGCATGGTGGACAACCTCGTGCGCATCGCCCTCGGGTTGGAAAACGTCGAAGACTTGATCGCCGACTTGA
The DNA here is from genome assembly GCA_036803685.1 of Verrucomicrobiota bacterium. Classification (GTDB taxonomy): domain Bacteria; phylum Verrucomicrobiota; class Verrucomicrobiia; order Limisphaerales; family UBA11358; genus UBA11358. Next base: position 19,647 of record DAIRTX010000026.1, on the reverse strand, counting down.
AGCAGGCGCTGGCCAAGATTTAACCCGAAAACTGAAGTAGCCGCCGACGTGAATCGGCGCGAACACTTGAAAATTGGCGCGGACTGATCCCGCCATGCGGGACGGCTACGGACAATTTGATGCCGGGGCCACCTGCGGAACCGGATTTGAAACGTGGTGACATGTCACGCGTTTCAAAGCGCCGACACGTCGGTGCACTCCAAAACCAATTTCAGACCGCCGGACCGGGTGAACCGTCGGCTTCCGGCTTTTGGGCTTCCCCCGGCTCCGGCGTGGCAGGTTGCAACGCCAGTTGTTCCGGCGGAGTCGTCGCCAAACCGGGTTCGGCGGTGACCGGGCCGGGCGGCTTTTCGATGATGATCCGGCGGAGTTCGTCCGCAGCGGGCAAATCTTCCAGACCGCGCAGGCCGAAGTATTCGAGGAACAACGCGGTCGTGCCGTAAGTCGGCGGGCGGCCCACAACTTCGGCGCGGCCAACGGCCCCGACCAAACCGCGTTCCATGAGCGTCTGCATCGTGGCATCCACGTTCACACCGCGAATCTGCTCGATCTGAGCGCGCGTGATGGGCTGGCGATACGAGATGATGGCAAGCGTTTCGAGCGCAGGCAGCGAAAGCCGCGGCGGACGCGCCTTCACGCCCACGAGCGCGCGCAACCACGGGCCAAATTCCGGCTGCGTGACAAATTGCCAGGAACCCGCGACGCACGCGAGGCGATAGCTGCGAGCGGCGGTTTCGTGTTCGCGCACCAATTGTTCCAACGCGGCGGTCAGTTCGCTCTCCTTGACTCTGGCCAGCGATTTGGCTGTGGCATCGGCATCTTCGTGTCCGGCGGCGGCGGCGAGCACGTCGCGAAGTTCCTTCACGCTCAAAGGTTTTTGCGCGGAGAACAGCAGCGATTCCAGAATGAGTTTAAGTTCCATTTTAAATTTACGATTTACGATTTACGATTGACGCGCGCTTTCACCTTCCGCGCCGGCCTCGCTGGCAGCAACAGTTGTTTGAGAAATACCCGGTTCGGATGCGGGCGCAGCGGCCGGTTCAGGTGTCGCCGGAGTTTCGGCTGGCGGCGCGGCAAGGCGGATTTCAATTTCGCCGAAAGCTTCAGGTTGCGAGCAAACGAGTTGCCGCAGGCGGATCAATTCCAGCAGTGCCAGAAAGGTGCAGATAACTTCGGAGCGGCTGGCCGCGCGCTCGAACAATTCGGCGAAGCGCATGCTGCCGCGTCCGGAAATCACGCGGAGAATGACCTCGATTTTTTCACTGACGATCCATTTGTCCTCAAAAATGTCGCCCCGGTCTTCACGCTTGGTGAACCGTTGAAGCACGCCGTTGACGGCGTTGAGCAAATCGAAAATCGAAACGTCCGGCTTGGGCGGCGGTGCGGCGCTTTCAAATTCGAGTTTGCCGGGCAGGCGCGGGAAAATGTTTTCCTGTTCGGCCTCGAGAACTTGCAGGCGCGCGGCGGCGTCCTTGAATTTTTTGTATTCGACGAGCTGACGGATCAATTCCCAGCGCGGGTCTTCGCCTTCCTCCTCGCCTTCCACCTGCACCTGCTGGTCCACGGGCAGCAGTTCGCGGCTCTTGATATACATGAGCGTCGAGGCCATGACGAGGAATTCGCCGGCGATCTCCAGATCGAACTGGCGCATGAGGTCAATGTATTCGATGAACTGCGTGGCGAGCCGCGTGAGGTTGACCTCATAAATGTCCACCTCCTCCTTTTTGATGAGGTAAAGGAGCAAATCGAGCGGGCCTTCGAAGACCTCGAACTGGACTTTGTATTCCGCCATGCGCTGAATGAACTGTGAAAATTCTAAAACGCCGGCGCAGCGTTGGCAATGTCGGAACGAAAATGAAAATGCGGCGTGGTGACTGCGCTCATTCGCCGGCTGATAGCGGCAGATTAAGCGTTTTTGCCTTTTGGACTCCTTCCGTTGAGGCTCTCTGTGCGAAACCCGGCTGGGTAAGCATTGAAAGACTTGACTATTGCAGCTGCGGAATTTCGGCGATGCAGAGAGAATTGCGCAGCCAAGCCAACCTCCCGTTCCAAATCGGGGCACTGCCAAGTAACAAAGTTGCTTGACTAATTAATTTAATAGTTTCAAAACTTCATAAAACACACGGGTATTTGTGGCCGAAGAAACCGAGAGTTAACTATGAGCCGAACCACTGGTCAGGTTTGTGATGTGTCCGGAGTGTACCGTGCCGTTGGAAGCTGCGGTCATTCGGTTGAGCGGGTCATTCCCAAAGGACACGCGTTTCCCCCTTGTGAATATTGCCGGGAAAAGGGCGATCGCAAAGACATCACCTGGGTCTTGGTGGTAGAAACTCAGCCCAAGTAATCGCCCACCCAAATTTCCGACCATCCAGCCCAAGGTGTGGGTCGGTCTTCAACAAAACGACGCTGACGTTCGGCCATTTTTACCAGCCGATTCGTGTTCATGGAAAGACATAGTGTTTGAAATGGCCGTCCTGTTTTTAGACGCTGCCGGAACATTTGCCATTCAACCCCAAGAGTAAATGCGATTTCTGAGTTGACTCCCTTTAACGAATTTTCGCCCATTTCAAATGGTTCAACCAACTCATAATCCCCCTCGTTCTTATGCTTCATACGCGCCACTTGAAGCAAGAATCGTGCTAAAAACCGATCGGAATGGATTTTCAAATGGCGGAAACTCAAACGATACCACCACCCACATCGTGACAAACTTGACGGACGCGGTTAATAAACCTAATTTGTCAGCTGGTTGGTGGTCGTAGCTCAACGGTAGAGTCCAAGCTTGTGGAGCTTGTTGTTGCGGGTTCGAATCCCGTCGGCCACCCCATCCTTCGCTCGAAGCGCAGCCGCCTTGTGACTTCAGGCATATCAGCGTCAATCCTGCCGAAGATGTCGTTCTGATGTTTGCTCTTGGACGCGCGTCACCGGGTAATAACCTTTGAATGCGCCTGCAAACTTTGATGCGCGGAAGTTCAGAAGGTGTGTCATCGTTGTTTCCCTTGCCAGTAAATCCGCAACTTCGGAAAAGGTTGACGGTTGATTGCGAACCAACTTGCCTTCCCACGGAACGAATAATTCAGACTCGCCCCAATGTGTGACGGCTTCACACATTGTGCTTGACCGCCGGGGCGCAATGTGTGAATGTTTCACACATATCCATGACTTCCCTGAATCAAAATGAACTGGAGGCGCTCCGCATCCTTTGGGAGCAGGGCGAATTGAAACCGGCGGAAATTCAAGCGCATTTCTCATGGCCGATCGAAAACGCCACCTTGCGCTCGGTTCTGGTCAACCTGGTCGAGAATAAGCACATCACCCGCCGGTTGCAGGGGAAGGCGTTTTTTTATGCGGCCCGTGTTCTCAAAGCCACCTTGCTTCAGACCACTATGCAAACGCTGGCGCGGGTCTTTGCGGGCGGCTCCCATCAGGAATTGGTCGTTCAATTGATGGAAACCTCAGACATCAAACCGGCGGACCTCAGACTTATCCGCCAAACCGCCGCCGGGTTGTCGTCCAAAAAAGCAAAAAGGAAATCAAAATGAATCTGCCTTTCTTCCTTGCCTCGCCGGGGCTCGTAATCCTGTTCAAATGGACTTGCCTGCTCGCATTGGGCTGGGTGGCTCATGGGTTGTTGCATCGCCGTCATGCCCGCTGGCGGTTGATTCTCTGGCGCAGCATTCTTTGCTTTGGTCTGGCCCTGCCGCTGCTGCATTTTTTCCAAATCCCCGGGCTTAAGATTCCGATCGCCAGCGATGCTGCTTCCACAACCGAATTCGCCAGTTCACTTTCGCCGACCGCCGCCATCAATCCAATCCAGCTCGCAGCATCAGTGGCGCAGCCGGCACAAACACCGGTCGCGGTCAGCCCAACTTCCAGCAGCGTAAATTCTCTCCAACCTCCAACTTCACCAAAGCCAGTCTCATGGGAAAGCATTCTCATGGTGATCTGGGCATTGGGCTGCGTCGATGGAGCGGTCCGGCTTGTCCGGCTGCAGCTTCAGCTTTCCCGTTTGCGAAATGAAACCTGCCGCCCGAGTCCGGACCTTCAGCGGCTGGCAAAACAAATTCAGATCCGGCTCAATGTTCGGCGGGAGGTTGATGTTCAAATTTCAGATGCGGTCACTTCTCCGTTTGTTTGCGGCCTGTTGAAACCGACGATCATCCTGCCGCGAACGCTGGCGCAACATTTTTCACCGGGCGAAGCATCCGCGCTTTTGAGCCATGAGATTGCACACCTGCGCCAGTATGACCTGATTTGGTGTGTGGCCTGGCGATGGATGAAGGCCGTCTGCTGGTTTCATCCGCTCGTGTGGAACGTTCCTGCCGCCCACAACCTCGCTTGTGAACAGGAAGCCGACCGCGTCGCGTCGGGACAATTGGCGGAACAAGATTCCTATGCCCGGTTGCTGGCCCGACTCGCGTTGCGGGTGCTGGCTTTGCCGGCTGTTGAGACGAAACTTACGTTGAATGGAAGTTCCCAAATTGCGCAGCGGTTGAATCATCTTGGCCAAAAGGGAATGGGCGCCTGGACTTGGAGACATTCGGTGACGGGATTTGGTCTGGTGGGGATGTTGTTTCTGATGACCGCCGGGTGTGAATTCTCAAAGGCCAATGCGCCGGGATTAAAAAAATCGGCCACACCCGAATTCAAAAAAGTGCTGGTTGTGGTTCAGGATGAAGACGGCAAACCCATCGAAGGGGCAACGGTTTTGCCCGGTGGTTTCCGGGTTAAAGGGATTCATGGGGCTGATGCCTATGGCTGGAACAAAAAATTGTTTGGCCCGCCGGAAAAAGCCATCACTGATAGCGGGGGCAAAGCCTATGTGAAATATCCCGTTGAAGGCATCCCGGAAGAAAAGGAGTTCACGGGAAAACTCATCTTCGGGGTTTCCCACCCGGAATTTGCGTCTGTATTCATACAGAGTTATTCAGTGGACAGCCCGGAGCAACCGATTCAATTGACCCGTGGCAGTAATCTGGAGGTCTCCGGTTATTATGGCAGTGATCATCAGCCCGTGACGGACCTGATCCCGAATCTCAGTGAAGAAGTGCCCCCGGAAGACTGGCAGAAAAAGGACAACGGGGTGTTCGTATTTAATAAACTATCTCCGGGCGGACATCTGCTGCAACTCATGGGACGGCTGCCTTCGGGTGAGATTGTTTACAGCGAAACCTTCGCTTTTACCGCCGGGAAAGGGAAGCTTTGTCATTTCGCATTAGAAATGAAGCCCGGCATTCGGCTGGAAGGACGCCTCGACGACAACGTGCCACGGCCGGTGAAAAATGGCCGGGTCATGATTGATGTCCGTCCCAAGGAATATCCCGCGCTTAACGTGATCGAGGATTATTATGATGCCGATAAAAAATACGGTGGCCGTCATTTTTGGCACAGTTATCGCCCAATCAGCGAGGATGGGACCTTTGTTTTTGAGTCCATTCCTCCCGGCGAAGCGGACATCGTCGTCCTTGGCGACGGTTTTGCGTCCAAAACCATCGGTCAACTCCAGAATCGAGTGCATGGTGCTTTGGCAAAAGGCCCCATCATGGCCATCCCGCAGGCTTTCCCGCTGGTGTCGCCCATCACCAAAATCGAGGTAACAACGGAACCCACCGCGACCTTGGAATTCACCGCCACAACCCAATCGGGCCGGCCGATTGAGGGAGTCGGGGTGGGGATGTATCCGTCCGTATTTCGCATGTGGGGAATGTTTGGCTGGATGAAAAATTCCAGCGAAGAACCTTATCGAGAGATGCCGCATCTGTCCGACCCCATTTTTTCAGGCCAGACGGATAAAAACGGAAAGCTCGTTATTCAGAACCTTCCAGCGGAGACCCATGGAATGGAGGTTCATCATCCGCAATTTCAGGTGCCGCTGCAGGAGCCCAACGGGTGGCGTGACCGGCATATTCGCGTCAAATTCTCGCCGGGAACAACCAATCAATTTGAACTGACTCTTGAGCCAAAAGGTAAGGATTATATCGGGAGTCATTGAATTGCATCTCTCGCACCAGCGACAAATGGGGGTAATCCCTCGGACGAAAGAATCACCCATACCGGACTCATCTTTTTGAGCCACTGCCTGTGTTAGCTGTAGCGCACCGGCCACGATATGGTTTAACGGGAGGCTAATTTATGGGTGAAGTCACATCGCTGTGCTTCGGCGCGCCAAAGCGAAAGCAAAGGCTGCCGCGCCGAAGTCTCAACCGGACGAAGGCGGGCTCAAATATGCAGAAAAGAAACGGCTTCCGACCATAGCCCCCCAAGCCAGCCTCCTCAAATCGAATAGTCGTCGGAGAAAACCTTCACGTTCCGCAATTCCACGAACACCGGTTCGCCCGCTTTCAGCTGCAATTGCTGGAATTGTTCCTTGCTCAACTGCACTGTGAATTGTTCGCCAGTGTCGAGCCGCACCAGTTCAAGATTCGCCAGCGGGCCGGCGGCGTTGCTGCGAATGACGCGCGCCGCCAGCATCGCGGGGCCGCCCGGCTCGCGCGTGACGCGAATGTCGTGCGGACGCACAAACGCAACGGCAGGGGTGTCGGCTTCGCCGGCAGTTTCCGGCGCGGCAAATTCGGTGCCGCCAATGACCACTGTGCCGTCGCGCATCCGGCCGCTGAACAAATTCACATTGCCGAGAAAATCATAAACGAACGGCGAGGCCGGATTGTCGTAAATCTCCTCCGGCGTGCCGATTTGCTCGACGCGACCCACGCGCAAAATGGCCACACGGTCGGCCACTTCCAGCGCCTCTTCCTGATCGTGCGTCACAAACAGCGTTGTGATGTGGATTTCGTCATGCAATTTGCGGAGCCAGCGGCGCAATTCCTTCCGCACCTTCGCGTCGAGCGCGCCGAACGGTTCGTCGAGCAGCAGCACCTTGGGTTCGACCGCGAGCGCGCGGGCCAGCGAAACGCGCTGGCGCTGGCCGCCGGAAAGTTGCGACGGAAACCGTTTGGCGAGCGGCTCAAGCTGGATGAGCTTCAACAGTTTTTCCACGCGCGCACGGATTTCGGCTTCGCCCGGCCGGGTCGCACGCGGACGGACCCGCAGGCCGAACGCGATGTTTTCAAAGACGTTCAAGTGCCGGAACAACGCATAATGCTGAAACGCGAAACCGGCCTTGCGCTCACTCGCGGGAATCGTGGTCACGTCCTCGCCGTAAAACAAAACCTGCGCGTCGCCGGAATCGGGGAACTCCAGTCCGGCGATGATGCGGAGCAACGTCGTCTTGCCCGAACCGGACGGGCCGAGCAATGCGACGAGTTCGCCGGACTCGATCTTCAGGTTCACGCCATCGAGCGCGGTGAATTGCCCGAATTTTTTGCTGATGTTGCGGACTTCGATGCTCATGTGATCAATCAGTTTTCCATTCCGCGCAACGCGGCGTTCTTGTGCTCCACCCACGTTTTCAGCGCCAGCGTGACGAACGCGAGAAATGTCAACAGCGACGCCACGGCAAAGGCCCCGGTGGAATTGTATTCGTTATACAGGATTTCGACGTGCAGCGGAATGGTATTTGTCTGGCCGCGGATGTGGCCGCTCACGACCGACACCGCGCCGAATTCGCCCATCGCCCGCGCATTGCAAAGGATGACGCCGTAAAGCAGTCCCCATTTGATGTTCGGCAGCGTCACCCGCCAGAACGTCTGCCAGCCGCTGGCGCCCAGCACGCGCGCGGCCTCCTCCTCGGTTCGGCCCTGTGCCTGCATGAGGGGAATCAATTCGCGCGCGACAAACGGAAACGTCACAAACATCGTCGCCAGCACAATGCCGGGCACGGCAAAAATGATTTTGATGTTGTGATCCGAAAGCCACGGACCGAGCAATCCCTGCGCGCCGAACAGCAACACGTAAACCATGCCCGCAACCACGGGTGAAACCGTGAACGGCAGGTCGATCAGTGTAATCAGCACGGTCTTCCCTCGGAAATCGAATTTGGCGATCGCCCAGGCCGCCGCGACGCCAAAGACACAGTTCAATGGCACGGCAATGCCGGCCACAATGAACGTCAGTTTGATGGCGCTCAAAGTATTCGCGTCATTGAACGTGTGAAAATAGTAACCAACGCCCTTGGCAAAGGCCTCCACAAAAACCGCCGCCAGCGGCACGACCAGGAACAAACCGAGAAACAACAACGCGCCACTGATGAGCAGCCAGCGCACGAACGGCGGCTCGGCCGTCACGCGGCGTTGAGCGGCGCGGTGCGGGGCATGGAGCGTTGAAGCGGGAACCATAAATCAAGCGGGCGCGTGATGCCGGTGGCTCCACCATTGGAGGAAATTGATGGCGAGCAACAGCACAAAGGAAGTGACGAGCATTACCACCGCAATGGCCGTTGCACCGGGATAGTCAAATTCCTCGAGCTTGGTGATGATGAGCAGCGGCGTGATTTCCGTTTTCATGGGCATGTTGCCGGAAATGAAAACGACCGAGCCGTATTCGCCGAGCGCGCGGGCAAACGCGAGCGTGAAGCCGGTCAGCAATGCCGGTCGCAGCATGGGCAAAGTGACGCGCCAGAATGACTGCCAGCGATTCGCGCCGAGGCTGGCGGCGGATTCTTCAATTTCGAGATCGAAATCCTCCAGCACCGGCTGCACGGTGCGAACAATGAACGGCAACCCGATGAACGTAAGCGCAACGAATACGCCGAGCCGCGTGAAGGCAACCTGGATTCCGAGCGGTTCGAGCCATTGGCCGATCCAGCCGTGCGGCGCATACACCGCCGTCAGCGCGATGCCGGCCACCGCCGTCGGCAGCGCGAACGGCAGGTCCACCAGCGCGTCCACGAAACGCTTGCCCCAAAACTGATAGCGCACCAGCACCCAGGCGACGAGCAGGCCGAAAAACAGATTGGTCAGCGCCGCCAGAAACGACGCGCCGAAGCTCAGACGATACGACGCCAGCACGCGCGGTGCGGCGACGGCGTGCCAGAATTGCCCCCACGTCAACTCGCTCGTTTTCCAAAACGTGCAGGCCAGCGGAATCAGGACGATGAGACTGAGATAAAGCACCGTGTAGCCGAGCGTCAGTCGAAAGCCGGGCAACACGCTGGTTGTTTTCTTTGCCATGCAAATTGTCTGCCAGCGGTTATAACCTTTGTTAAAATGCAGCGAAAGAAATTCTTTAATTTACCAAACCATTGCCCCCGTTCGGAGGAACCACAAACCGGTTTTAAGGTTGAAAGATTTGGTCAAAGACGCCGCCGTCGCCGAAGTGAGTTTTTTGCGCCTTTTGCCAGCCGCCGAAAACTTCGTCCACCGTGACGAGTTTCACCGGGCTGAACTGGCTGGCATATTTCGCCGCGGCCTTTTCCGAACGCGGACGATAAAAATTCCGACCGGCGATGTCCTGGCCTTCGTCGGAGTAAAGGTATTCGAGATAAGCCCTCGCCACGTCGGACGTGCCGCGCTTCTTCGCCACCTTGTCCACGACGGCCACCGGCGGCTCGGCCAGGATGCTCAACGGCGGCGTGACGATGTCAAACTTGCCCACGCCGAATTGCTTGATGGCGAGATGCGCCTCATTTTCCCACGCGAGCAACACGTCGCCGATTTCGCGCTCAACGAACGTCGTGGTCGAGCCGCGCGCGCCGGAATCGAGCACGGGCACGTTCTTGTAAAGCCGCTTGATGAAGTCGCGCGCTTTGGCGTCGTCGTGGCCATATTTGTCGAGCGCGTAAGCCCACGCGGCGAGGTAATTCCAGCGCGCGCCGCCGGAGGTTTTCGGATTCGGCGTCACGACCACAACGTTCGGTTTTACGAGGTCGTCCCAATCCTTGATGCCTTTCGGATTTCCCTTGCGCACGAGAAACACAATGGTCGAGACGTAGGGCGTGCTGTTATTTGGCAGACGTTTTTGCCAGTCGGCGGGCAACAGTTTTGCCTGTTGCGAAATCGCGTCAATGTCATAAGCCAGCGCGAGCGTCACAACGTCGGCTTCAAGACCGTTGATGACGGACTGCGCCTGTTTGCCGGAGCCGCCGTGCGATTGCGCGACGACCACGCCGTCGCCGGTTTTCGCCTTCCAATATCTGGCGAACGCGGCGTTGTAATCCTGATACAACTCGCGCGTGGGGTCGTAGGAAACGTTCAGGAGTTTGATTTCCTTCGCGCTGGCCGCAACGGCCAATACACAACTGAACAAGGTGAGGAATTTTAAGAATGTTTTCACAGTTTTGATATTTAGGTTGTTTGAATAATTAAGTCATTGGAACTGGTTAAAACGCCAGTTGCACCCGGGTGAACAGCGCTTCCTCCGGCTTTTTGGTCACGGCTCCGCTCGCGCCGCCGGAGAACGTGGTGCGCGAGAAACTGGTCAGCACGCGCACGTTCTTGTTCAACCACCAGTTTAGTCCCACTGACCAGGCGTCGGCAGACTTGGCCGAGGTGTTGGGATTGGCGAAGAGCGGAAACGCGTCGGAGTCTATGCCCAAGTGTGCGTAGCGTGCCGAAAGCTCCCAAGCCCCCCACTGGCCATTGGCCGGATTGAACGGATGGGCCGGCGTAACCCCCTTGTAAGAATTTTCCTCGCCGGTCAAAAACCACGAGCCGACCACCTGCCAGGCGCTATTGTCAATGGTGCCGGTGTTCGCGTCAGCAATCACCTTTTGCGAGGACTCCACATATTCACCCAGCAAACCAAACGAGCCGTAGTAATAATAGCCCTGCGGCGAAATCCGCCAGTGTGTGCCGTTGCCCGACACGTTGGAATTGTAGCCGAAGAACTTTTGCTGCCCGTCCGTCGTGTATTTGCTGGCCAGGGCGGAGGTTCCGCTTTCATCCCCGAAACTGCCGCTCACGCCAAACCCAAACCCCTGTAACGCCTCAATGCTGGATTTTTTCAGCGGCTGGAAGAACAGCCGTCCGGCAAATTCCTTGTCGTTGTCAAAATCACTGTTGGCGATATTGGCTGCGTCGGCCACGCCGTTGAAAATCCCGGCGGCATAACTGACCACTCCGCCAAACAAATCACCGTGCAGTTCCACGCCCAAATCGCGGCCGGGCACCAAGTCCGTCACCAGTGACCGTTCGTTGAATGGGAGATAGGTGTCCGACTGCAAATACTCCAAACCGACCGGCGATTTGAATTTGCCCGCCTGCACCTGCAACTCCGGCCGATAACGGTAATTCAAATACGCATCTTGGATTACGGTGGAACTGCCACCGAAGTCCGGCACAAACAGGAAGTCAAAGTCGTGAAAGACCGTGCCGGAAATGATCGGTCGCGCCCGCCGCAAAATAAAACCATCCACGCCCTGGGCGGCATTCTGGAAAAACGTCCGGCTGTCCAATTGTACCAAGCCATGCAGGCTGATGCTGAAGTTGGTGTCGGCAGAGGCAAGGGTGAAACCGCTAGCATCCAGTTTTACCAGAGGCTGTTTTTTCGCGACAGCCGTGGCATCGTCCTTGTCCAGTTCGCGCTGGCGTGCGAGAATCCGGACTTTCTGGTCAAGTTCCCGGGTTTGTTCTTTGGCCGTGTCGGCGGCGGTCTGCCGGTCCACCTCGCGCTGGTGCTCAAGAAGCCGGACTTTCTGGTCGAGTTCGTGGATTTGCTGTTTCAAGACTTCGATGTCCGAATCGCGGTTTGTATCCGCGCTGTCTGCGGCAAGAGCGGGGAAAACAAATTGTATCCCCACGAGCGTTGCAAGTAACAACTGATTTGGTTTCATGTATGCCTTTTCTTGTTTTGTGTCGCTCCAATCATACGGTTGGCATTTATTTTTATTTCGTGCCTCCAGCTTTCTGGCCGGCTAAAATTGTTTGCGCGCGGGTTTTCCCCAGCCGCACGCGCTCGGTTTTTTCAATCTGCGTGACCTGTGAATCATGCACGACGATTTGCCCCACGCCGTAGCGCAATGATCCAACCTGCCGACGGACCACTTCCAGCCAGTTCAATTGTTGACCGGCGCTGCTCTCCGATTTAATCTGAATCGAGCTCATATCAATAAAATTTCATACTAATTTGCAAAGCCAATTTGATGTTTTCAATAACGACATATAGAGTCGTCATTCTAACGAAATAAAAACCGTTGCTCTACTTGCCGCAAACTTCCACCAAATGCGGCAATTTGAAGTTCTATTTTCAATTTCATTCTTCATTCTATTAACGACTCATCTTGTCGTTATTATCCGCAACCGGCCTGACTTGTCAACTGGTTTTTTGATTTTTTTTAAATGCCTTCTCCGCCAATAAAACCGGCTGAAATCTCTTGTTTTGACACCGGCGCGCTCTTGGAAACTTCGGCGAGCGTTGCGTGCTCCATCAACCCGGCAACGTAATTGCGTGCATCGAGAAACACGCGCCTGAACCGGCAAACCGGCTCTTGTGAACACCGCTTGTAACCCGTGACCGAAACACAATCAATCGGCGCTATTATACCGTCAAATTGCCGCACCACCTCGCCCATCGTAATCTTGCCGGGATTTTTGGCGAGCACATATCCGCCGCGCACACCCGCCACGCTGTCCACCCAACCCTGCGCCTTGAGTTTGAGCATGATTTGCTCAAGAAAGCGTTTGGGAACGTCGTTTCGCCGGGCCAGCTCACGAATCGGTATCGGCGCACCGCCGAAATGATCCACCAATGTGAACAAGGCGCGCAGCGCGTAATCAGTTTTCTTCGACACTCGCATGACGAAATACGATACGCCAGGTCGAGATTAAGTCAATTGGGGTTTTATGGCCTATTCAGCAGACGTTGAATCAACTGCTGATAATACGACGACCTTCATCCAGGAAGATGCCTTTGAAATTCATTTCCAGTGCTTGGGGATTGGTGGCCTTGGACATGGCTTCCTTCTCGGTCACGCGCCCCGCCTTGACCAAATCGAACAAGGACTGATTGAAGGTGAGCATGCCATCGTCCAGGCTCGTTTCAATGGCGGCGGGCAATTTGTCGAGGCGGTTTTCTTCAAGAAGTTTCCTGACCATTGGCGTGTTGATGAGGATTTCCAAAGCCGGGGTTGATTTGCCGTCCAGGGTGCCGACCATGCGCTGGCAGACCACCGCGTACAAGGTGGCGGCGATTTGCCGGCGGATTTGCTCGCGCTCTTCGGCCTTGAAGAATTCAAGGATGCGGCTGATGGATTGCGACGCGTTGGTCGTGTGCAGCGTGGACAATATCAGATGCCCGGTGTCCGCCGCACTCATGGCCGCGGAAAAACTGACGTCATCCCGCATTTCGCCGATCATAATGATGTCCGGGTCCTGGCGCAGAACGTTCCGGAGTGCGTGATGGAACGAAAGGGTGTCCAAGCCGACTTCCCGTTGTTCAATCACCGATTGGTTGTCTTCAAAAACGTATTCAATCGGGTCTTCCAGCGTAATAACGTGTTTTTTGAAATTACTATTGATGTGTTCAATCATGGCTGCAAGCGTGGTGGATTTGCCGCAACCGGTGGCGCCGGCCACCAGCACGATCCCGCGGGGTGATTCGGCGATTTTTCTCACTTGGTTCAGCAACCCGAGTTCTTCAAAGCTGGGCACCTGGGTCTTGACGTAGCGCATGGCCAGACACCATTGGCCGCGCTGTTGATACAGATTGGTGCGAAAACGGCCGACGCCCGGGACAAAATACGAAAAATCAATTTCCCGTTCCTCGTCGAGGCGCTTTTTCAAATGCACCGGCGTGACAGCTTCGACAATTTTTACCATCCATTCCGGGGTCGGGTGGGGGGAATCCACCGCGATCAATTCGCGGTTGATGCGAAAAACGACCGGCGTGCCGATTTTCAGATGCACGTCCGACGCGCCGCCTTCGATGGCCGTCTTCAAAATGCGCTGAAACAGTTCCACGCCCCCCAGTCTAACAGATCACCGCGCCAACGCCAGCCGGGAAAAACGCTGGCGACTTTTTCCCGGACCAATGCTATAAACCACGCATGTCTAATCATCGCATTGGCATCATCGGCGGCACCGGCCTCTACCACATCGAAGGTTTCACCCGCCAGAAATGGGTGAAAGTCAAAACGCCCTTCGGCCCGCCGTCGGACGATTTGTTGACCGGCAAGCTCACCGGACGCGACGTGGTCTTTCTTCCACGCCACGGGCGCGGCCATCGCATTCTTCCGAGCGAACTCAACCACCGCGCCAACATCTGGGCGATGAAAAAGCTGGGGGTCGCCTGGATCATCAGCGTCAGCGCCGTCGGTTCGTTGCAGGAAAGATACAAGCCCTGCGACATTGTGCTCGTTGACCAGTTTCTCGACCGCACCAAGCAATCGTCCGCCCACACCTTTTTCGGCCGCGGCATCGTGGCGCACATTGCCTTCGCGCATCCGATCTGCGAGGAATTGCGGCAAATTCTCTTGAAGATTGCCATCCTTTGCCGGGCGCAGGCGCACAACGGCGGCACTTATGTCTGCATGGAAGGCCCGGCGTTCAGCACCCGCGCCGAATCGCTCATGAACCATCGCGCCGGTTTCAACGTCATCGGCATGACCAATCTGGGCGAGGCCAAATGCGCCCGCGAAGCCGAAATCGCCTATGCGACCCTGGCGATGGCCACCGACTACGATTGCTGGAAGGAAGATGAGCACGTCACGCTCGAAATGATCATCGCAAACCTCAATCGCAACGCGGACATGGCCAAACAAATTGTTGCCCGCGCCATCCCGCAAATCCCGGCCGAGCCGGACTGGCCGTGCCATTCCGCGTTGAAGAACGCGTTCCTGACCGATAAAAAATTCTGGCCGGCAAAAACGAAGAAGGAACTGGCGCCATTGCTGGCGAAGTATCTCTAGTTTTGGCTTGCAAGGCAGCCATTCGTTTAAGCCGCCGGTCATGAACAAACGCGCCCTCATCAGGAAAATCATCGCCCGGCTGACGGACGAACTGGAAATTTATTTTCGCGCCGCAAACGCCTCGCGCGCCGAAGCCACGCACGAGCAGAACAAGGCCGAGGGCAAATACGACACCCGCGGTCTCGAAGCCTCCTACCTCGCCCGCGGCCAGTCCCGGCAGGCGGCGGAAATCGAATCCGCCATCGCTGAATTTGAAAAGCTGGCCGCCCGAAAGTTTGGCGACGGCGAAGCCATTGACCCCGGCGCGTTGGTGGAACTTGAAACCGGCGGTGAACATTCCTTTTACTTCATTGGTCCGCGCGCCGGCGGCACGGAAGTTGTTCACGAAAAAAGAGAAATCCTCGTCATTACGCCGCAATCGCCGTTGGGCGAACAACTCCTGGGAAAGAAACAAGGCGACCAGCCGCAACTCAACCTCGGCGGTGCGAAACAGGCAACGAGAATTGTCAGCGTCGAATAGGACGCCAGCCTCCGTCCCGGCACGTTGGAGTTCAAGCTTTAGCTTGTTCGGAGCGGCAATCCCGCAGGGCGGGATTGACTCCAGCCAAAATCCGCCGAATCGGAGTTCAGCGTTCCAATTATCACCAATCCGTTTCGCGGTAGTCTTTCAGGAATTTTCCCCAGACGTGTTCGCCGGTGTTGAAACCCGCGATGATCGGGTCAACGATGCGCGCCGCGCCGTCCACGATGTCCAGCGGCGGATGAAACCGGTGTTCCTTCACCTTGCGCGCCGCGATCTGCACCGGGTCTTCGTCCGTCACCCAGCCCGTGTCCACGCTGTTCATGTGGATGCCGTCCGCGTGATAATCCGTCGCCGACGTGCGTGTCATCATGTTCAACGCGGCCTTCGCCATGTTCGTATGCGGATGCCGCGTCGTCTTGAACTTCCGGTAAAATTGACCCTCCACCGCCGACACGTTCACGATGTGCTTGTCGCGTTCCGGCGTGCGCAACATCAACGGCTTCAGCCGCGCATTCAAAATAAACGGCGCGATGGCGTTCACGAGCTGCACTTCCAGCAGCTCGACCGACGGCACCTCGGCCAGCAGCAGCCGCCAGGAATTGCGCTCGCGCAGGTCAACCTGTTGGAGATCCTGGTCGAGCCGGCCTTCGGGGAACAAATCCTTCTGCGCGGCGAGCTCGTCCGGCAACAGCGGCACCTGTGACAACGCCGCCGCGTGCGTCAGCCCCGCGACGGCGAACATGCGAAGGTTTGGAGTTCCGCCTTTAGGCGGTTCGGGTGCCGCGCCGCCTAAAGGCGGAACTCCGAACGCGGGTTGCGCGTCACCCTCCGGCAGCAGATGATAGCCGCGCAAACCTTCGTAAGCGCCGAGCAGCTTGCGCGCCGGTTCCGGCATTTTGTTCAGCGGACCGCTTTCGCCCTCCATCATGTGCTGATAAAAATTCGGCGGACGCCGCACGGTCTGGCACGCGTTGTTGATGATGAAATCCAGCCGCGTCCGCGTCGCGAGCAGATGCCGGCAAAATGCCTCCACGCTCGGCGTGTGGCGCAAATCGAGTCCAAAAATTTCCAGCCGGTGCCCCCACTCCGCGAAATCCGGCTCGGCCGCGTAACGTGTCGTCGCGTCGCGCGGGAAGCGCGTGCTGACGATGAGTTGCGCCCCGGCGCGCAGCAACTTGATGCCCGCCTGATAACCGATCTTCACGCGCCCGCCGGTC
This sequence comes from Verrucomicrobiota bacterium, assembly GCA_036803685.1. GTDB lineage: Bacteria > Verrucomicrobiota > Verrucomicrobiia > Limisphaerales > UBA11358 > UBA11358. Next base: position 3,167 of record DAIRTX010000026.1, on the reverse strand, counting down.
AGGAGCGCCACGCGCCCGCGCAAATCCGCCGACTCGGTGCGCTTGCGGAAATTCAACTCCCCGCACGACGGGCAAAGCTGGTCGTAGAAATGATGAATCGTCGTGTAGTCCTGCTTGCAGATGTAGCAATTCTGCGGCTCGACGACTTCACGGAACTCCGGGTCGCCTTCAACCTCCTGCTGCTTGAATTCGATGGGCGGAATCAGATTCGGCGTGGTGAAAATTTTTTCCCGGCGCAGCTTTCGAATCCCGGTTTTATTGAGTTTGGACTGGTCCCGCTGAATTTTCTCCGCCTTGCGCTGGCGCACCCTGGCCTTCACAAACCGCCGCCGCGCGTTCACATCCGGGCAGTAAATTTCACCCGCCGCCTTGAGCAGACGCATTCGTTCCTCCTCCGGAATCCCAGCCAGCAACGCCCGATTGCCAGCGACCATCTCCAGCAATTCAGCGGCGGCCTTCAGGCGTTCGGCCAAAACGGCGGCGCTTTTTGTTTCGTTGTGATTCTTGGGTTGAACAGACATTAATCGGCGCGCAAAATAGCAGACGCTGATTGTCCGGGCGAATGAAAAGCAAAGCGCCACACCTTGACGCTGGCGGACAAAAGCGACAAACTCGCTCCACATTTTTGAATTAACACGAATCCATTTCATGCCAACCAAAACCATCATCAAACCCGCGAAATCGCCGGCCGCCGTCGGCCCTTACAATCACGCCGTGCGCGTCGGCGACCTGATGTTCTGTGCCGGCCAAATCCCGATTGACCCGAAGGACGGCAACCTCGTTGCCGGCGACATCAAAGTTCAAACCGAGCGCGTGCTGCAAAACGTCAAAGCGATTCTGGACGACCAGAAACTCACGTTTGCCAACGTGGTCAAGAGCACGGTGTTCCTGACAAATCTCGCCGATTTCGCCGGGATGAACGAAATTTACTCAAAGTATTTCACCGGCGATTTCCCGGCGCGTTCGACCATCCAGGTCGCCGCGCTGCCCAAAGGCGCGAATGTGGAAATTGAGGTTGTGGCCCATTTCTAAAACACCGTAGCCGCGCCTCGTGAGAGCGCGGCAAAATAAATCGAATGGCCGCGCGCTCACGAGGCGCGGCTACAAAAAACAATGCCTGTCGGAATCCAATTGCTAATCGCGTTTGTCGTTGGCGGCCTGCTGGGATTTTTCTTCGGCTGGCTCAAAGGTCGCGGTCGCGCCACCGGGCCGGACTCGCGGCTGGAAAACGAATTGCGCCAGCAGGTCGGCCAGCGCGAAACCGAACTCACCCGGCTTCGCGCGCAGTTGACTGAAACGGGCAACGCCCGTGCAGCGGCGGAAGCCAGACACGCCGCGTCAGAAAAAATGCTGGTGGAGCAGCGCGCGTTGCAGGACAAGACGTTGATTGATCTGCGCGAGGCGTTCAAGGCGTTGAGCGCGGATGCGTTGAAGCAGACGGCGCCGGAATTTCTGCGATTGGCGGAACAGAGTTTCGGAAAACTTCAGGAAACGGCCAAAGGCGATCTGGCGCAGCGGCAGGAAGCGATTAAAACTTTGGTTGAGCCGCTGAAGCAGCAACTCGAAACTTACCAGAAACGGTTGCAGCAAAGCGAAGCCGCGCAATCCTCCACGCTCGGCGAAGTGAAGAAGCAACTTGAATTGCTCTCGCAGCAAAGCCAGTCGCTCGCCTCGGAAACGCTGCAATTCCGGCGCGTATTGAGTTCCAATCAGGCGCGCGGGCGGTGGGGCGAGGAAACCTTGCGGCGCGTCGTGGAAGCGGCGGGCATGAGCGCGCATTGCGATTTCACCGAGCAAACCCAGGCCGGCGAAAACCGGCCGGACCTGGTGGTGCGGCTGCCCGGCGACCGCTTCATCATCGTGGACGCCAAGGTGCCGGATTTTGATTTTCTTAATGCGCTGGAATCGGCGGACGACGCCAAACGCGCGGAAGCATTGGCCGCGCACGCGGCAAAATTGAAGGCAACCATCAAGGCGCTTGCCGACCGTGATTATCCGAGCCAGTTCCCGAATGCGCTGGATTACGTTGTGCTGTTCGTGCCGGCGGAATCGCTTTTCAGCGCGGCGCTGGAAGGCGATCACGATTTAATTGTCTGGGCGGCAGGCAAACGAATTTTGCTGGCGACACCGGCGTCGCTCATCGCGCTGCTGCGGTCGGTGAGCGTAAGCTGGCAGCAGCACGCACAGACGGAGAACGCGCAGAAAATCGCCGAAGCCGCGCAGGAACTTTACGCACGGGTATGCAAGTTCACGGAACACTTCGAGCGCATCCGCGACGGGCTGGCGAAGGCCAACGACGCTTTCAACGATGCGGTGGGCAGTTACGAGCGCATGGTGCGTCCGGCGGGCGAAAAGATTCAAAAACTTGGCGGCACTGCTCCAGGCAAAGAATTGGCGGATGTCCAACCACTTGACGCAACGTTGCGTTTGCCGCCAAATTCAGGGCTGTAAGCCCGAAAGGGTGCGGAGGACAGCCACACCCATTATGTGATCAACTTTGTCCCCATGGCGTGTTTTCTCTCCGCAATCCAGCCAACGTATTGGGCGGCGGCTCACGCTGCGACAGAAGATCTTCTTCCACAGGATCAACAGCCAAGAATAGCTCGTGCCAGCCTTTTTTCAGTTCAACCAAATGAGTGAAAGAAGCAAAAACCCGGAGAAAATTCTCCGGGTTTTTATTGAAAAACTGGCGGCTACCTACTCTCGCAGAACCTATAGGACTACTACCATCGGCAAGACTGTGTTTGACGGCCGAGTTCGGAATGGGATCGGGTCGGACCACAGCTTTATGGCCACCAAGAAACGGAAGTCAGAAGCCAGAAGTCAGAAGCCAGAATTTTCATTCCGAACTCCGCTCTGATTTTCCGACTAAATTTCAAAAGAACATACCGGGTTAAATCCGGGATTCTCTGAAAACTGCACACAGGGTTGCCGAGCAATTACTTTTCGTGAGTTTTAAATCGCTCTCTTCCTCTTCAAAGAAGAAAAAGAAAAGCAATCAAGCCGCACGACCGATTAGTACCAGTCAGCTAAACGTCTCACAACGCTTACACCTCTGGCCTATCAAACGGGTGGTCTGCCCGTGGTCTTTAGGGGGCTTGCGCCCCGGGAGACATTATCTTGGGATGAGCTTGGCACTTAGATGCTTTCAGCGCTTATCTCTTCCG
>DAIRTX010000025.1:0-46178 GCA_036803685.1 Verrucomicrobiota bacterium | reverse complement strand
GGCGCCAATCAATTCCTTCTCGGTCATGATGACGAGCGAGTAGGCGCCTTCGAGATGGCGGAAAGTCTGCACCAGCGTGTTTTCGACGCCGCCGATGGACGGCTGCGCGAGCATCATGATGATGATCTCGCTATCCACGCTGGTTTGAAAAACCAGCCCGCGGCTTTCGAGGTCGTCGCGGAGCTGGGCGGCGTTGGTCAGATTGCCGTTGTGGGCGACGGCGATCTGCCCGCGCATGCAATCCACCGTGAGCGGCTGCGCGTTGCGGATGTGCGACGAGCCGGTGGTCGAATAGCGCGTGTGGCCGACGGCCACGTTGCCGACCAGGTCGTGCAACAATTTGGAATTAAAAACCTGCGACACGAGCCCCATGCCGTGATGCTTGAAAAATTTTCCTTCGTGGCAGGTGACGATGCCGGCGCTTTCCTGCCCGCGATGTTGCAGCGCGTAGAGGCCGTAATAGGTGAGTTCGGCGGCATTCGGATGTCCAAAAATGCCGAACACGCCGCAATAATGTTTGGGATAATTTTGCATCACTTGCTCGCGCCCGCCGCTGAATTGTCGCAGACGCGGACTGTGTGCGCAAGCCGGAACAAAAATGGGTAGTGTCTCAGTTTGAGCTAAATTGGTGGGGCGAGACTACTGGCGAGCCGATTTTGACAGCAATCCCATCAGTCCCGGCTCGCGAGGACGCTCGCCCCACCAAAGAAGTCCACTACACCCAATGGGCGGTGTCCTAATTTGAAATTCTACGGTTTTGGATTGAACCACTTGTAAATCAGAAACCCGATACCAAAAACTATCATCACGACAACACCAGTTCCGGTGAGTGGAAATCCATGTGCGATAGCAAACATATAATCACCCTTTCGCTTTTGAATCCGCCACACTCGCCCCGTTCAAATACGGCTTCAGTTTTTCAGCCAGTTCCTCCGGCAGGCGTTTGGGTTTTTCGTTCGCGCCGGTGCAGGCGTGGAACGTTTCGGCTTCGAGAACGAGTTTGCCGTCCTGGTTGACGATGCGGTGGGCGAAATTCAATCGTACGCGCTCAATGGCCGTCGGCCAGACTTCAATCGTCAGCAAGTCATCGTAACGGGCGGGTGATTTGTAACGCAGGCGGGCTTCAATGACGGGAAAAATAACGTCGCGTTCCTGCCATTGCAGAACCGTCGAGCCAAGGGCGCGGATAAATTCGCCGCGCGCGGCTTCGAGCCAATCGAGATAGCGCGAGTGATAAACATGGTTGCCGACGGTGCATTCGGCGTAGCTGACGCGGTGCGGGTGGCGGAACGGAACAGACATGGGCGCAGCGTAAAGGCGCGCGCCGAAAGTTCAACGCCGAAAATCGGTTGCGCGAACCGTTTTTGCGGGTATGTTGCCAGCATGAATTGGCAACAGGCCGTTTCGCTGGCGATTGTGGCTTCGGTCGCCGGATTGTTTTTACGGGGACGGTTTCGCCGGCGCAAATTCAGTTTTGAGCGCGACACGCATTGCGGTTGTTCGGCGCGCGGGCAATCCGAGACGAAAAGCTCCATTGTTTTTCACGCGCGCAAAGGCGAACGGCCCGAAGTGGTGGTCAAAATGAAGTGAACCCGGCGCACTTGCGAATGCAGGCTTTATAGGATATTATCTTTAATCATGGCTGTAACCCAAGTCAGTTCCACAATGCATTTTATTCCCCGCAGTTCGGCGGTGGGCGGGCGCGGGGGTGCGGCCAGCGGCCGTTGGATTCCGAACACGGATGTGTACGCCACCGACACCGGCCTGGTCATCAAGGTGGAACTGGCCGGGATGAAAAGCGAAAATCTCGAAATCACCGTCGAAGGTCATCGTCTGCGCATCAGTGGCAGCCGCCCGGACGTTTGCCGGGCGCACAAATGCAATTTTCTGGTCATGGAAATCAGCTATGGGCCATTCGAAAGCGTGCTCGAGTTGCCTCAGGATTACGACCTTAGCCAGGCCAAGGCGATTTATGTGAATGGTTTTCTGCGAATTGACGTGCCGGTGGCACACCCATTGCACACCAAAAGCACGAAAGTTCCAATTGCCGAGGGAAATTAGCCGCGCATGAATCTTTTCCTGTGCGACGGCATCTAACTTTATAGAAACGACGATGACTTCGCCGGAAACAGAATTTGTCAGCATTCTCGGCGGCGCCGAAAAATCGGACGCTCTGCCCCGGATCTCGTCGCGTTCATTGCCGGAAAACCTGCCCATCCTCGGCCTGTCGGACATCGTGATTTTTCCCGGCGCGGTTGTGCCGCTGCTCGTCGAAACCGGGCCGAGCCTGAAATTGATTGATGACATTGTCGCGGGCGACCGTTTGTTCGCCGCGGTGCTGCAGCGCAAACCCGAAATCGCCGAACCATTGCCGGAGGATTTGCACGAAGTCGGCTGCGTTTCGCGCCTGTCCAAAATGGTGAAATTTCCCGACGGCACCGCGCGCGTGCTGGTCGAGGGTTTGTGGCGCATCCACATAAGTAAATACGCGCTGCCGGCCCCGTATTTGCGCGCGAGTTACGAATTACTGCGGGACGAAACGGAGGATTCCATTGAGTTGCAGGCCATGTTGCGCAACGCGCACAAGCAATTCGAGGAAATCTCCAAGATGTCCAACGCGCTTTCGGACCAAGTCAAAGTCGCCGCGCTGAACACCGAGCATCCCGGTCATTTCGCCGACCTCATCGCCGCGAATCTGAATCTCAGCCTCGAAGACCGGCAGAAGCTGCTCGAAACCATCTCCGTCCGCGAGCGGCTGCATAAACTTCTGCCCCTGCTCAACCGCGAGCAGGAGGTGTTGACGCTCAGTTCAAAAATTCAAAACGACGTCGCGTCTTCCATCGCCAAGACGCAGCGCGATTTTTTTCTGCGCGAACAAATGCGCGCCATTCAGCGCGAACTCGGCGAAGGTGAATCCGGTTCGGGCGAAACCAAATCGCTGCGCGAAAAAATCGGGCAGACGCCCATGCCCAACGAGGCGCGCAAAGCCGCCGAGCAGGAACTCGAACGCCTTCAGCAGACGCCGCCCGCCGCCGCCGAATACGCCGTCGGGCGAAATTATCTCGACTGGATTTTGAGTTTGCCGTGGGAAAAATCCACCGAGGACAAGCTGGATTTGAAGGCGGCCGAGCGGATTTTGAACGAGCAACATTTCGGCCTTGAAAAAGTCAAGGACCGGTTGCTCGAATTCATCGCCGTCATCAAACGCCGCAAGCAAATCAAAGGACCGATTCTTTGCCTGGTCGGCCCGCCCGGCGTCGGCAAAACCTCCCTCGGCAAAAGCGTGGCTGACGCGCTCGGACGCAAGTTCGCGCGCATTTCACTCGGCGGCATGCGCGATGAAGCCGAGATTCGCGGTCACCGGCGCACTTATGTCGGCGCGATGCCCGGACGGATCATTCAGACGCTGCGCCGCATCGAAAGCCGCAATCCGGTCGTTTTGCTGGACGAATTGGACAAGGTCGGCGCGGATTTTCGCGGCGATCCGGCGGCGGCGCTGCTGGAAGTGCTCGACCCGGCGCAAAACCACACGTTTACCGACCATTACCTCGACCTGCCATTCGACCTTTCGCGGGTGCTCTTCATCACCACGGCGAACTGGCTGGAGCCGATTCATCCCGCGTTGCGCGACCGGCTCGAGGTTATTGAACTGCCCAGCTACACCGAGTCCGAAAAATTGCAAATCGCCAAACGCTATCTCGTCCCGCGCCAGATCGAGGAGCACGGCCTCACGCGGCGGGATGTAAAGTTCGCCGACTCCGCGCTGCACAAACTCATCCGCGAATACACCCGCGAGGCCGGCGTGCGCCAGCTCGAACGCGAAATCGCCGCACTTTTGCGCAAAGCCACACGCAAAATTATTTCCCAAAACGGCAAGGCCGCGATGGTCAAACTCGACGCCGAAAACTTGAAAGACTTTTTGGGCCACGCGCCGTTCATTGCCGAAACGGCGGAGAAAATCACCGAATATGGCATCGCCACCGGGCTGGCGTGGACACCGTTCGGCGGCGACGTTTTGTTCATCGAAGCGACGCGGATGCGCGGGCGGGGCAATTTGCTTTTAACCGGTTCGCTGGGCGAAGTGATGAAGGAAAGCGCGCAGACGGCGGTGAGTTACCTGCGCAGCCAGGCCAAATTGCTCGATCTGGATTTGAGCGATTACAACAAATTCGACGTTCACATTCACGTGCCCGCCGGCGCGACACCGAAGGACGGCCCGAGCGCGGGCGTGGCGATTGTCGCGGCGCTGGCGTCACTGCTGACAAAAAAACGCGTGCGTTTCCGAATGGCGATGACCGGCGAAATCAGCCTGCGCGGCCGGGTATTGCGCGTCGGCGGCATCAAGGAAAAGGTGCTGGCCGCGTCGCGTTTTGGCATCAAGGAAATCATTTTGCCGGAACAAAACAAATCCGACTGGCTCGACGTGCCGGCGGAGGTCCGTGCCAGACTCAAAGTCCATTTCGTCCAACACATTGCCGACGTTCTCCGGCTGGCGCTGGAGTCGAAATGAAAGTACGCCTTCGCAAGCACGATCCGTGCAATGATAGGACCGCGCTGCTGCGCGGCCTTGATTTTGGGCGGCGCGGCAGCGCCGCCCTACCATTGATTGCAGCGATTTTATTTTTTGCCGTTGGTGCAACTGCAGCGGCAACGAATGATTTGTCCGACGCGGAGATTCAAGGCCGCCAGTTCGCCCAACAACTTTTGGAGCAAGGTCCCGGCACCAATTTTGTCCAAAATAGCGTTTTAAACATTCGCGCCGGCAAGGGAAAACATTCTGAAATTCCTGTTCGATTTCAAACCACGGTGAATGGGACCGGCTGGCAAACGATTTACGAAACGACCTCCCAATCAAACCGGGTTCGGTTGATTGTAATTCACAAGACCGGCAGGCCGAATGAATATTTTCTTCGGGAAGGGCTTGAAGTGCTTGACAAGGGGGAGGATGGCAAATCCACAACTTTGGTTGATTCAAAACTAATGACGCCATTTGCCGGCTCGGATTTCTGGGTCGCCGATTTGGGCCTGGAATTTTTCCACTGGCCGCAGCAGAAGTTGCTGAAAAAGGAAGTAAAGCGCAGCCGGGGCTGCACGGTTTTGGAAAGCACGAATCCGTCCACGAACGGCTATGCGCGCGTGGTGTCGTGGATTGACAACGAGAGCAGCGGCATCGTGCAGGCCGAGGCTTACGATTTCAAAAACAAGCGGCTCAAGGAATTCGCGCCGAAGTCGTTCAAGAAGGTGAACGGCCAGTGGGAGCTTCAGGAGATGGAAATCCGCAACGTCCAGACCGGCTCGCGCACGCGGCTGGAGTTTGATTTGAAGAAGGAGTGACGGGGTGCGACCGGGTTCCGCTGGCGCGAAACCACAGCCCTGCTTTGGTGGATAGTTTGGAAACAAGTCAGCCGGCCACATGCTTGACATCGTCAAACTGACGGCTCAGGCTTCCATGAACTGTTATGAATGTAAGGCTGCGCCGAAATTTTCTAATTGTATTTATCTGTTCCACCTTCAGCGCGGGAGTTTTTGCCGCCGAAACGAGTCCCATTTCTCCGTCACCAGCGGAGAACAGCACGGTGCAAACCCAGATAAACGGTTATCTTCAGATTCAGGAACAGCTTCACGACACCCAACTGGCCATTGAGCGCAACCGGCAACAAGCCGAGACTGCCGCCAAGCGCAACGCCGACGACATGGCCGCCCGCATCGAAGCTTTACAACCAATCATCGCCGCCCAGCGCGCGAGTGAGGTTGAGACGATGCAGAAAATGCAGCAATTCATGCTGATTCTGGCGGGCGCTTTGGGGACGATTGGCCTGCTGGTCGTGTTGTTGATGGCTTATTTGCAGTGGCGCACCGTCTCGCGACTCGTTGAATTGTCCTCGCTGCGCCCGCCGGAGTTTGCCCTGGGCAACGGCCGCATTTCCCCTTCGTTGGTGACCAGCGCCAGCGTGGAGCAATCGAACGCACGGCGGTTCAACATGGTGGATCAGCTGGAGAAGCGCAGCCTTGAGTTGAAACCGGCCACGCGCGCCCCGCTGAATGAAACCACTTCATCCGCCGTTCACGAACCGAATGGAGTGCCGAAGGTTTCGAACGACCGCGATGAGTGCGTCGCCAACCTGCTTGCCGAAGGCCAGTCGCTGCTGGTCGCCAACGAGCCGCAGAAGGCGCTGGAATGTTTTGATGTGGCGCTGGGGCTGTATCCGAAACGCGCCGATACGCTGGTCAAAAAGGGCGGCGCGCTCGAAAAGCTGGGCCAGCTCGACGAGGCCATTGCCTGTTATGACCACGCGATTGAAGCGGACGATGGAATGACCATCGCCTATCTTCACAAGGGGGGCCTGTTCAACCGCATGGCGCGTTATGACGAAGCGTTGCACTGTTACGAACAGGCCTTGCGCACGCAGGAGAAAAAAGCGCCGGATGAAAAGGCCGCCGCGTAGCCTCAGTTGAATTCCATCCGGTTGCGTGGGCTCTCGACTTCAAGCTGGCGGCGCAACATTTCGATTTTAAGTTTCAGCCGTTCGCGATTTTCCTCGTTTCTGGCAGCGAGTTCTTTTTCGAGTTCTTGAATTCGCATTTCGTAAGAGCGCAACCGTTCTTGTATCGGCGCCCGCAATTCGTCCAAGTGGTGCGTCAATTGTGCGATTTCCGCGGCGGCGATTTGCTGCGCCTGAAGCAATTCTCTTCGCTGGACGGCCAGCGCCTGAACCAGCGCTTCCTTGAGCGCCTGTGCGAGAGGTGGCGCGCGGCTGGCACCGACAACGGCCTGGGCCTGCTCCGCGCGCTGTTCCGCCATGAGCGCACGTTGCCGCCAGACGTCGGCTGGAACTGGCAGTTCGCTTCCAGCGGTTCCGGTGGATGCGATCAGCCGTGAGCCACGCCATCCGGCCAGGAGGTGATGCCACCATTTCCTGTTGCCCTTTTTGCCCTTCTTTACCGCCGGATTATTGAGGGCGGGCACGGGTTGAGGCGCAGGAGGCACGGGCTATGCGCCGAGGGTGCGCGCGATAACTTCATTGGCAACCGCGGTGCCGTCCATGCCACAAACGGGACATTGAACGGGTGCCGGCATTCGGCCGTTCAACGGATACACGTCGAAGGCGGGCTTCTGACCGCAACCGCAAATTATTTTGACGGCTACCAGGAGAATGCCTGCCGGGTTGCCGCCTCCGCGCCGGGCCGGGCGAAGTCAAACATCAGGACCAGAGGTTGCGCGGCGTTCACCATAAAAATGATTTTTGCTCGCCGAGCAGCTGGTCATCCGACCACAGCGTGGCGCGCCACGCGACGAGTTCGCCGAAATTTTTATAGTCCGCGCCGCCCAAAGTCAGCGAAGTCCAGCGGCGGAAAAATCCGGGCGTGACGGATTGTTCCAGCGTGGTTTGGCGCGGCAAACCGCCTGCGCCAATACCACGGAGTTCAACGCGCAATTTCAATTTTACGCCTTTGGCATTCGACGTTTTCCACAAAACATCGAAGCGAATGGCGGAAATTTCGTTGGTGTGCTGGCGCAGGTAAACCTGGTAGGCGTCGCGGTCGTAAAGACTCGGCGAAACCGCGTCGCGGCCCTTGAGGTCGAGGAACAGCGGCAGGACCTTGACGACACGGCCGCTTGCGGCGTCGGACGCGAACGTTGCCGAAAGCGAACCGAGCAAAAGCAAAATCACCAAAAGCCGGCGCATGGAGAAACAATAACGGGCGGCTCTGCAAATTCAACACTGATCTGTGGCGGCGCTCGGTGAGCGACGGCCGGTTCGGCGACGGTCATGGGCCGCCGCTACAAAAATCACTTCCAGTAAAAGCTCAAGACTTGAATGTCCGTTCCCGTACGGCGGTAGAGGATGGCGATGTATTCGCGTTTGTAGTCGCCGATTTGGGCGGTGACGTGGACTTCAAACGTGGAACTGCGCACGGTGTAGAGTGTGGATTGTAGGTTGTTGATGCCGACGCTTCGAAGGGCTGCGGCGGGATCTCGGAACGGTATGTCGTCTTCCGTGCCGTCCACGCCGTCGGGACCGGCGCGAAGTTTGATGATGCTTTCCGCCATGGACTGGTCCACCCCGGGAATCATTTGCAGAACGGTTGCATCGGCGGTGTTGACGTTGATCTGGCCGGATGAAATCGGCGTAAAAATGTTCACCAGCCCGAACGGATAATCGGGCATTTGACCGGGCGCGGTGCCCAAGCCGAGTTTATGTTGAAAGACCGAAGGCGTGTGATTCGTCGCGTTGCTGCCCCAGTACATTTCCGGCGTGACGCCTTTGACCAGCAATAATTCGGACAAGTCGTCCATCGGCGCGTTCTTGGCGTAGTAAGGCATGGCCAGCCCTTGATAATAATCGCTCTCCGCGCCGGCGACTCGCGGAAGATCATCCGCATCAATCCAGTCCAAAATCGAATCAGAGACGACGGAAATGTCACTCGCGTCCACACCCATGAGCGTGAGCGCCTGTTGAATCATCTGGCTGTTGGCGGGGTTGATGGCGGTGTTGATGTTCACCTTGCGTTCGAGGTCAATGATTTTAATCGAAACCGTCCCGTCGCCGACCGGATAATTGTCGAGTGAGATGGACGACAACACGCTGTTGGATTCGGCCAGGCTGCCTGATCCACCGGCCCATTTTTGGTTCAGCGAATCGTAAGGTTCGTTTGGAATGGTCAGTTGCTGCGCCAAGACGTAACGCGCCAGTTCCATGCCGGAACGCCCCAGCCAGAGCAATTGCTGCTCCGAATCCGCGTTTTGCGCGAGGCGAGTCTCGACTTTCATGGAAAGCGCGAATCCGGCCACCAGCGCCGACATCACGAAGATCGCAATCATCGCCATGATGAGCGCCATGCCGCCGGAGTTGGAGTGGACAGAGGTTGTCTTCATCATTTCTTGACGTTGCTGACCTTCGGCGTTTGCAAACCGCTTGGCAACATCATGGACGGCGTCGTGATGACGCGTGTGATGGCCAGGACGGATCCCTTGCCGTAGGAATCGGTGGAGCCGCCGAACACGAGACCGACGCGCAAGATTGATGGAATGGAGTTGGTGTCAGTCCATTCATTCACCCAATCCAAGGTGTTCGTGTTCCAGCATTCAACGGTGAAAACCGACACATCGCGTGCCAGCACGAGCGGAGCGCTTTGCTCGTCCGAATCCATGTCCATGAGAATGGGGTTCTGCCGCAGCACCAGATCTCTTTCCGAATCCGGTCCCGACTCGAGGGTGAACGTCAGCCGCCGCAGGTTAAAATCACCAAACCGGCCATTGCGCGGAAAAATTGCCGGCACCCGGGCCACAAAACTCAGCATCGGCTGGTCGCCGTTTTGGACGACAAAGCTGTAATACGCCAGGGACGCCTGGAACGACTGGACGCACGTGAGGGAGTCCTCCAGGGTGCGCACGGCGATGCGCTGGCGCTGGATTCGCGCCGCGGCCTCATTCCCGACCTGCTTGGAGCGCAAAATGAGCGTCCACGTCGAGTAAATGGCCGCCACCAAAATGCTGAAAATCGTGAAGGCGATCATGATTTCGACCAGCGTGAACGCGCCGGCGCTGCCGCCGAAGCGGTTCCCGCCCCGGCGAAGCCAGGGCCGGCGCCGCGAAAGCGCGCGACAACGTGGATGGTCGTTCGGCTTCATCGTCTCGTGGTTGCTCCATCCAGGCTGCCCGCCGGTGATTGGGGGCGGAAGAGCAGAATGCTCATTTTGGACACGACCGCCCGGCCATGGGAATCGTCTTGCAGGATGAAATCCACCTGGAACAGCTTGTTCGTCTGCACCTCCTGAATAGCATAGGTCCACGTATAATCCTGATAGGATTTGCCGAGAAATTCGCCCAGGTCTCCCGAGGCCGTGCCTTCAGTCAGTTGATTGGTCAGCGACAATTCGCCTGCCACCAGTCCGGCGTCCACGATCGGACGCTGCAGCCGGCGCACATTTTCGAGCGAACTGGACACCAGTCCCAAAATCGCAAAGACGGCCATGAAAAAAACACCGATGGCGATCATCACCTCCAGCAACGAAAACGCCCGTTGTTCGCGCCCGCGCCGCCTGCCGGCTTTCAATTCCGTTTTCATCTTGTCACCGGCGAGACCGACGCCAGGGCGGTGGAAAATTCCAGCGTGATTTTTTGCCACTCGTCACCGGAGTGCAGCACCAGCGTCAGTTCATCGCATGTGCCGTTTCGAAAAAAGCGCACGCGCGCCACGTCCGACGCGCCAAAGTCGAGCAGGTTGATGTCGAGCATCGCAATGTCCACGTTGTCCGGCAGCACCACCGGCCCTTTGGTGTTTGACGGCAAAGGCGTTGGTGGCGTTGTTCCGGAATTGTTCATGGGCGCTCCCGTCGGCGGCGTCTGCGATTCATCCAACGGCGCGTCGCCTATTTCCAGCCGCTTTTCAGCCGGATGAAAAACAACTTCGGTGGTTTGTCCGCGAAAAATCGCCCGCGCCCGCGCGTCGCTGCACACGTCCATGACGTCGCTCACCGCTTTGCGCATTCCGTCCTTCCGCAGGACCTGGAGAATGGCGGGCACGCCCATCGCCGCAATGAGGCCGATGATGGCCACGACGATCATGATTTCAATCAGCGTGAACGCCACCCGCGGATATTTTTTTTTGACCGTCGCCATTTTCATTGCAAAGCTCAACGGATTGCCGAAATCAGCCGGAACAGCGGCAGGAAAATGCTCAGCAGCAGAAAGGCCACGATGCCTCCCATGACGAGGATCAACACCGGCTCAAGGAGTTGCGTCATCAAACGCAGCGCGATGGCCAGTTCACCTTCATAAGTGTCCGCCAGATTGTTCAACGCGCCCGGCACGTCGCCCGTTTCCTCGCCGATGCGCACCAGGTCAACCATCAGTTGCGGAAACAGTTTGCTCTGCGCCAGCGGCTGAGCGAGCGTCTTGCCGTCCGTGACCGCCTCGCGCGTTTTGGCAACGGCCTCCCGGATGAGACGGTTGGGCAGGACCTGTTCCGTGATTTTCAGCGCCGTCAAAACTGGAACGCCGTTTTGCAATAACGTGCCGAGGGTCCGCGCAAATTGCCCGAACAAATTTAAATTAATCACTTTGCCGATCACCGGCGCTTTCATTTTCCATTCGTCCAGCTTCCGCCCGCCGGCTTCGCTGGCCTTAAAGCGTATGAATAAAATGATCGCGACGATGATGACAAATCCGAGCAACCACCAATAACCAAGGACAAATTGACTGCATCCGATCAATATGCGCGTTGGCAGCGGCAGCGGGATATTAAAGCCCTCAAAAATTTTTGTGAACTGCGGCATCATGACGATCATGAAGAACGCAATAAGCAATATGCCCATGCAAACCACCAAGGCCGGATAAATCAGCGCCGAGGTGAATTTCGCCTGCACTTCGGCAAACTGCTGGAAGTGATTCGCCATGCGTCGCAGCACCTCCACCAGCGAACCGCTTTGCTCGCCCGCGCGCACCATGTTGATATACAAATCCGAAAACACCCGCGGCTGTCTCGCCATCGCGTCGGACAGGCTTCGGCCCTCGGTCACCTCCTGCTTCAAGTCACGGCTCACCCCGGCGGGAATGCCCTTCGACTCCAGATGCGTCATGCTGTTCAACGCCACCGTCAGCGGCATGCCGGATTGGATCAGGTTCGCCAGTTGCTGCGTGAACGTGGCCAGCTCCTGCAATTTCGGTTTGCGTTTTTGTTGAAGCTGCGCGCGCAGCGTCGGCGGCAGGAACGCCATCAAATCCACACTTTTTCCCGTGCGTTGAGTGCCGTTCACTGCGCCGGCCTTGGCCGTGTCCACCGCGACGGGGAAAAGTCCGAGGCGCTCGATTTGCGCGACCGCCGCCGAGCGGTCGGCCACGTCTAAAACGCCCTCCACCAATTCGCCACTGCGGCGGCGCGCCCTGTACGAAAACTGCGGCATAGTCCCCTTATCTAAAACCGTTGAAGGTCAAAAGTTTCACGCGCCTTTGGTCGGCGCTTGGTTGACACTGCCGCGCCGGTAGCCCTGTAAATCCAAAGTCACCTGCGCGTAACCGATTTTTTTCAGCGCCCCGGCCACTTTCGTCGTGACGCCGTCCTCCAAAAACCGCGGAATTTCCGTCGGCCCAAGTTCAATGCGGGCGAGGTGGGTGACGGGTGACGAGTGACGGGTGACAGACCCGGCGACGTCCGGCGACTGTTTTCCTGTCACCGGCCACTTGCCTGCCGGGTCGAAGCCCGGCGAAGACTGGCCACTTGCCACCCTCAATTCATGGTGCCTGACTCGCACGTCATGAAATCCCAGATCGCGCAGCACATTTTCCGCCGCTTCAATCATCGCCAGTTTTTCCGGCGTCACCGGCTCGCCCTGGGGAATGCGCGAACTGAGACAGGCCATTTGCGGTTTGTCCGCCGTCGGCAAACCGAGCTGTGCCGACAACTCACGGATTTCTGATTTCGTCAAACCAACTTCCTTGAGCGGCGCGCGCACCTGGAATTCCGCCGCCGCTTGTGCGCCCGGACGGAAATCGCCGTTGTCGCTGGCGTTTTCGCCGTAGGCAATCACCGCGAATTTTTCCGCGCGCGCAATCGGCGCCAGTTGCCCGAACAATTCGTGCTTGCAGAAATAACAGCGGTTGGCCGGATTCGACAGGTAGTTGGAATTTTCAAATTCCGCTGTCTGCACGACGCGCACCGGAAAACGAAATTTTTCCGCTATGGCGAGCGCCTCCTGCAATTCCCGCCGCGGCAGGCTCGGCGAATCGGCAATCACCGCCAGCGCGCGGTCGCCGAGGACTTCATGCGCCACGCGCGCGAGGAACACCGAGTCCACGCCGCCGGAATACGCCACGAGACACGAGCCGTAGGCCTGCAAAGCGGCGCGGAGTTGTTCGAGCTTGTTTGCTGACACGGTTCAAAACTCGCATTTCTTGCCCCACTTGTCGAGCCGCGCGAAAAATTGCAATCGTGCTTGACGCGGGCGGCCTTTTCGATTGCATTGTTATCTATATGAAGACGAAATTTTTTGCGGCGTTTGTCGGAATTACCATTATTGCCACCGGTTGCGTCAGTACCGTGACCGACACGAAAACGGCGACGGTCTCGTTTGGCAAGGATCGGGTCGAGGGACGTTATCCGCGCACCATGGATCAAGTCTATCTGGCGTCGGTGCAGGTCATCCAGAACAATGGCGTGGTGGTCACGGAATTCATTCCGCACGACACCACCAATATTGTGCGCTCGTTGCAGGGCAAGGTGGATCAGAGTGATGTCTGGGTGCGCGTCGAAGTGGTGGATCCAAGAATCACCTCGGTCGTCGTGCAGGCCCGCACGAAATGGGGCAACAAGGACATTGACCTCGCGCACGAGTTGGAAAAGGAAATCGCGCTACAACTGGTGCGGTGAGCCGTATTTCAAACCGATATTTTGTTCATAAACGCCGAGTTTCACGCCCGGCGTTTCTTTATGTCCTTTAAGCTCAAGTTTCAAGCGGCCCAGCCGCGTTCGGGCCATTTCCGCGACGGGCAGATTGGGGAACCGCTCCACAATTTTCTCCAAAGTCCGGCGCATCGAGTCGTAATCCGCGCCATGGCGAATCTGCAAAATTCAAACGGTTTGGGACTTTTCCCGAATGATGCTGTCGGGGTGGTGAGCCCGGCTGATAGCGGTGTCGTACGTGATGGCACACTTGCAGTATAAGTCGTATAGGCAATTGTCCATGAGAACCATTCCTTCCTTGCGTCCGGTTTGGATCGTGTTTTCCAGTTGGTGAAGTTGGTTTTCACGGATCAAATTCCGCACGGCCCCATTCGCAACGATCAATTCATACGCCAGAACGCGGCGGGTGCGGTCCGCCGCCGGCAACAGGTCCTGGGCAATGATTCCCTGCAACGCGTTGGCGAGCTGCAGCACGATCTGCCGCTGCGCGCTGCCTTCGAAAACACCGACAATGCGTTCGAGCGCGTGCGAAACGTTTGGCGAATGCATGGTGGCCAGCACGAGATGGCCGGTTTCCGCCGCCGTCAGGGCCGTGGAAATCGCCTCGTGATCACGCATCTCGCCCACGACAATCACGTCCGGGTCCTGCCGCAGCACGTGAATCAATGCGCGGTTGAATGAGCGCACGTCCGTCAGCACTTCCTGCTGCACCACGATGGCGCGTTTGTTTTCGTGAACGAATTCAATCGGGTCTTCAATCGTGACAATCTTGCAGCGGCGTTCACTGTTGATGAGGTCAATCAGATAATTGAGCGTCGTCGTTTTGCCTGCCCCCGTCGGGCCGGTGATCAGGACCAATCCGTTCGGTTTGCGCGCCAAATCGTCAATTTTTTCGGGCAGGCCGAGCTCCTCGCGCGTGGCCACCTTGTCGCCGCAAAAGCGGAAGCTCATTTCCGGGTGTCCGTTGCGCCGGTAAAACGTGGCGCGGATGCGCCCCGCCACGCTGTGCAAAATGGAAATGCAAAGTTCCCATTCCGACTCGAATTTTTTCTTCTGCTGTTCGTTCAGCAGGCCGTCGGCCATGGCGGTGATTTCGTCTTCGGTCAGCGCGTCCTCGTCGGCGATGATGATTTCGCCATTCACGCGAAAGGCGGGCGGGACGCCGGCCACCAGATGCAGGTCGGACGCGTCAAATTCATTGGCGGCGGACAAAAGCCGGTTCAGGTTTTCCATGTTTATCGGTTAAAAAGTTGCCGCCGCCAGCCGCGCACACGCGCCCAGATCCCCTTCTGGGAAAGCCGGATCAGTGCCAGGTCGGTCTCGCGAGAATGCGGGTTCAATTGTTGCGCCTGCAAGAACGAATTTTTGGCGGGACCGATCAGGTCGAGCGCCTGCTGGCATTGACCCAGTTCGAGCCACAAAAGAAATTGGCCGGTGTTCCATTCGATGGCTTGTTGAAGCAGTTTCAGCGCGAGCACAAATTGTTTGTAATAAAACCGGATCCGGGCTGCCAGCCAGGCGACAAACCAGTCCCGGGGTGAGAGCAACAGTGCCTTCTCAAAACAATAGTCCGCGCGGTGCTCTTTGCGTGCGAGCATCACGTCGCCGCGCGCGAGCCAGACATAGGGCGTGTCGCCGCGTTCTTCAATGGAGGCGTCCGAGAACGCGAGTGCACCCTGCAAATCGCCACTGCGGCCCAACGCGACGGCTTTGGCGGCGAGCAGTTCCGGCTCATTGGGAAACCGTTCCAGCGCCTTGTCCGCCCATAACTTCGCCTCGCGAAATTCACCCAGCTCGATCAACATCCGCACCTGTCCGGTCCACGCAGCGGCGTTTTGCGGATTGAACTCCAGGACTTTGGAGTAAAACCGCAAACCCTGCTCAAAATTTCCGGTTTCAAACGCCGTCCTTGCCTCGTTGAAATAATACGCCTCGTCCTTGACCAGCGCTCTTTCTTTTGGTTGCGACTGGTCTTCGGACTCGTCTCCAAACTCAAGATTGACAAACCGGCTCATGATAAAACTTGTCGTCGCCAAAGCCACCGTTTGAAAGGTTTCCCGATGAACTGTTCCTGTGATACCGTTGCCATTTGCAACATGGCGGCTGAAATGCTTGCTTCGCCCACATTCCCGTGTCCGCTTATATCAAGTTCAGGCCAGATGAACCAATGCTTTTCCGGCACGACCACCTCGCCGCTCGTCGGCATGTGCGGCAACAGCGGCTGCGCCGCACCGTTCACCATAAAAACATTCGTGGAAAACTCCACGCGGTCTCCCGCCACGGCCAGCACCGGTCCGCAACCGAAACCGGCCCGGACCCGGACCGCGCCGCCGTTATGGGCTTCGCCCGTCTGTTCGCCGTTCTGTGAATACATGACCCAATCCCCGCGTTTGATGTCGTGCGGCGCACCCGTCCGATGCACGATGATCACATTTCCCCGCACGCGTAGCGGAATCAGCCAGTGTTGTTGAATAACGTTTCGTATCGGAGCGTAAATGAGCAGGCCGATCGCAAGCAGGGCCAGCAGCGTAAAAAGCAGCCGGGATCTGAACGGCGCATCCAGCAACAACGGGCTGCAGTAATACACGAAACCGGTGGTGTGAATCGAAAGCAGCAGACCGAAGGCGAAATTCCCGGCCGGATGGCCGAACCACGCGATAAATAAAAGAAACAGCAGCCCGCAACTGACCAGCGCGGCCTTTCCCCAAAGTCTTGGACCTCGAATATTAACAGCAAGGCCGGGCACCAGAAAACTGGCAATCAGCCCGCCAAAATTCATTTCCCGCGGCAGATGAATGCGATCCAAAGCCAGCCGTCGGCGGACGGCGGCGCCAAAATAAAAAAGCAGGCTGTACCACCGCGCCCGTGGCGGGTAGTAAGACGAAGCATCTTCCTGTGTGTTCAATCTGGCCACAAATTGGAGTTCAAGCTTTAGCTTGCCGGCGGCGGACAATCCCGCACATCGCGGGATTGGACTCCAACCTCAATGCCGTTGCTCGATATTAAATTGCACGTGCTCGTCAGGCTCGTAAAACTCGCTCGTTTCTTGCTGCGATTTCATTTCGCCGACGATTTGTTCGAACATCTTCACTGCGGTAAGACAAGCGCGGCCTTTATAGCCTTTGACGTGCAGTTCCACGCTGCCGTCCTTGCCGATGGTGATTTCAAATTCTCGCTGCGGCATGTTCAATTCTCCCAATGCCTGACTTTCAGGCGGATGGAACGGTCCTCGTTCACTTCTTCTTCAACCACGTTGAAACCCCGCGCCCGCATTTCATCCATCAATTTCTGATAGATATATTGCTGGACAACGCCCCGGCTCAACTCCTCGCCCAAGGCGCGCAATTCCTCCTCGCCCTGGCCGGTGCCGGTCACACACAGCAGCGCCTTGCCGCGCGCGTCGCGCGAAAACGTCACCGTGACGCCGTTGCGGTTGACGGCAATCCGCTGGTCGCGGCCAAGCTGGTGGGTGACCACTTCGCTGCGCTCGATTTCCAGCTGGACTGAATTTGATTCCTTTCGCGCGGCGGTGGAGAGACCTTGGTTGTTAACTTCGGATACGACCTGGTATCCGAGCGAAGTCGCGGCCGCCACCACCGCCGCGCTGAAAGCCGGCCACGCCGCGATGACCACTGGAGCTAAAATGCAAACTGCACTCATGATTTTTTGAGATTTCGATCTTTCAACAGTTTTGACCGGGCTACGCGCAGTTCGTCACGCGACAATGGGGAATGTCGCAACTGTTCCCGCCGTCGGGCCCGCTCTTGGCGAACACCCCTCCAAACCCAGGCTGCTGCGAGTATTCCAACCCCTGGCAGTGCTTGTAGAAAATACTCCTGAAGGTCAAACGCGCGAAAGATCTCCTCAATAACGGCTCCCAAAACAAGCACCCCCAAAAATGCCACGAGGGAGACCAGGAAAAGAGCCCCATAGCGGCGATCCTTGAAATGATCATACAGGTTGCCCCAGAAAGAATTCATTTGGCTCGTTGCTTGAGCGTTCAAATTCCGTGCTTCGACCAGCGTCACAATTCCATCCGCCGCGCTTCCGCTTTGTTTTTCACGGGGTGGATGACGCTGGCATTCCGTGCGCGACCGGCGGCCCAATTGCGCTGCGCGCTGATTTTTTCAGACATCGTCTTGGCCAGCGGCACCGTCTGGCCCAGCGTGGCCAGAACGTGCCCGGTGGCCAGTTCCTGCTTCGTGTAAAAGGCATCGTAGAGCGCGCTAATGATGGCTTCCTCGATTTCCGCACCGCTCAAATCCTTGCTGGCCTCAACCATCGTTTTGAGATCAAAATTTTTGGGATCGCGTTTGCGCTTGGACAAATGGATTCGGAAAATTTCTTCGCGCTCCTCCTCGTTCGGCAGGTCCACGTAAAAGATTTCGTCGAGACGTCCCTTGCGCAACAGTTCGGGCGGAAGCTGCGAAACGTCGTTGGCCGTCGTCACCACGAACACCGGCGCGCTTTTTTCCGAAAGCCAGGTGAGAAACGTGCCGAAGACGCGCGCGGTCGTGCCGCCGTCGGTCGCCCCGGAGCTTTGCGAGCCGACAAATGCCTTGTCAATCTCGTCCACCCAAAGCACTGCCGGAGCCACGGACTCCGCCACGGCAATCGCGCGGCGCACGTTTTCTTCCGACGAACCCACCAGACTGCCGAACATCCGGCCCATGTCGAACCGCAGCAACGGCAGTTGCCACAGCCGTGAAACCGCCTTGGCACACAGGCTTTTGCCGCAGCCTTGCACGCCCAGCAGCAAAATGCCTTTCGGCGCGGGCAAACCAAACGCCCGCGCTTCGTCCGTGAACGCCACGGAGCGCTTGTTCAGCCAGTCCTTCAACACCGCCAGGCCGCCAACGCTGGCAAAATCCTCCTCGGTCGCGTAATACTCCAGCAACCCGCTCTTGCGGATGATTTGCTGCTTTTCGGCGAACACTTCGTTGACGTAATCGCCACTCAATCGCTGCTCCTGGACAATGATTTTGGCGAAAACATTTTCCGCCTCGCCGAGCGTCAGGCCGAGCGCCGCCTGCAGCAGCCGGTCGCGGCCCTGGTCGTCGAGATCAATTTGAATCTGTTTCCGGTCGCGTACTTCCGCGACAATTTTGTCGAGCATTGCGCCCAAATCCTCCTTCGTCGGTTGCGGGAAATTGATGACGGTGATTTCCTTGTCCAGCTCCGCCGGAATTTCCATCACCGGCGAAATCAGCACGATGGTTTTGAAGCTGTTTTTGAGATACTGTGCGATGTCCTTGAGTTTGCGGATGATCGCAAAATTGTTTTTTGTGAGGAACGGATGAAAATCCTTGAACAGAAAAATCGCCGGCTCGACCTGTTCGATCACCTGGTCCAACGCGGCGAGCGGGTCTTTGGTGGCGGCGTTGCGGTTTTTCTGCGACTGGATGGAAGTGCCGGCTGGGACGATGCCGTTGCTGTAGGTCCACTCGAACACCTTTTTCTGCCGCTTGGCGGCGATTTCCACCAGCAGGTTCTGCACGCGCATTTCCTCGTTCGTGATGATGTAGAGGATCGGATAACGGGCGCGGATGAGGGTCTCGATTTCAGTCTGAAAGTTCATGGTCATGTTGGGTGTTCGGTGGATGGGAGTGAACGCCGCCGGATTTGTTCGTCGTCAGGATTCAATTCCTTCAGCAGCCCGGCAAATGCCGGAGTCAGATTGTGAACCAGAATCCGTCCATCAGGCAGAAGCAGCAACTCGGATGTGAGCGGGTGTTTCCTGGCAGCCGGTTTATCATTTGCGTCAGGCTTCATGGCAATTTGACCCTTTCATTCCACCAAATTCAAGCCGCAGTTGCGAGCGATTCTCCCGGCTTGCTCGCTTTCACTGTCTGAAACGGTCCGGCGCAAATTGCTGTGTCTGGCCGAATGCCATGCTGACCAGAAGCCGGAACGCAGATTCACTTTGACGCCGGGCAGGTTCGCGGCCAGCCATTCCGCCACCGGTTTCCAGCAACATTCGACATGCCCCGGCATAAGCAGGTGGCGCACCATTAGCTCGCTGTGTTTGTTGGCCCAAAGCAGGTTTTCCCGGACCACGCGGACGTAATCGGGAACTTTGGCCAGCCGCTGCGCACAGGCGTCATTGCCGAATTTGAAATCCGCCAGCCAGACATCGAACATTCCATCCAGTAATTCGCGCGCCTGCGCCGACCCGTGCGCGTTGGTCTTCCAAATCAGCCTCGCTGTGTCCGGCAGCAGCGACACAAATTCGAGCGCGGCCGACAGATGAATGGTTGGCTCGCCGCCCAATACCATGATGGTTCGCGCGCCGTCGGCCAGCGCGGCCCGGGCCTGCCCGGCCAGAATTTCCAATCGCACCGGTTCGCCCGTGCGCGGGTTCCAACTCGGCCCGCCCGTGATGCAGAAATCGCAGCGCAGGTCGCATCCGCTCAACGCGATGGCGAACGTCGGGATCAATTCCAGCTCGTCCGAAACCTCGGTTTGCGCGCAAAAAAAGCGCGCCTCCGCGCCGGCATGACACAAGCCGTTTTCACCCGCCAGCCGGTTGACGCCGCAGTCGTGCGCGCAGAAGCGGCAATCCGCCAGCATCGCGCGCGCGATCCGCGCCCGGTCGTGCGCTAGGACGGAACGTGGAGCGCCGGCCTCCGGCCCGGCGCGTTGGAGTTCACGCTTTAGCGTGCCTTTTGAACAATCCCGCACATCGCGGGATTGAACTCCAAGCTTTTCTCGCCGGGTCGGAGACCGGCGCTCCTGTACAATGCTAATCATAACTCCAGCCGCGCCACGCGTTCGGACCGGATTGGCTGGGCGGTTTTGCCCAGGAAAAGTTTCGCGCGAATCCTGAGCCAGAGCCATCCGGCCAGGCCGCCACACCACATCGCCAGCATCAAAAACCAGCCCGAGCAGAAGAACAGGATGAGTGAGTTGATGATGGCGATTAAAATCGCCGCCTGGCGCACGGAGATTTCCCCGATGCCGAGCAGGATCAGGCGTTCGTTGCGGTAGAGCCAGTCCCACGCCACCAGCAGGGCGAAAATCATTGCTCCGCTACCCACCACACCGAATTGCATCCCCGGCTTGAGCAACCAGATGAACAGCCCTCCCGCCAGGGCGCCCATCAGGCAATAAGCCCAGAAACCACGCGCGGACCAGTTCCTTCCCAGCACGGAAACGAGCGTCGCGAGCCAGAACATGCTTATGGCCCAATCCAAAGGACCGGCCGGCAGAAAGGCGTAGGTTACGACGCGCCAGACCTGCCCTTTCCAGACCAGTGCCGGCGTCAAAGCGAGCCAGCCGTACAGGTCAAAAAGTTGTGCGCGAAGGCCGATCCAAGCCATCGGGAAACCGAGCACGAAGATCAGCAGGAAAAGGCGCATACCCCACGGCAGCGACGAGAAATAGTTTCGGAAAAGGTTTTTCATGGATTGGTTCCTCCGAACAAACGCTTCCACCAGGCTGTTTTCGGCCCCGGCAGGTCGCCGGTGGATTTTTGGAGTCGTTGGGCAATGCCCGGCGGCACGGTGGTGTGCGCAGCGTCATAGCGCAACAATTCTTCGGCGCTGGCAAATTCGCGGGCGGCCGGTTGTTGCGTCTGATGTTCGGCAGCGTGCTGTTGCTGCTGTTCCTGGGAAAGTTTGGTTTGGTGTTTCATAATTCAGCTTCAGGCGGTTTTCTCAAAAAGAACGGCAAAAGTTTTGCGGGCGCGATGCAATTTCCCGCGCACCGCGTCGGGGGATTGCCCGACCAGCGCGCCAACCTGCTCGTAACTCAATTCCTCGTCGGCCACGAGCAGCAACAGGAGCCGGTATTCATCCGGCAGACCATCGAGCGTCTTCTGGATTCGCTGGCCCAATTCCTTGATTTCCAGGACGCGCAGGGGCGAGTCGGTTTTGGCCACGGTATTTTCCCACACCGCGTCGTCCGCGTTGGAAAACACGTGGCGGTCATGCCAGCCCTGACGGAGGTTCTGGCAATGATTGATGGCGATGCGGTAAAGCCACGTGCGCAGGGACGCCTCGCCGCGGAATTGATCCAGCTTGCGGAAAGCCTTCAGGAAAACGTCATGCGTGGCGTCCTCGGCCTTTTGCGGGTCGCCCAGGAAACGCAGGGCGAGATAATAAATCGCGCGGCTGTTTTCGGCATAGAGACTGGAAAACTCCGAAGACGCCAAATCGGCTGGCGACTCTTCCGCGAACTCACATCCTGCGGCCGGCTCGTTCATGAGTGTCTTCACTGCTGATTAGACAATGCTCGCGCGCCGATGTCACGCTGGCATTACCATCCTTTGATGGCAGAGTGGCGGCGACGCCCCGTCGCCGAAAAGTGGAAGCGACGCCCCGTCGCGCGTTTGCCCCGTCAAACCGACTCATGTCCACGTGACGACGAAGGCGACGCCAACACCCCATCTGCGGCGGGGCGCCGCAGCCACGTTTCACCCGTAACGATACGGTTTTGCCATCGCAAACGTGTTCGGCAAATGCCGGATTTCGCACACTTGGCCGTCAGTCAAGAGCACCTCGACAATATCGAACCGGATTTTTACCTGCGGATTTTTCAGGAGCCGCAAATAATCCAGTGCGGTTTGCGAAAGCAATCGCCGCTTGCGCGCGTTGACCGCCGCCGCCGGGCGCGTCCAATCCTCGGATGACCGCGTTTTGACTTCGACGAACGCCAGGCAATCGTCGTCGCGAAAGACCAGGTCAATTTCGCCGCGCTTCGAACGAAAATTGGCCGTGAGAAATTTCAATCCTTCCCGCTGCAAATGACGTTTTGCCGCGTGCTCGCCCAGTTCACCGCGTCGCAGATGCTCCGGTTTTTCCTTGCCGGCACGCCACGCTTTTATCTGTTCAAGCAGCTTCATCTAGCCGCGGTTTGAACACGGATTGATTGGTAGGGCGGGCAGTCCTCTGCCGCTATACGTCAGAATCGTCGGGTGTCGCGAAGATTTTGGAGTGCGGTGGCAGAGCGCAGCGGCGACACCGCTTTGGGACGCCGACCAACGCTGAAAAAGCGGCGTGGCGCTTCGCTTCCCGCCGCAGTCCAAAAAGTTTGGTTGGGTTGTTGTCGCGTTAGTTCTCATTCTGGTTAAAAAAGTTCGCGTTGAACCGGTTTCAGCGGTGCAAAACTGCGCCGATGGATCGGGCACGGGCCGTGCGCCGCAATTGCCGCGAGATGTTCCGCCGTGCCGTAGCCTTTGTGCTCGGCAAATCCGTATTTCGGCCATTGCCGGTCGAATTCGAGCATGAGCCGGTCACGCGCGACCTTGGCCAGCACGCTGGCGGCGGCGATGGAATAACTGCGCGCGTCGCCTTTCACAATCGCCGTTTGCGGAACGCGCATCGTCGTGACCGGACGGCCATCCACGAGCGCGTGTTCGGGTGCGGGCCGCAATTTTGCGAGCGCATCGTTCATCGCGCGATGTGTCGCCTGTAAAATGTTGATCTCGTCAATCAACGCCGCGTCCACTTCGGCGATGCCGAATTCGATTTCGCCGCGGCTGGTGATGAAGGCGAAAAACTTTTCGCGCTGGTTGGCCGTGAGTTGCTTGGAATCGTTCAATCCTTCGAGTTCGCGCGGCAAGCCAGATTCCGCCCATTTCGAAGGCAGAATCGCCGCTGCCGCCACGACCGGTCCGGCCAGCGGGCCGCGACCCGCTTCATCCACGCCCGCGACGCGCGTCACGCCCCGGGTCCACAGCACGCGCTCGAACTCGAACCGGTCGATTGGATTTAAGCGGGCCATGATGTTTGTTTGGTTTTAAATTGTATGGCTGTCGCCGAGCCTAGCGCGTTTTGCGGAGTTGTCAGCCTTGATTTTTTAGCCGGAGCGCGGCTGTGCGCGAAGCGCCAGCCGCAACGCGTCCACACACAGAACGCCCCACATTTTCCCAAGCATCAACCGCAATCCACGCGCTGCGACTGGTCCTGCGGACACAGTCGCGCTCCGGTATTTGCGCGCGAAAAATCCGTGTTCATCCGCGTATAGCGGCGTAGCCGCCACGCGGATTTACGCCGTGTTCATCCTCCTTCGCAGTATTGCTTCGGAGGACAGGTCCGTGGTTATATTCCGGCATGAAAATCGAATCCCTCCACATTGGCATGCGGGTGCGGCACCAGCAATACGGCACCGGCGTCGTCAAGGCTTTGAACGAACTCACCGCGGAAATTCAATTTGACAATGGCGACAAGCACACGGTCGCGCCGGATGCCGCCGGCCTCGAACTCGCCGAACCGCAAACCGCCATCAGCGGCTTGAACCTTCCGCTCAAACAATTTATCGAGCAAACCGTGGATGCCGCCGTGGTCAGGCTCGGTCTGGAAAAACCGGATGCCGTGATCGAAAAACTCGGCGTCCGCTGGCACGGCGGCAAACTGGTCATGCATCCGTCCGACCCGGCGTTGCAGGCCAAGGAAGTGCCGCTCGAAGCTTTCTTTCACAAAATCGTGATGGTGCGGAACAACCTCCGCGTGCTGGAACAGAAAATCAACGCGCATGAGAAGCTGACCGACGGCGAAAAGGTGGAAATGCAGCAATACATCACGCGCAGCTACGGTTCCCTGACCACGTTCAACGTGCTGTTCAAGGAAAAGGAAGACCAGTTTTGATCAAAAGCAGAGTCTTAATTCCAACAAATCCGCAGGAACGAAGTCATGAAACAAGACATTCGACACTCGAACAAATGGATCAGCCCGCCCCTGCTCGCACGGATAGTTTCATTCCTTTTCTTCGTGGCGGGTTTCGCCACTGCTGCCGAAAATGCCGAACCGAGGCGCGTCGTCTTCGACGGGGTCAACACCGAATACAAATGGTCGCTCAAGGAACTTTCCCCTGACCTGCCCTCGGACTGGACGGATTATAATTTCCTCGTGCTCGAAATGCGCGCGTCTTCCTCCGAACGTTTCCAACTCGAGATTTTCACCAAAGATGCCATGGTCGCCAAACGCATCCAGCCGTTCCAAAACACCTGGGTCCGCGCCTCGATCCCGCTGGTATTTTATCGCAAGCCCGCCCGGGAAGGCTCCGACCTTGCCGCCACTTACAACAAGCACCGCGATTCCTACTGGATCAACATCAACTTCGGCGGGTGGGCGCCCATCGGAGAGGTCGAAGCCATCGGAGTGCAGATGGACGGGCCTATCGGCCGGCCCACGCTCGAAATCCGCTCCGTCACGCTGGCCAAAGACGATCCCGGCGATGCGGTGCTCGAACCCAAGGTGGTGGTGGACGAATTCGGCCAGTGGATCCCCGCCGACTGGTCCGGCAAGGCGAAGAGCCTCGACGATCTCAAGAAAGCCTGGGCCGACGAAGACGCCTCGCTCAAGCCTGGTGTATTTGATTACGACAAGTACGGCGGATACCTCCGTACCCAGGTCAGGGCCACCGGGTTCTTTCGCGTCGAGCAGATCGACGGCCGATGGTGGTTCGTCGATCCGGAAGGGCATCCCTTTTACTCCACGGGCGTCAACGGCATCGGCACCAGTTCCGGCACGCCGGCCGCCAATCGCCGGGAGATTTTTGCCGCACTTCCTCCAGCCCAGCCCGGGCGCGCAGGCCGCGGCGGCGGCGGAGGCGCGTCCTTCTACACCTGGAATCTGCAACGGCGTTACGGCGAGGATTTCAATGCTGCCTGGGGTGAACTCACCTTCCGCCGCCTCGACGCCTGGGGTTTCAACACCGTTGCCGGATTCGGCGGCACCCCGCCGGCTTCCATCACCAAAGACGGCGCGCGAAAACCCTATACCATCATGCTCCGCGGCCAAACCGGTCCCAGCATCATGGGCATGCCCGACGTCTATTCCCCCGATTTCGAACAACGCATCGACCAGGTCGCCCAACGGTGCGAAGCCCTCAAAGACGACCCTTACCTGCTCGGCTACTTTGTCGGCAACGAGCCGCCCTGGCCCACTCGCGAAACGCTCCTCTGCGATGCCCTTCTGGCCGGCCCCGACAGCGCCATCAAATCCCGCCTGGCTGAATTCCTGAAGGCCGGCGACACCCCCGAGCGCCGCAAGCAATTCGTCTATGACGCCTTCGACCATTTCCTCGCCACCATCAACACCGCCATCAAAAAACACGACCCCAACCACCTTAACCTCGGCATCCGTCTCGGCGGCGAAGTCCCCGACGAAGTCATCAAAGCCTGCCGCGTTTTCGATGTCTGCTCCATCAACATCTACGAATTCGCCATCCCGCAAAAAACCCTCGACCGCTACGCTGCCCTCACCGGTCGCCCGCTCATCGGTGGCGAATTCCATTTCGGCGCGCCTGAACGCGGACTCGGCGGCGGACTGCGCCAGGTCGCCAATCAGACCGAACGCGGCGTCGCCTACCAATACTACGTCGAACATGCCGCAAGTCATCCCAGCATGATCGGCATGCACTGGTTCCAGTGGATTGATCAGCCGTCCACCGGCCGCAACGACGGCGAGAACTACAACATCGGCTTCGTGGATGTTACGGATCGCCCCTATCTCGAAATGATCGGTGCCATCGTTCGCACCCATCAACGCCTCTACGAAGTCCACGCCGGCAGAATCCCCCCGACCGACCGCCTTCCCGAAGGCCGCAGCACCGCGGAAATCCTCCTCGACGTGCATTCCGGCAAGCTCGCCCCCAAACCGCTCTACCGCGATCCCCCGTTCGCCGCGCCGACCGATCCGGTGCTCTGCTTCAACGCCGAGCAGAAGAAATGGTTCATGTATTACACCGCCCGCCGCGCCACGGCCACCAACGCGCCGGGTGTAACGTGGATTCACGGATCGAACATCGGCATCGCCGAGTCGTCCGACGGCGGCGCGACCTGGACCTACCGCGGCACGGCGGACATCAACTACGGCAAGGATGTTCATCCCAACGACTACACCTACTGGGCGCCGGAGGTCATCTGGCACAACGGCAACTATCACATGTATCTCAGTTTCGTGCCCGGCATTTTCACCGACTGGAATCATCCCCGCGAAATCGTCCACCTCACCAGCAAAGACGGCCTCAAATGGGACACGGTCGGCAAGGTGGACCTGCAATCCGATCGCACGATTGACGCCTGCGTCATCCAACTCCCGAACGGTATCTGGCGCATGTGGTATAAAGACGAACGCAAGCCGCGTCCCTTGTCCTATGCCGACAGCCCGGACCTGTTCAAGTGGGAAACCAAAGGCAACGCCGTCACCAATTTCAGCGGCGAAGGCCCGAAGGTCATTCACTGGAAGGGAAAGTATTGGCTGATCGCGGACTGCTGGGCGAACGGAATGCGCGTGTGGAGTTCGGACGATTGCCTGAATTGGAAGCTGCAGGACGAAGCCTTGTTCGGCTCGCACGGCGACGTTGTGATCAGCGGAGATCGCGCGTGGTGGTTTTATTTCGGCGGCCGGCGGACTCCAGGTGGCGCGAACGCCGCGGCGACGCAGCAATCCGCGCCCGCCACCAATGCCCCGGCAACGCAGGCCGCTCCACGGCCCGCCCGCAGCCGCACCACCGCCATCAATGTTGTCGAACTCTCCGTCATCAATGGCAGGCTCATTCCCGGCGATCCCGATCAACCGACCTACATTGACCTCAAGCCTGTCCGCGAAGAAGAGCGATGAGGCGCAGCTTCAATCATCCCAAGCCATAAGACACATGAAAATCATGAAACAGAACTCTCGATTCAATCCACGTTGCCAAAGAACCACGTTGCTTGCGTTGCTGACGGTAGCGACTCTTTTTCGTCCTGCCGCTTGCTCCGCCGCCGGCGCCAAAGCAACTCCACCCAAAAGACGCTGTCCTGCACTTTGAAACTTGCCACGGCCGGTCAGTAAATGATTAGCTATCGGGCCGGTAAAATTTCCAAAATGAAAAATAGATCGAAAGACTTACTGCGTCCCTTTTCCAGCCTCGTTTTTGACGGCGACGAACGCGCCGCCGCGCGCTCCATGCTTTATCCCGTCGGCTTCAAGGCCGAAGATTTCAAGAAACCGCTCATCGGCGTCGCCTCCACCTGGAGCGATGTCACACCGTGCAACATGCACATTGACAAGCTCGCGCTCGAAGCCGAGCAGGGCGTGAACGCGAACGGCGGCAAGGCGATCATTTTTAACACCATCACCGTTTCCGACGGCATTTCGATGGGCAGCGAGGGCATGAAATACTCGCTCGTCTCGCGTGAGGTTATCGCCGACTCGATTGAAACCGTCGTCGGCTGTGCGGGCATGGACGGTTATGTGGCCATCGGCGGCTGCGACAAGAACATGCCCGGCTCGCTCATCGCCATCGCACGCATGAACCGCCCCGCCGTGTTCGTCTATGGCGGCACGATTCTGCCCGGCTGCATCACCAGCGCGCCGGACAAGAAGCTCGACATCGTTTCCGTGTTTGAAGCCATCGGCGCGCACGCGAACCAGAAAATTTCCGACGCCGAATTTCAGGCCGTCGAACAATGCGCCATTCCAGGCGCGGGTTCCTGTGGCGGCATGTATACCGCGAACACGATGGCTTCCGCGATTGAAGCGCTCGGCATGAGTTTGCCGAACAGCTCCGCGCAAAACGCCGTTTCGCCCGCGAAAATGGATGATTGCCGTCGCGCCGGGGCCGCTGTGGTGAAAATGTTGCAGCTCGGCATCAAGCCGCTCGACATTCTCACCAAGAAAGCGTTTGAAAACGCCATCACTGTGGTCATCGCGCTCGGCGGTTCCACGAACGCCGTGCTACACCTGCTCGCCATTGCGCACGCCGCGAAGGTGAGGCTCACGATTGACGACTTCACGCGTATCGGCAAACGCGTGCCCGTGCTCGCCAACCTGAAGCCAAGCGGAAAACATTTGATGTCCGAACTCGTCGCCATTGGCGGCATCCGACCGTTGATGAAGATGCTCCTCGACAAAGGATTGCTACACGGCGATTGCCTGACCG
The DNA here is from genome assembly GCA_036803685.1 of Verrucomicrobiota bacterium. Classification (GTDB taxonomy): domain Bacteria; phylum Verrucomicrobiota; class Verrucomicrobiia; order Limisphaerales; family UBA11358; genus UBA11358. The sequence continues at coordinate 17,907 of DAIRTX010000025.1, read as the reverse complement.
TCACCGGCGAGACAATGGCCGAGACGTTGTGCGACGTGCAACCGTATCCCGCGTGGCAGACCATCATCCAGCCGTTCGACAAGCCCGTCAAAAAGAACAGCCACCTCGTCATCCTGCGCGGCAACCTTGCCCCCGAAGGCGCAGTCGCGAAAATTTCCGGCAAGGAAGGCTTGCATTTCGAGGGCAAGGCGATTGTTTTTGAAGGTGAAGAAAAAGCGTTGAAGGCCATCCTCAATGGCACGGTGAAAGCCGGCCACGTCGTCGTCATCCGCAGCGAAGGGCCGAAGGGCGGCCCTGGAATGCGCGAGATGCTTTCGCCCACCAGCGCCATCATGGGTAAAGGATTAGGCAAGGAAGTCGCACTCATCACCGACGGGCGGTTTTCCGGCGGCAGCCACGGCTTTGTGGTTGGCCACATCACGCCGGAAGCCTACTTGGGCGGAACAATTGCGCTCGTGAAGAACGGCGACCCCATTCTCATTGACGCCGAGAAGCGGGAACTGACGCTGGCCATTCCCGCGAAGGAACTGGCCGTGCGCCGCAAGGCGTGGAAGAAGCCCGCGCCCCGCTACACGCGCGGCGTGCTGGCGAAATACGCCGCCCACGTCACGAGTGCCTCGCTCGGCGCGGTGACGGATGACAACTTAAAGTTGTGAAGTAACCGAAAAAGTCACATTCGTTCAAAAGCAGAGTGAACCACAAGTGACTGCTGCGCGCGCCCGACTTCATCAATTCTCCCGTGTCTCACCCGCTCCGGAACAAGACAAGCCGCCGCAGCCTAGTTGCCGCCAACCGTGGCTGGGAATGATTAGCGGCGGTCAATAGGGTTGTTGAGTATCTTCCGAGGGTTTCACTTTGCCCGCGTAATGTCGGTATATGAATAGAAAATAACCAATCGCAAAGATCAGCGAGATGGGCCACCACACCAGCGCCACGGCCAGCCCGTGGCCGGCGGCAGCATTTTGGTTGGCGGAAAGGGAATATTCCGGCGCGAGCGTTGAATACAGCATGATCGGAAAAACGCTGGCGGTTCCAGCGATCATTAATCCAGCGATGAACAAACTAGAGCCAATGACGCCACGCAATTCCCGCTTGCTTCGCCCGCTGGTAAATACCATCAGGATGCCGCCGATCACACCGACCAAGCCCAGCCAGGCCAAGGGTTTATGGGTCATGCCTGAAAACAATTCCGGACGCACGTGCCACGCTTCGATGGTGACGACTACCAGCAACGCCAGAACCGCTTTCCATAGCAGTTTGGCAATCCGCTGACTCCGGTCATGCACCGGACCTTCCGTTTTCAGGACCAAGGCATTGGCCCCATGCGCCGCGAAGGTCACAAGGATGAATACGGCGCACGACACGGTGAACCAGTCCAAAATACCAACGTTGCCGCTCGGGCTGAAGTTGGTGAAGAACGCGAGGGAAAATTTGCCGTCCGCCCCCAGCGGCACGCCGCGCACGACGTTACCCAACGCCGCGCCAATGAGAATGGCGAGCAGCAAATTGGCTGAGACAAAAATAAAATTCCACGCCGTGCGCCATAACGGTTCCGCGATGTGGCCGCTCACTTCAATGGAAACGCCGCGCAAAATCAACGACCACAACAGAAGGAAAAATGCCAGATAAAATCCCGCGAATGAAGACGCGAGAATGTTCGGAAACGCCACCATCAACATGCCGCCGAAACCGACGAGCCAGACTTCATGCCACGACCACAACGGTCCGATGGCCGCAATGACGAGACGGCGTTCCGCTTCCGTTTTGCCGACGATGTGCTGCAACATGCCCGCGCCAATATCGAATCCTTCCAGCACGATGAACATGACAAGCATGAAAGATAAAATCGCATACCAGATTTCAATCATGGGACACCTCCGTTTTTCCATTGGCGGAGACACCTTGCGGGCCGTGGGCGATTTCGCGTCCGACCAGAAACAGAAACAGCACGCCCAGCACGAAATAAAGTCCGGTGAAACCGATGAGCGTGAACAAAACATTTCCACCGCTCACGACATCGCTGACGCCCTGGCCGGTGAGCAGAATGTGAAAAATGAGCCAGGGTTGCCGACCTAATTCCGCTGTCATCCAGCCCGCCGTCGTGGCGATGTAAGGAAACGGAAACGCCAGCATCAAAGCCCACAGCAAGCCGCGCGATTTTTCCAACCGACCGCGCCAACGCTGGATGTTGGCAATGCCCATCAACAGAATGAACAGCGTCCCCAAACCGGCCATGATGTGAAATGAGTAATAGAGCAATTCAATGTTCGTGGGCCATTCATCCTGGGGAAAATCATCCAGCCCCTGGACATTGGCATGAATATGGCCAAAAGCGAGAAAGCTCAATGCGTCAGGCAGGTAGATGCGATTGTCAATGCGTCTTTCCGCCACATTGGGCTGGCCGATGAAATTGAGTCCCGCGTTGGTGCCGCTTTGAAAACGGCCCTCCATCGCCGCGAGACTGACGGGCTGATGTCTCGCCACCATTTTTGCCTGTTGGTCTCCTGTGGGAAACGCAACCAAAAGGCAGGCAAACAAACCGACCAGCGTGCCGGTCTTCAAAAAGAGCGACGCCTGCTCTGCATGTTTGCCACGCAAGGCGTAAAGCGCGCCGACGGCGGTGACGACAAAGGAGCCGGTGACGAGCGCGGCGCATTGATTGTGCAGAAACATGATCATCGCCCATGGGTTCAGCAGAAAACCGCTGAAACTTGCCAGCCGCAACGAGCCGTCCGCCGCCGTCGAATAACCAACCGGATGCTGCATGAATGCGTTGGTCGCCAGAATGAAATAGCCCGACAACCAACTGCCCAGCGCTACACCCAACGTGGCGAGAAAATGATTGCGCGACCCAAGCCGTTTTTCACCCCAAACCATCGCGCCGATCATCGCGCTTTCGAGAAAGAAGGCGAACATCCCTTCCATCGCGAGCGTCTGGCCGATGACGTTGCCGGAAAATATGGAAAATTCCGCCCAGTTCGTGCCGAATTGAAATTCCATCGGGATGCCGGTCACGACGCCAATGGCAAAATTGATGCCGAAAATTCGCGCCCAGAAACGCGCGGCATTTCCGAATCGCTCATCGCCGGTGCGCAGATGTTTCCATTTGAAAAAAACAATGATCCAGGCCAACCCCATCGTCAGTTGCGGAAACAGGTAATGATAGGTGATGGTGAACGCGAACTGTAGCCGGCTCCAGAAAAGTGTGTCTGCCATAACATTTATTCCTTGAAAACCATGCGTGCGCAAAAATCGCCGAAGCGTTCGCCTGGGATTTTCTCTGTCACAAAGCGAGTAAGCAAAGGGCGTAATTCATGTTCAATTTCCGGGTCTTTCACCATGTCTTTCCAAACGCGATTGAGGCGCGTGCCGGAAACATTTCCGCCGAGCCAGATTTGATAACGTCCGGGCGCTTTGCCGACAAATCCAATCTCCGCCATGTAAGGCCGGGCACAACCGTTCGGACAGCCAGTGGAGCGAATGATGATTTCTTCGCCAGCCAAGCCGATTTCGGCACAAAGTTTTTCAATGCGGTCAATGAGTCCGGGCAACATGCGCTCAGATTCCGCCAGTGCAAGCCCGCAAGTGGGCAGAGCCGGACAAGCCATTGCAACCGAGTGCAAAACACTCGCCTGATTTTCTGTTTTCACGCCAAATTCCGCGAGCAACGCCGTGATCGCCACTTTGTCAGATTCAACCACATCGGCCAGAATCATGTTTTGATTTGCCGACAAACGAAATTCGAGGGTTGGAAATTTTTCTGCGACTTGTCGCAAAGCCGTTTTCATTCTATGTCCGTCAATGTCTTTGACGCGCCCCGTTTGGACGAACAACGTCAGGAACCATTTCCCGTCCACGGCCTTGTGCCAGCCGTAAATGTCGCTCATCGTCGTGAATTTGAATTCGCGCGGCGGTTCAAGACGGATGCCCGCACGTTTCTCAATTTCCGCGCGTGTCCAGTCCACGCCGCGTTCGGCCACCACATATTTGAGCCGAGCGTGTTTGCGGTCGGCGCGGTCGCCGAAATCACGATGAATGCCCAATACAGCCTTGGCCACATCCACAATTTTGTCCGGTGGAAGAAACCCAAGCACATCGGCGAGCCGGGGATACGTTTGCACGTTCCCGTGACTGCGTCCCATGCCGCCGCCGACAGCGACGTTGTAGCCTATGAGCTTATCGTTTTCGACAATTGCGATGAAACCAACGTCGTTGGTTAAAATATCAATGTCATTTGCTGGCGGGATGGCAAATGCGACTTTGAATTTGCGTGGTAGATAACTTTTGCCATAAAGCGGATCAACGAAGTTTTTATTTGCTTCGTCCTCCAAATTGAGTTGAACGCCATCAATCCAGATGGAGTGATATGCCGTGGTTTGAGGCTTGAGCGCATCGGCGATGAGTTTGCAATCTTCAAAGACCTGCGCGCGCGCATTTGTGTAAGCCGGAGTCGGTGGGGCCATCACGTTGCGTTTTACGTCACCGCACGCCGCCAAGGTTGAAAGCAGGCATTCATTGATCCCTTTAACCACCGCACACAAATTGCTTTTTGCGATTCCGTGAAATTGAATGCTCTGGCGGGTGGTGATTCGTAACGTGTTGTTGCCGTATTGGGCGGACAAATCGTCAAACGCCTGCCATTGGCTGGCAGTCATTACGCCGCCGGGAATCGCGCCGCGCACCATCATAATGTATTTCTTGCCAGTCTTGCGCAGGTCGCGGTCATCCTGTTGATAGACGCCATGAAATTTCAGGAATTCATAATCGTCGTGTGTAAAATGATCGGCGTTTTCATCAGAAATGGTCGCGGCAATTGTGCCCGCAATAGTCGGTATCGCGGCTTTGATTTCTTCGTTGTGCGTCAATTTAACGGCAGCAATATCGTTCATGTGTTTCCAAAACGTGTGGTCTGATTCATTGCATTTGAACGCGAACTTTCAATGGCTTCCCAAGTCGGCAGGTCGCAGGCACAGCTCAACTTGCAATTCGCGCATGGTCAATGCGGTAATCCAGTTGGATAAGTGAGTGCCAGATAAGTGGCAATTTCGTTTGCGCCTTCAATAAAACAATGGCCATTTGCGTGGAGCATCTCAACATTTGAGGGAAGACCTGTTGGTTTCCCTTTTAAGATAAGCACAGGACAACCCTGGTTTTCAGCCCCCAAAAGTTCTACCAGCGCCGGGCGGGGGCGCTGAAAATCAACCAGGTGAACGTCCAGATTTTGTTTGAGCACCGGATAATAATCCAAAAGCCCCACCAATTGGGCGCAGCCGGGACAGAAGAATGTCTTGTTTCCCCGGTCTAAAAAATTTGGTTTAATCAGGTATAGTCGGTCGCGGTTCATAATTTTCATCAGGGGTTAAATTCATCAGGGGTTAAATTTTTAATAATTTTTTTATTTCAGAGGAGCGTTTCACCAAATCATTCAACGAGTAGTTGTCCAATACCGCAAAAAACGCCGCTGCCGCCTCGTCCAGCACACCTTTGAGACGGCAAACCGGAAAAATGCGGCACAGACGGTTATTTCTGTCCTTGCAATCAATCACCGTTTCATCGCCCTCGGTCAGACGCACAACCTTTCCCAACATGATTGTTTCCGCCGGCACGGCCAAAGTGAACCCGCCACCGATGCCGCGGCGGGTTGCCAGATGGCCGCTTTTGCCGAGACCGTGAACCACCTTGACCAAATGGTTGCGGGAAATGCCGAAGGCAGCCGCGACCTCATCAATGGTGACAAGTTCAGGTGCCCGCAAAGCAGCGTGCATCAGCACGCGCAACGAATAATCGGAAAAGGCGCTGAGTTGCATTCCGCACTGATAATCCGACATTCGGGGGCGGACTTCAAGTAAAAATGTATTTGCAATATATCTTTAATGATTTATCCTGTTTGCACGGTGCTGCAAATGAACACACAGTCATGTCTTTATGATCGGATCGGAGGCTGGGAAGGATTGGAGCTTCTGTTGCGACACTTTTATGCCGATGTCCGGCAACATGCGGTGCTTGGCCCAATTTTTAACAAACACATTGACGACTGGTCGGCGCACCTTGCGAAGATCGCCTCATTTTGGGCACGCCTAACCGGAGGGCCTTCGGGGTATCTCGGCCAGATGCCCGCCAAGCATTTGCGGTTGGGCATTGAGGAGCATCATTTTAACACTTGGCTGCAATTATGGGATTTCAATTGCTGTAGCCATCTAAAAAAAGCGGAAGCGGAGGAAATGATCTGCCTGGCGCATGAGATCGGCCGGCGGTTGAAAAGCATTGTTAGTGCGGAGTCCAAAGGGACAGGACAAACCTCTCTTTTCACGCTCGGCGCGCTGAAATAGAGCATGCCGCCGTTGCGGGAAAATTTTCAAACAAACCATAACCAAAAAAGAAAGATAACAAATATGTCATTACGATTAGGCGATGTCGCCCCCAACTTTTCGGCCACCACCACCGAAGGCACGATTGATTTTCATCAATGGCTGGGCAATTCCTGGGGCATCCTATTCTCTCATCCCGCCGATTACACTCCAGTTTGCACGACGGAACTGGGGGCGGTGGCCCGGCTCAAGAACGAGTTTGAAAAGCGGCATGTAAAAGTGATTGCGGTCAGTGTGGATCCTTTGGATTCGCATCATGGATGGATCAAGGACATCAACGAGACGCAGGCCTGCACGATGAATTATCCAGTGATCGCGGATGAAAACCGTCAGGTGGCCACGGCGTATGACATGATTCATCCAAATGTGGATGACAAGGTCGCCGTGCGATCGGTGTTCGTCATCGGCCCGGACAAAAAGATCAAGCTGACCCTGACTTATCCGGCCAGCACGGGTCGCAATTTTCTGGAAATCCTGCGCGTGATTGATTCGCTGCAATTGACGGCCAATCACAAACTCGCCACGCCGGCCGACTGGAAACAGGGACAAGACTGCATTGTGTCGCCGGCGGTGTCTGACGACGATGCGCAGAAATTGTTTCCCAAAGGCGTCCGCAAAGTGAAGCCGTATCTCCGCTATACGCCGCAACCGAATGCCTGAAGCAGTAAACGAAAATTCTGATGATGAATGGCAGACGTTATTTCGGTATTGATCACCATGTTGGCGGTACTCCGCTGATCCGCTTGCGTCGTCTTTCCAAACTGACTGGCTGTGAGATTCTGGCCAAGGCTGAATTCATGAATCCAGGCGGTTCGGTCAAGGATCGAACGGCGTACAGTATCATCACTGAAGCCGAAGCGGCAGGAAAATTGAAGCCAGGGGATACCATCGTTGAAGGCACGGCGGGCAACACGGGGATCGGCCTGACGATAGTCGGCTCAAGCAGGGGTTATTCAACAGTCATCGTCATAGCGGAAAATCAATCCCACGAGAAAATACAATTGCTGCGGACTTTGGGAGCCGAAGTGATCACCGTCCCCGAGAAGCCCTACTGTGATCCGGGCAACTACAACCGGCAGGCCGAGCGCTTGGCGCGAGAGAACGGCTGGTTTTGGGCCAATCAATTCGACAACGTTGATAATCGGGCTGCTCATTACAAGACCACCGGCCCGGAAATCTGGGAACAAACCTCTGGTGAGGTGACAGCCTTTGTTTCCACAGTGGGAAGCGGTGGGACGCTTGCCGGCACCAGCATGTTTTTGAAGGAACGTAATCCGAAAATATTGGCGGTATGCGCCGATCCTTACGGCGCCGCCATGTGGTCATGGTTCAAACACGGAAATTTGGATACCAACGATGGAGATTCCTACGCAGAAGGCATTGGGCTGACTCGCGTGACAAAAAATCTTGAAGGTGTTTCCGTCGATGAAGCATATCGGATTGAAGACCAGACCGCATTGACCATCATTCATCACTTATTGCGGGAGGAAGGATTGTTTGTCGGGCTCTCCTCTGGGATCAACCTTGCCGGAGCGGTACGCCTGGCTCGCGAACGCGGTCCCAATCAGGTTATCACCACCATCCTCTGCGATTCCGGCATCCGATACATGTCAAAAATATTCAACCACGCATGGCTGGGAACGCATCATTTGAGTCCAGACCTGCCACTCGAATCAATCTTCGACGAAAAGATTCATTGACCGATGAAATCCATCCATCCATTGCCGGTTCAATTCTTGTTGACAGGAAAATTTTATGAATATTGACACTTCAGTGGAGAAATCCAGCGCCTACGTCGTCAGCCAATGCCAGAACCGGTATGAACAGATGGCCGCTGCTCACCCGCGATTGCTGAAACCTGCGATTACAATCTCATATCAATCAGGCGCCGGTGCCCATGAAATCGCGGAACACCTGGCTCAAATTCTTCAGAAAACAGAATTCAAAGGAGACAGCCCGTGGGCGGTTTTCGACCAGCGACTCATCGAAGAAGCCCTGGAGGAACAACGATGGCCGAAGAAACTGGCGGAGAAAATCACGGAAGAAAAACGCTTCTTTATTGACGATTTGATGGATGATTTGTTCGGTCTGCGGCCCCCTACCTGGGTGTTGGTGCCTCAGGTCGTGGAAACCACGTTGCGCCTGGCCTTGGCAGGTCATGCGATTCTGGTGGGACACGGTGCGACCGTGGTCACGGCGAATTTGCGGAACGTGTTTCATGTGCGTTTGACCGGTTCGCTGCAGAAACGAGTCGAGCGCGTGCAAAAGCTCCGGAACCTGACAGCCGCGGCTGCTGCCAAAATTGTCAGGAAGGAAGATTATGACCGCGGGAGATACATCAAAGCACACTTTCATGCCCGCCTCGACAACGAATTGCTCTATGATTTGGTGATCAACACCGACCGTGTGTCCGAGGGCGACGTGGTTGCGGTAATTGTCGAGGGAGCGCGAAGATTCTTTTCGGCCCTATAACATTTCAAGCGTATGAACACATTGCACTCCGGCAGAACCGACGAAGAAACGTTCGCCTGGTGTTTGGAAAATGTATTGCTGCCCGGGAGAGGGCGACTGGGCCTGCGTCAGGTATCGCCTGCCAATCTGCCGACCTGTCATGTCGTGGTTGGATTCATCAAGCCTGAATTAAAGGATTGGGGGGAACACCCGATAGCGGTCTCGATTTTTTCGAGTTTACAGTATCTCATTACGATAGAAAGAAATGTGCTACAACCTGAAGAGGCACTCCAGGTGGCGAGTATGTTCATCGGCCTCTTTGAAGAAAAGAATTTGGAAAGATTGTGGTGGAGTTAATTAAACCCCGCCGTTTTGATTTATGAGCAGCGTAAACGCATCAAGTCCCGATCCGGTGCAATTGGATAACTTGTGCATCAACACGATTCGGTTCCTGTCGGTGGACGCAGTGGAGAAAGCGAACAGCGGCCACCCTGGTCTTCCGATGGGCGCTGCGCCGATGGCTTATGTGCTGTGGACGCGGTTCTTGAAACACAATCCGGAGAATCCACATTGGCTCAACCGGGATCGGTTTGTCCTGTCGGCTGGACATGGTTCGATGTTGCTCTACAGCTTGCTTCATTTGACGGGCTATGATTTGCCGCTGGAACAAATCAAACATTTTCGCCAATGGGGCAGCCAGACTCCGGGACATCCGGACCGCGGACTGACGCCGGGAGTGGAGACGACGACCGGTCCGCTCGGTCAGGGTTTTGCCAATGGCGTCGGCCTCGCAATTGCGGAAAACCATCTTGCGGCCCACTACAACCGGCCGGATCACCAGATTGTCAATCATTATACTTACGTGCTGGTCGGCGACGGTGATTTAATGGAAGGAGTATCATCCGAGGCCGCGTCGCTCGCCGGGCATTTGAAGCTCGGCCAATTGATTTGTCTCTATGACGACAATCACATCACGCTTTCCGCTGCGACTCACATCACCTTCACGGAAGATCGCGCCAGAAGATTCGAAGCTTATGGCTGGCACACACAGACTGTTGAGAATGGAAACGATCTTGAAGCGATTGACCGTGCGCTGCAGGCGGCTCAGGCCGAGCAGGAGCGTCCGTCGCTGATCCTCGTGCGCACGCATATCGGCTATGGCTCGCCACACAAACAGGACACCTTTGAAGCGCATGGCTCGCCGCTCGGCAAGGAAGAGATCAAATTGACGAAACAGGCATTGGGTTGGCCGCTTGATCCGCCGTTTTACATTCCGGAAAATGCGCTTGCGCATTTCCGCCCCGCGCTTGAAAACGGCAAACAGGCCGAAGCGGCATGGGATGTGAAATTTTCGGAGTATTCAAAAGCGTTTCCCGACCTTGCCAAGGAATTTCAACAGGCGATGGCCGACGAACTACCTGACGGCTGGGACACCAACATCCCGATTTTTCCGGCTGATCCCAAAGGCATGGCAACCCGCGTCGCCTCGGGCAAGGTGTTGAATGCCATTGCTCGAAAACTTCCCTGGTTGATCGGTGGCTCAGCCGATTTGGATCCGTCCACCCGGACAGCGCTTGAAGCGATGGGTGATTTTGAAAATCCGCGCGACGAAGCCGGCAACTTGCAGGGATCGGCGGGTGGCGGCTGGAGTTATGCAGGACGCAACCTGCACTTTGGCGTTCGCGAACATGCGATGGGATCCATCGCGAATGGGTTGGCCGTTCACGGCGGCATTATTCCGTTCACGGCGACATTTCTGGTTTTTGCGGACTATATGCGGCCGCCGATTCGACTGGCGGCGTTAATGGAACAAGGGGTTGTTTTCATTTTTACCCACGACAGCATCGCGCTTGGTGAAGACGGCTCAACGCATCAGCCGGTTGAGCAATTGGCCTCACTGCGCGCGATTCCAAACTTGCTTGTCATCCGCCCCTGCGATGCGAACGAGACGGCGGTGGCATGGCGCGTCGCCATTGAAACTCGAAATCAGCCGGTCGCGCTGATTTTCACGCGGCAAGATGCGCCCACGCTTGACCGGAGCCAATTTGCAGCGGCGGATGGTTTGCGGCGCGGTGCGTATGTTTTGGCCGATGCTCCCGATGGCAAACCGGACCTCATCTTAATCGCCACGGGGTCGGAAGTCAGTTTGATCGTTACAGCCGGCCAAAAACTGACTGGGAATGAGATCAGCGTTCGAATCGTATCCATGCCGAGCTGGGAATTGTTTGACGCCCAATCTCAAGAGTATCGCGACTCGGTTCTTCCTCCAACAGTGCGGGCACGGCTTGCGGTTGAAGCAGGCGCGACGCAAGGTTGGTGTAAGTATGTGGGCGACGGAGGTGATGTGATTGGAGTGGATCGCTTCGGCGCGTCCGCCCCGGGGAAGGTTCTGATGCGCGAGTATGGGTTCACTGTGGATAATGTTTGCGAACGCGCCATGAAGTTAATCGAGCGGAAATGCTCAAATATGTGAGTCAAATCAATCCAACTTGCGGGGAAGAATAAAAGCATTGATACAAGCATGTGCTTCACGCCGACGGCCGGATTGGTGATGAGCACTCGTTCAGGCGATCTGGATCCTGGCTTGGCACCGTATCTGGCGCGAACCGAAAATATGTCCACCAAACAATTTTACGAAATGGTCAATCACAAGTCCGGGCTGCTCGGAATTTCCGAGACCAGTTCCGATATGCGGGATTTACTCGACCGTGAAAAGCAAGACGTGCGGGCCGCAGAAGCCGTGGCGCTGTTTTGTTATCAGGCGAAAAAATGGATTGGCTCCTTCGCCGCTGCGCTCGGAGGCTTGGACACGCTCGTTTTCGCCGGAGGCATCGGTGAAAATGCACCACCAGTCCGCGAGCGCATTTGCGAAGGGTTGGACTTTCTTGGCATTAAATTGGACAAGGCACGAAATAAAAAAAACGCGGCGGTGATTTTCACGAACGCCGGACGTGTCAAAGTGCGCGTCATTCACACAAACGAAGAACTGATGATTGCGCGCTCGGTTTTGCGTTCCTGTCCGGCAATCACAGCGGGGAAAAGGAAACTAAATTAGCACTCATCTTATCCGCAATTGCAATCTGGAACATCAATCAAACATTATGAAAGCTACCCAACTGCTGCACAACTTGGGCCAGAGCCTCTGGCTCGACAACATCACGCGCGACCTACTGAACAGCGGCACGCTCAAACGCTACATTGGCGAATTATCGGTAACAGGGCTGACCTCAAACCCGACCATCTTTGATCACGCCATCAAGAGTGCCTCCTACGACGTTGCCATCCGCGAGGGGCTGGAAAAGGGAAAATCCGGCGAGAGCCTCTTTTTTGATCTGGCACTGGACGATCTGACTCGTGCCGCCGACCTGTTCCGGCCAGTTCACGACCGCACGAACGGCGTGGACGGATGGGTGTCGTTGGAAATATCGCCATTGTTGGCGCATGACACGAGCAGCACCATCACCGCCGCCAAAAAACTTTCCGCGCGGGCAGGACGGCCAAATCTGTTCATCAAGATTCCTGGAACCAAGGAAGGTGTGCCGGCCATCGAGGAAGCGATTTTTGCAGGCGTGCCGGTCAATGTGACGTTGCTATTTTCACCAGAACAATATGTGGCAGCTGCAGAGGCGTATTTGAGCGGCATCGAACGACGCATCGCCGCCGGACTTAACCCGCAGGTCGGCTCCGTGGCCTCGATGTTCATCAGCCGTTGGGATGTGGCCGTGGCAGGCAAAGTTCCAAAGACGTTGGAGAACCGGCTCGGCATCGCCATTGCCGGTCGCATTTACCAGGCATACCTCAAACTATTAAGCAACCCGCGCTCGCAGCGTGCGTATAATGCCGGTGCCCAACCGCAGCGTCTGCTCTGGGCCAGCACCGGCACCAAGGATCCGAAAGCCTCCGACATTCTCTACATCAAAGCCCTCGCCGCTCCTTTTACGGTCAACACTATGCCCGAAGAAACATTGGAAGCCCTCGCTGATCATGGCGAACTTGGCAAGATCATGGCGGCGGACGGTGGCGACAGTGAAAAGATTTTGGAACAGCTCGCCAAGGCTGGTGTCAACGTGGACAGCGTGGCCGCGCAACTTCAGGACGAGGGCGCAAAATCGTTTGTGAAATCCTGGAACGAATTACTGGCGGTGATTGCAACCAAGAGCACCGCACTCAAGCAAGCCACCTGATCCGGCAGTGGAAATAACGAAAAGAACTACGAGTATGGCAACCAAAATCAAATCTCTCACGCAGTGCGCGGCGTGGAAAGCGCTCGCGGCGCATCACAAACAAATTCAAAAACTGCATTTGCGGAAATTATTTGCTAAAGACCCGAAACGAGGCCAAAGATTTATCGCCGAAGCTGCCGGACTGTTTCTCGATTACTCCAAGAACCGCATTACGGACAAAACGCTGAAACTGTTATTGCAACTGGCGAAGGAATCGAATTTGCGTGGAAAAATTGATGCGATGTTCAGTGGTAAAAAAATCAACGTCACGGAAAACCGCGCCGTGCTGCACATCGCGCTACGTGAGCCAAAAGGCGCTTCCATTCTCGTGGATGGAAAAAATGTCGTGTCGGAAGTCCACGCCGTCCTCGACAAGATGGCGGAATTTTCCAATCGCGTCCGCAGCGGCGAGTGGAAAGGTTTCACGGGCAAACACATCAAGAACATCATCAACATCGGCATCGGCGGTTCCGACCTTGGGCCGGTGATGGCTTACGAAGCGCTCAAGCATTACAGTGAACGCAACCTGACGTTCCGTTTTGTGTCCAATGTGGATGGCATTGACTTTGTGGAGGCGACGCACGATCTCGATCCGGCGGAAACGCTGTTCATCATTTCGTCCAAAACTTTCACGACGCTGGAAACCATGACCAACGCCCAAAGTGCGCGCGACTGGCTGCTGGCCAAATTCAGCGGCGATGTCAAAGCCGTGGCGAAACATTTCGTCGCCGTCTCGACGAACGCCGAAAAAGTTTCCGCGTTCGGAATTGATACAGCCAATATGTTCGTTTTCTGGGATTGGGTTGGCGGACGTTATTCGATGGATTCAGCCATCGGCCTTTCTACGATGCTGGCGATTGGGCCGACAAATTACCGCGCAATGCTCACGGGCTTTCATGAATTGGATGAACATTTTCGCACCACATCGTTCGAGAATAATTTGCCGGTGCTGATGGCGCTGCTCTCTATCTGGAACACGGATTTCCTCGGCGCAGAAACCGTGGCGGTTTTGCCTTACGAACAATACTTGAAACGCTTTCCAGCGTATCTCCAACAGTTGACGATGGAGAGCAACGGCAAGCACGTAACGCTCGACGGCAAAAAAGTGGATTATCAAACCAGCCCGGTTTATTGGGGCGAACCGGGCACGAACGGCCAGCACTCGTTCTACCAGCTCATTCATCAGGGCACGCGACTGATTCCGTGCGACTTCATTGCGTTCGGTCAGGCGCTCACGAAGCTGGGCCGGCATCACGATATTCTCATGGCGAATGTTTTTGCGCAGGCCGAGGCGCTGGCTTTTGGCAAAACTGCTGAAGAAGTCAAAGCGGAAGGCACAGCGGATTCACTCGTGCCGCATCGCGTGTTTGAAGGCAATCGTCCATCGAACACAATTCTCGCGAAAAAATTGACGCCGGAAATGCTCGGCAAACTCGTCGCGCTTTACGAACACAGTGTCTTCACGCAGGGCGCGATTTGGAACATTGATTCGTTCGATCAATGGGGCGTTGAACTTGGAAAAGTTTTGGCGCAGCGCATTGTTCCCGAACTTGAAAGTAAAACTGTTCCGAAACTGAAACATGATAGTTCGACAAATAATTTAATCCGCTGTTATCGCAAATTAAAGTCGGCGAAATGAAAACTTCTGGCGGACCTCATTTTCGGCGCGCGGTATCCCGCTATAGTCCACGCTCGGGTTTTACCCTATAGCGAAGCCGCCCCCGCCGGCGCAATATAAGTGTTGGCACCTGTGCCGATCGCGTTGTGACCGGTTTTTCAAACACGCTTTCGGCCAGATGCCAGCAGCGAACAAAAACGAAAGGATTATTATGTTAAGCAAAGCAAAAACACTTGAAGGTTACAAATTGGACAGCCTTGACGGGGAAATCGGGAAGGTCAAAGAATTCTACTTCGATGACCGGCACTGGACGATTCGCTATCTGGTCGCAGAAACCGGAACCAGGCTCGCGGACAGACAGGTGCTGATTTCCCCGTATGCGCTGATCACCTATCCAACCGAAGTCTCACGGAGCATTCCAAAGAAGCCGCCGGTCAAACGTTTGGGACCACGCCAATCAAAGCAATCTGATTCACACTAGAACCTGATTCCTTATGCAGACATTCGACGAAGTCCATCAAGCCATCCACTATCCACCGGATCGCCGTTTTCGTGTCTGGATAAATCCCTGGTTCGTTTTTGCGTTTGCCGTTGTCGCTCTCGCTCCCGTGGCGATTGCTTGGGGACAATATCTGATCGCCGGGCTTCCAACGGAAACTTTCCTACTGCCGATCAATCTGGAAAATCTTCCAACGCCGCATGGTTTTCCCGCATGGCTGCGGTTGACCCATTTTGTGAATTTCTTTTTCCTGCTGCTGCTTGTCCGCAGCGGACTCTCCATTTTGATGGATCACCCACGACTTTATTGGAACCGTGATTGCACGCCGAATTCGGAGTGGATACGGTTCACACCGTTCAAAGTTCCCATGGACCGCTTTTGGACGGCGAAGGACGACGCCCGCTATATCTCCCCGTTGGTGGCCTTGCCTGGATACCGGCACACTGTGGGGATGGCGCGAGCGTGGCATTTTCTCTCGGTTTACGGATTTCTTCTCAATGGTTTTATTTTTATCCTACTGCTTTTCTTCACCGACCAATGGCGGCGCTTGGTTCCGACCTCATGGGAAATCGTGCCCGCTGCTTGGAAAGTTTTTGTCTATTACGCCACCTTCCATCTGCCAGCGGAACCCAATGGTTTCTATCAGTTCAATGCACTGCAACAGCTTTCATACTTCGCGGTCATTTTCGTCATGTGTCCGCTGTCCGCGCTGACCGGAATAGCGATGTCCCCGGCGGTTGATAATCGGTTCCCCTTGTTTCCAAGGCTATTCGGGAGCAGACAGGGCGCGCGATCCATCCATTTCATATTGCTGGTGGGTTATCTGTGCTTTCTGGCAGGGCATGTGGGAATGGTCGTCATCACTGGCTTTGCGAGAAACATGAACCACATCGTTACGGGGCATGATGACGGGCACCCCATCGGAATGATTGTCGGTCTCATCGCTATTGGCCTCGTCATGTTTTCCTGGGTCCTCTTTCACTTTATCGCATGGAAATATCCTCGCGCCATGCAGCATACGTATGAAGCCCTCGCCAGGCTGTTTCACTGGAATGTGTTGAGCCGTCTCAAGCCCGCGGAACATTATACCCAAAAGGACATTTCCCCCTTCTTCTGGCCGAACGGAAAGCTGCCAGTTTCCAACAAATGGAAGCAACTCGCGGCAAATGGATTCCAGGATTACAAATTAAAGATTGGCGGTTTGGTCGAAAATCCGATCGAGCTTACACTTGAGGAACTTCGTGCGCTCGGGAAGGAAGAATACATCTCCATGCATCATTGCATCCAGGGCTGGTCGGGAATCGCGCAATGGGGCGGGCTCCCGCTCAAGCGTTTGGTGGAGATCGTCAAGCCCAAGCCCGAAGCTAAAGTCGTGGCTTTTTATTCCTATGGCGAGGCATTATACGGTGGGGAATACTATGACACGCAAAACATTGAGACGGCGCTCAAAGCGAGGTGTTTGCTCGCCTACGAGATGAACCAAGCTCCGCTGCCTGAAGTGTATGGCGCTCCGCTTCGGCTGCGTGTTGAAAACCAACTCGGCTATAAAATGGTGAAGTGGATAGAGCGCATCGAATTCGTTGAAACGGAAAAGACTCTTGGCAAGGGAGAAGGAGGCAAAAACGAAGATGATGAATACTTTGACATCGTGCCCAACATTTGAGGTGCTCAAACGTCAATCCATCGTCGGTGGACGATTAGGTCGTTGTCACATTTTTCAACCCTGGAAGGACCTGCCATGAATCACATGCCTCTGTATCCATTGAAATTCGAACCGATCTATCAGTATCGGCTCTAGGGTGGCCGGCGCTTAGCCGACGTGCTCACTGCGCCGCTGCCCGGTGTTGGCCCTGTCGGCGAGGCTTGGCTGCTGAGCGACCGCGATGACCATCCGAGCTATGTTGTCAATGGATTGCTCAAAGGGAGGACCATCGGTTAATTGCTTGAGCAGTGGCCGGAGCAGTTGCTGGGAAATTCAGATGGTGGATGCGACCCTTCATTGTTTTGCTTTGTCCGAGAGACCAGTGATGATGCGTGCACCGCGTTTGTAGGTGAAGTAGGCGTAAGCCCACTGTAACAGCACCGCCAGCTTGTTGCGGAAACCGATGAGAAAAATCAGATGCACACCCAGCCAGGCCAGCCAGGCAGGAAAGCCGGAAAACTCGAGCCGCCCCATTTTCGCCACTGCGGCGGAGCGGCCAATCGTTGCCATCGAACCTTTATCCCGATATTGAAACGGTGTCCGCGAGGATTTTCCGCCTGGCACAAGCTCGTGTTCAATCAGCCGTGCGGCGTGTTTGGCCATTTGCATTGCGGCGGGTGAAACGCCTGGTACCGGCTTGCCATCTGCTCCGAGCACCAGCGCCATGTCGCCGATGGCGAAAACTTCCGGGTGGCCAGGTACGCTGAGGTCGGGGTTCACTTTCACGCGACCCATACGGTCAAGTTCAACACCCAGCTTTGCCGTCAGCGGCGAGGCCGAGACCCCGGCCGCCCAGATGATGTTTTCGGCAAAAATGGTTTCACCACTTTCCAAATCCACACGGCCTTGGTTGATGGATTTCACCTTGGTGGCCGTCCGCACTTCGACGCCCAAGGCCTTGAGTTGCCGCTCGGCGCTGGCGGAAAGCTCCGGTGAAAATTGCGGCAACACGCGTGGCCCGGCTTCAACCATCACCACGCGCGCTTGGGACGGGTCAATCCGCTTGAAGTCCTTCTGCAAAACGGTCCGGGTCAATTCGGCAAACG
>DAIRTX010000024.1:0-47575 GCA_036803685.1 Verrucomicrobiota bacterium | reverse complement strand
AGAACATCGCTCCGCTCGTTCTGGTGGAAGTTTGGGCGGCGCGGCAGCGCCGCCCTACCTTGGTGGTGGTGTCAAGCTGCGCCCCATCACACACTGCCAAATTTCTTGCCGTGCTGCGCCGGTTCGAAACATGATGTTCTCATGCAGCGAACAAGCCTTCTCCTGATGGCGTTCCTTTTCGGAGCACTCCTGCCCGGCAACGCGCAGATTCCCAAGCTCGCCGGCAAGCCCACGCCGGGCGACGCGATGCTCGCCGATTATTTCCGCAACCAAACCGCCGCGCTTTCGCAGCATTGCCTGGCCGACATCAATACGCTGGACGAATGGAAGGCGAAGCGTGGCGAGTATCGCCGGCAATTGCAGGAAATGCTCGGACTGTGGCCGATGCCGGAGTGGACGGATTTGAAGCCCGTCGTTACGGGATGCATCACGAACGATGAGTTCGTCGTGGAGAAAATTTATTTTCAGGCATCGCCGGGGCTTTACTGCACGGCGAATTTATATCTGCCAAAAAATCTGAAACTGCCCGCCCCGGCGATTCTTTATGAGTGCGGTCATGGGTCGGCAAAGACAAACGGCATCAGTTACGGCAACAAGGGAATCTACCAGCGGGATGGCGCGTGGTATGCGCGCAACGGTTACGTTTGCCTGGTGCTCGACACGTTGCGGGACGGCGAGATTCCGGGCATCCACACCGGCACGCGCGACCACGGCTTGTGGTGGTGGAATTCGCGCGGTTATACGCCCGCGGGCGTTGAGGCGTGGTTTGGCATCCGCGCATTGGATTATCTTTGCACCAGACCGGAGGTGGACACCAACCGGTTCGGCATCACGGGCCATTCCGGCGGCGGCGCGTATAGCTGGACGGTCACCGCGGTGGACGATCGTATCAAGGCCGCTGCGCCGCTGGCCGGCATGGCCGACGTGCAAAGCCATATCCTTGACGGCGTCATGGACAGCCACTGCGATTGCAATTTTTTCGTAAACATTTACCGCTGGGATTTCCCCCAGGTGGCCGCGCTCGCCGCCCCGCGTCCGCTCCTCATTGGCGGCACGGATCGGGACCCCCTGTTCCGGCTTCCCAGCACCTTGCGCATCTCCGAAAAAGTCCGCCGCATTTACGACCTTTACAGCGCGAACGACAAGCTCGGCCTGGTGCTTGCGCCCGGTCCGCACGACGAAACGCCGGAATTGCAGCTCGGTGTGATGCGCTGGTTCAACCGTTATCTCAAAGGTGAAGAAACGCCCGTGGAAACCGCGGCCAAAAGATTCTTTTCACCCGAACAACTCAAGGTTTTTGAAACACTGCCAGCCGATTCGATCAACCCCAACATCGCGGAAACCTTTGTGCCCACCTTTGAGCAGAGTGGCAGTCCCGCAACGCGGGATGAGTCCGCTCATTCTTCTTCTCCACAAAGTCAGAGCCGACTCACGTCGGCGGCTACGATGCCGAATGAAAAAAACGCGGACGAACTCCGCTCCGCGCTGCGCGAAAAAGCTTTTGCCGGCTGGCCGGATGAGGGAACGCCGCCGGAACCGAAGCGGGTTTTTTCCGTCGAACGCGACGGCGTTCGTTTCAGCGCGTGGGATTTCACCAGCCAGCACGACGTTCCATTGCGGCTCTACCTGCTCGAAAATGCGACAGCAAAACCAACGGAACGGGTCGAACTCAACGTGCTGAATCAATCCGGCTGGACCAACTGGCTTGCCGCTGTGAGCCCGAAGTTCGGAAGCGAGTTGGCCGGTGAACTCGCAGCGAATGGTGGCGGCGCGCTGCGGCGCGCTGTGGCTGACCAGCAGATCAGCCCTGACGGTTTGGTCGCGCTCGCGTTTTTCGCGCCGCGCGGTGTCGGGCTGACGGCGTGGTCGGGTGGCGAAACACGTCTCACCAAAATCCGGCGCCGCTTCATGCTGCTCGGCCAGACGCTGGACGGGATGCGGGTGTGGGATATTCGTTGCGCCGTGCAGGCGTTACATTCCGTGCCCGGAATGGACGCGGCAAAAATCGGGCTGCAAGCCGAAGGCACCATGGCGGTCAACGCGCTTTACGCCGCGTTGTTCGAGCCGGACGTGCGCAAACTTAAATTGGTAAACCTGCCGAAATCGCACAGGCAAGGCCCGGACTACCTGAACGTGCTCAAGATTACGGACATTCCGCAGGTGGCGGAGGCAGTCGCCGGCCAGGCCGAATTGAAAACCGGAACGCGGTAGCTGTGACTTTGTATAGCAGTTCCAGTTAACATTGGCACAGTTTGATATGCCTCTGGGAAAAGCGGAGGAGGGCCGCCGCAGTCCAAGACGCTACGCGCGACATGATGATTCCTGAAATATGCGAAGCGTCTTGGAGTGCGCCAGTCCTCTGGCGCTTTTCAAGAAGACGAAATGCCCGCGAGATTTCCGCATGAACTTTTGTGCGCCAATGACAATATGAACTGCTATAGGAGCCGACGTGAGGAGGCTCTGATACCAAATCCCAGAGACAATCGGTGCAATGGGTAGGGTGGCGCTGCCGGCTCGCGATCTATCGGAGTTGCGCCGCCGGGTATGATGGCCGCGCAGCAGCACGGCCCTACTGTCTGGAATAGGTGCCGATTATTATCGGGAAATGGTATGACTTGTTTCGGGTCTGGCGTCCAGGTTCTGGGTCTGGGAAAATTTGAGACTCGTTACCTCGTCTCCTACCCGAAATCACGCCGCCGCCGGCTTGATTCCTTTTTGAATCGCATGTTGGGCGGCACGTTTGCGCAGAAACCATTCGTGGAACGATTCCAGGTAGAGGTAAATCACCGGCGTGATGTAGAGCGTCAGGCATTGCGACACCACCAATCCGCCGACGACCGCGATGCCGAGCGCCCGGCGGGCTTCGCCGCCGGCGCCGAAGCCGAGAGCAATGGGCAGCGTGGCCATGAGCGCGGACATGGTGGTCATCATGATCGGCCGGAAGCGCAGCAGGCAGCCTTCGTGAATCGCCTCGGCGGCGGATTTTCCGCCCCGTTGCGCTTCGATGGCGAAGTCAATCATCATGATGGCGTTTTTCTTCACGATGCCGACGAGCATGATGAGGCCCACAAAGCCGTAGATGTTCAAATCCAGGCGGAACAGAATCAACGTGATCAGCGCGCCGAAGCCCGCCGACGGCAGGCCGGACAAAATCGTGATGGGATGGATGAAGCTTTCGTAAAGGATCCCCAGGATGATGTAGATGACGAGAATGGCCATGATGAGCAACATCATGAGTCCCTGCGAGGAAGACTGGAAAACCTGCGCCGAGCCCTGGAAGCTGGCGCTGATGGTCGCCGGCAGGTGCAGATCGGCGTGAAGTTTTTGCACCTGTTCAACGGCGGTGCCGAGCGAAACGCCGGGCACGAGGTTGAAGGAGATGGTGACGGACGGCAACTGGCCGACGTGGGAGATGCTGGTCGGCCCGATGTCGCGCGTGAGCCGGGCGACGGCGCTGAGCGGGACGAGTTTGGGAAGGTTGTTGGTGCCGGTGAACGAACTGTTGATGTAAAGCTGCCCCAACGCAGCCGGCTCGCGCTGGAACTGCGGTTCGACTTCGAGGATGACCCAGTATTCGTTGACGTCGGTGTAAATCGTGGAGGATTGGCGGGAACCGTAGGCGTTGTAAAGCGCGTCTTCGATCTGGCCGGCCGTGACGCCGAGCGCGGACGCCTTGTCGCGGTCAATCTCAACCATCACCTGCGGATTGGCGATGAGCAGGTCGCTCGTCACGTCCTGAAAGACGGCCTTCTGCCCGGCGATTTTGTCCATCAAAATCGGCGCCCAATGGAAAAGCTCCTTCGTGTCGGTGTCCTGCAGGCTGAATTGATACAGCGCCTTGGTGAACATGCCGCCGACGCGGATGAGCGGCGGGTTTTGCAGATACACGTTGATGCCCGGTATCTGGGCGAATTTCGGGCGGAGTTCCTGGATGATCTGGTTCGCGTTTAGTTTGCGTTCGGAACGCGGTTTCAAACGCATGAAGATGCGGCCGCTGTTTGCGCCGCCCCCGCCAATGGCCGACATGAAGTTCAGGACGTTCGGATCGGCGGCGGCGATTCTCGCCACGGCCATCTGGTGCTCGCGCATCGCGTCGAAGGAAATGCCCTGCGCCGCCTCCGTGATGCCGGAAATCTGGCCGGTGTCGTCGTCGGGGAAAAAACCCTTGGGAATCACCTCGAACAAAACCAGCGTCAGCCCCAGCACGGCCAGCGACACGTAGAGCGTTGCGCGGCGATGGCGCATCACCGTCTGCAAACTGCGGTCATAGGTGTTGCGCATGCCGTCGAAGAAGCGCTCGAAGGCGTTGTAAAGCCGGCCGTGCTTCCTCCCGTGCGTCGGGCGGATGAACCGGCTGCACAGCATCGGCGTCAACGTCAGTGAGACGAACCCGGACACCAGCACCGCCACCACAATCGTCACGGCAAATTCGTGCAGCAAACGTCCCAGCAGGCCGCCCATGAACAGCACCGGAATGAACACTGCCGACAGCGACAGCGTCATCGAAATGATGGTGAAGCCGATCTCCCTGGAACCGTTCAACGCGGCCTGCATCGGCGGCTCGCCGTTTTCGATGTGGCGCACGATGTTTTCGAGCATGACGATGGCGTCGTCCACGACGAATCCGACGCATAGCGTCAGCGCCATGAGCGAAAGGTTGTCCACGCTGTAACCCAGCAAGGCCATCGCCGCGAACGTGCCGATGATGGACATGGGCAGCGCCAGGCTGGGAATGATCGTGGCCGAGAGGTTCCGCAGAAAGAGGAAGATGACCAGGATCACCAGGCAGATGGCGATGAAGAGCGTGTGCTTGACATCCGCAACCGAATCGCGAATGGACTGCGAGCGGTCGAAAAGAACGTCAATATGCACCGCCGCCGGGATTTGATTGCGGAACTGCGGCAGCAGTTTGTTGATGTTGTCAACCACGGCGACCGTGTTCGCGCCCGGCTGGCGCTGGATGGCCAGCACGATGGCGCGCGTGTTGTTGAACCAGCTTGCCACCTTGTCGTTTTGCACGCTGTCAATCACGCGTCCCAACTCCTGCAGGCGCACCGGATTGCCGTTGCGATACGCGACGATGAGTGGCCGGTAGTCCGCCGCCTTCTGGAGCTGGCCCGTGGCCTGCACGGTGAACGCCTGGTGCCGGCCGTAAAGCGTGCCGGTCGGCTGGTCCACGTTGCCCCGTTCCACCGCCGACTCGACTTCATCAATGCCGATGCCGTAGGCGGCCAGTTTGTTCGGATCCACCTGCACGCGCACGGCGTATTGCTGCGAGCCAAAGACCGACACTTGCGCGACGCCGTTGATCATCGAAATGCGCTGCGCCATCAGCGTCTCGGCATAGTCGTCCACCGTCGAAAGCGGCAGCGCGGGTGACGACATGGCGAGATAAAGAATCGGTGAATCAGCCGGATTGACTTTCCTGTAAGTCGGCGGCGTGGGCATGTTGGGCGGCAATTGCCGCGCCGCCCGCGCAATGGCCGCCTGCACGTCCTGCGCCGCCGCGTCAATGTCCCGGTCGAGCATGAACTGAATGGTGATTTGCACACTGCCCTGCGCGCTGACCGACGACATGGAATCAACGCCGGCGATGGTCGAGAACTGTTTCTCCAGCGGCGTCGCCACGGATGAGGCCATCGTTTCGGGACTCGCGCCGGGCAGGCCCGCAGAGATTTGAATTGTCGGATAATCCACGCTCGGCAGATCGCTCACCGGCAGAAGGCGATAGCCGATGATGCCGAACAACAAAATGCCCGACATGACCAGCGTGGTCATTACGGGGCGGCGGATGAACAGTTCGGGAACGTTCATAACAACTGAACATCGAACCCTTCGTCGCCAAGGCTATGCAGGGCAGGCATCCAACATCGAACATCCAACATCGAATGAAGCCCGCGACGAAGACCGGTTCGGCGGTCAACGTTCGACCCGTCCTCCGTAACAATACTGCGGAGGGTGGATGTTCGAGGTTCGAGGTTTTTCCTCATTTCCGCCCGGCGGTTGCTGCCGCGTTGGTGGACAACCCGGCAGTTTCGGGAGTTTTGACGTTCACCTTCACGCCGGGCGCGAGACGCAACTGGCCGTCCGTGACCACCGTTTCCCCGACTTTCAAACCGCTTTGCACCACCGTCCCGCCTTGAGATGTGATGCCAATGGTCACCGGCCGCTGCTCGACGGTTTGATCCGGTTTCACGACGTAAATGAAGTCGCCGTCCTGCCCCGTTTGCACCGCCTGTGACGGCACGACGATTGCATTCGTCAACTCCGAAAGCGTCAGCGCCACCTGCACAAATTGCCCCGGCCACAACGCGTTGTCTTCGTTTGGAAATGTGGCCTTGAGCTGGATCGTGCCGGTCGTCGTGTCAACGGCGTTGTCAATAAACGTCAACTCGCCCTGCGGCGGCGCGTCCATGTTTTGAAAAGTCGCCATCACTTTCAGCGTTTTTTCGCGCATCTCCCTTTTGATTTCCGGCAAATACTGCTCCGGCACGGCGAACGCGACATAAATCGGATGGATCTGATTGATGGTCAGCAACGTGTCATCCGGGGCCTTGACGACGTTGCCTTCGTGAAACTGCAGGCTGCCCGTCCGGCCATCAAACGGCGCGCGAATCCCGGTGAATTCCAGATTCAGTTCGGCATTGGTGACCGCCGCCTCGTCCGCCGCCACCGTGCCTTCCAAGGCGTCGAGGCCCGCCTTGCTGGTGTCAAATTCGTCCTGCGAAATCAATTTCTGCTCAAATAATTTCTGCTCGCGACCGAACTGGATTTTGGCGTTTTCCCGCTGGGCCCGGTCGCGGGCCAGATTCGCTCGGGCGGTGGCCAGCGCCGCCTGCACGGGCCGCGGATCAATGGTGAACAGCAAGTCGCCTTTTTTGACCTCCTGTCCCTCTTGGAAATGGACCTGGTTCAAAATGCCGCCGACTTGCGGACGAATTGTCACCGTCGAGTACGGCATCACGTGGCCGACCGGCGGCGGATTGATTTGCACCGGCACGTTGGTTTCGACCGCCGGCGCCACGAGCACCGGTGTGCCCGCGCCACCCGCGCCTTTTTTTGCGTCGCCCGAACAGCCGTTGACCAACATCGTCGCGACAACTGCCAGCGTTGGAATCAGGGTTGAATTATTCATGCCATTTTCATTTTTTGAAATTGATTTTGCTGCGGTGGCTGCCGGCGGGCTGGAACGCGGCGGCGAATTTTCGCAAAAATTCCGCGTACTTCTTCTGAAAATGCGGATCGGAAACCGGCTGGCCCGTGATGAGCCGCGTCAACTGCGGGAACGCCATCGGAAACATCGTCAGCGACCGCATCGCGATCAAAAGGTGGCGCGGCTCAAATTCGCCGGCCAGATAGCCGAGCGCCTGCTGTTGGCGGATGCGGCCCAGCGCCCGTGTCGCCAGCGCCCGCCGGCCGGTTCCGTCAATCAACTGGTTGTCCGCCTCCTGCAACGCCTCCCATTCCAGCAGGCGAACCCAGTCCGCGTCCTTGCACGAGAGCTTGAACCAAAATGGCAGGCTCTCCGCCGGGTCGCCCGACAAGCCCTCGGCCGACGCCTGCCGCTCGGCGATTTTGCGGCGCAGCACTTCGCGGAACAAATGCTCCTTGTCGCCGAAATAGTGGTAAAGCATCCGCTTGTTGATGGCGGCGCGCCGTGCAATCGCGTCCACGCGCGCGCCGGCAAAACCGTTCGCCGCGAACTCCTGCAATGCGGCGGACAAAATGCGTTCGCGGGTGCGTTCGGGATTCCGCTCCGCCACTGCGCCGTTCGGTTTTGCCGGTCTGGCCATGTATTCCATTAAGTAACCATCAAGTTACTTGGAACGCAAGCCCAATGATTTGTTCAAACGGCGTCGGGTCAGCCCGGCGGCTGTTCACCGCCCGGCCGGGGGAATCCCTTCATCTCCGCAACCATTTTCTCCGCCGCCTCCTTGGAAAGACCATGCGAAACGGAAAGACCGAACCGGCGTTGCAGGTATTCGTCCAGGCGAATCCACTGGCCCTCGTATTTTACCTGGCCGGTCCAGGCGCAGATGGTGACGACCTGTTGCAGTTTTTCGAGTCGCTGCAGGATGATGACAGTGAACATCAGCACCATGACGACGGTCCCGATGAGCACCACCGACGTGATCTGGCTGGAAATGGAATCGGCTTCCGCGCGCTGCTGATTTATATTCAGCGAGTATTCCTCTTCCTGCCCCATTTGGAACAGCACGCGGCCGATTTTCTCCATCGTGTTTTTGCCCTCGTCTGTCAACGCGATGGCCAGCGCCTCGTGCACATTGACCTTGCTTCCGGCAATCGTGTCAGGATTAATGCCCAGCCGTTCAGCAATGAGGTTTTGCAATGCCAGGATGTTGGTTTGTTGCCCGGCCCTGGCTTGGACGAGGCTTTTCAATTGATCAATGTCATTGCGGACCGCTGCCATGGCCCTGCCGTATGAGTTAAGATAGTCATTGCCACCAGTCAACAGGTAGCCGCGCCGTTCGGTTTCCGCATCCAGAAGGTGAAACTGGGTTTGCTGGACGAGGTTCAGGACTTTGTAGGTATGCCCCACTTGAAAAAATGAATCCCGGAATTGTCCGGTCGTCTGATGCACGAGCCAGCTCATTACAATCAGTGCCAGCAGCGGAAAGCACATCCCCACGAAAAAAAGAACTTTGTTGGCATGCTGGATTGGCTTCATACCGAATAATCTGGCTCAGATTGCTATAGCTGTTTTTTCCTTGTGCCACAAGGTGTTTAGCTCATAAGCGTGGGCTGTTTTCAGAAGCGTTTCCTCGCCAAAAGGCTTGCCGAGCAGTTGCAGGCCGATGGGCAGTTTCGGATTTTTGGTAAAACCGCACGGGATACTGATGCCGCAGATGCCCGCCAGGTTGCATGAAATCGTGAAAATATCGCTCAAATACATTTGCAACGGGTCGTCGAACTTTTCGCCGATTTTGAACGCGGCGGTCGGCGAGGTCGGCGTGACGATGGCATCCACTTTTTCAAACGCCTTCAAAAAATCGTTGCGGATGAGCGTGCGGACTTTTTGCGCGCGCAAATAATACGCGTCGTAGTAGCCGCTGCTCAAAACGTAGGTGCCGAGGATGATCCGCCGCTTCACCTCCGCGCCAAAACCCGCGCCGCGCGTCCGGCGATAAAGTTCAATCGGATCCGCGCCGTCCACACGCGCCCCGTAACGAATGCCGTCAAACCGCGCAAGATTCGCCGACGCTTCCGCCGTCGCGATGATGTAATAAACCGACACGCCATAGTCAGTGTGCGGCAGCGAAATTTCCACGATTTCAGCGCCGAGTTTTTGAAATTGTTTCACGGCGGCGTCCACCGCGGCTTTCACTTCGAGATCCAGCCCGCCAATCATGTATTCCTTCGGCAGGCCAAGCTTCAAACCTTTGATGTCGCCGGTCAGACTCGCGGCATAATCCGGCACCGGTTGCGGCACGCTGGTGGAATCGCGCAAATCATGTCCGCTGATGACGCCGAGCATCGTCGCCGCGTCGCGGATGTTTTTGGTGAACGGGCCGATTTGATCGAGTGACGACGCAAACGCGACAAGGCCGTAGCGCGACACGCGGCCGTAGGTTGGTTTCAGGCCGACGCAACCGCACAACGCGGCGGGCTGACGAATCGAGCCGCCGGTGTCAGAGCCGAGCGTGGCAATCGCTTCGTCTGCCGCGACCGCCGCCGCCGAGCCGCCGGACGAGCCGCCGGGAATGCGCGTGGTGTCCCATGGGTTGCGCGTAATGCCGAACGCAGAATTTTCCGTCGAGCTGCCCATGGCAAATTCGTCCATGTTCAGCCGGCCAAAGACAATCGCGCCCGCCGCCTTCAACTTTTCGACGACCGTCGCGTCATAGGGCGAAACAAATTTGCCGAGGATTTTCGAGCCGCAATTGAGCGGCTGATTTTTGACGGCGAGAACGTCTTTGATTGCGACTGGAATTCCCAGCAGCGGGCGGCTGGCGCCACTGCCACCTTGCGCCAGCAACTTGTCGGCGGCATCGGCTTGAGCGAGCGCATCGGCGGGATCGTGGCTGATGAAGGCGTGGATTTTTCCGTCCACGCGGGCGATTTGGTCGAGACACGACTGCATGGCCTCGCGCGCGGAGACTTCGCGCTTGACCAGTTTGGCGGTCAGTTCGGAAATGGTGAGTTGGTTGAGCATGGTTTTTAACGCAAAGGCGCAAAGGCACAAAGGCCCCAAAAGAAAAATTCGCCTTGCGCCTCCGCGTCTTTGCACTGCAATCCCCTGGAATCATCGTGCGCCGCGAGGATTTTGGAGTGCGGTGGCAGAGCGCAGCGGCGACACCGCTTTGGGACGCCGACCAACACTGTAAAAGCGGCGTGGCGCTTCGCTTCCCGCCGCACTCCAAAAAGTTTGGTTGCGGCGTCAGCCGCGCTATGTCTTTGCGTTAAGTTCTTCGACATGGGTACAGGTTATTCCACAATTTTGGGCACGATGAAAAGCCCGTTGGCCTGCGCGGGCGCGTTGCGGAGGGCGTCGTCGTGCGGGAGCGACGGGCGGACTTCGTCCGGGCGCGTGACATTGACCAGCGGCACGGCGTGGGCGGTCGGCTCGACGCCGGCAACGTCGAGTTCCTTCAACTTTTCGATGTAGCCGAGAATGCCGCCGAGTTGCGCGCCGAGTTTCTTTTCCTCGTCGGGTGTGAGATGCAGCCGCGCCAGATGCGCGACGTATTTGATGTCAATTTCAGCAGCCGCCATGCGCCGAAATTAAAGTCCAAAGCCCAAAGTTCAAAGTCCAAAGTTGAAGAGAGGTGCGTGTTCCGGGTTGCCGATTGCGTCAAGAACAGACTTCTTCACGGCTGCTTGATGAAACACGAACCAGGCCACACGGCTCATTCCTCATCAAACTTCCGTTTGACGAGGGCTTCGAGTTCAATGATGGCGGCCTGGGCGTCTGCGCCGCGAACGTGCAGGGTCAGTTTGCTGCCCGGGCCGGCGGCGAGCATCATCAATCCCATGATGCTCTTGCCGTTGATTTTTTCACCGTTCTTTTCGACAAAAATTTCGCACGCGAACCGGTTGGCGGTCTTGACGAACATGGCGGCGGGCCGGGCATGGATGCCCAGCTTGTTCGAGATCGTGAGTTCTTTGGTGAAGAACTCACTGTCCGGCAGTTTTTTTGCGCTCATCGGTTTGCTCATTCTACACTAAACGATGTGGAAATGAAGTGCCACTGAATTTTATTCTACCGGCGGCGGATTGCCCTGGCTCATGTGGGCGATGAGGCGGTCGTTAAATTCCTGAGCCGCGTTGTGACCGGACATTTTCAACTTGGTCTGAAACGCGGCAACTTCGATGAGCCGCGCAAGGTCGCGTCCGGGGCGGACGGGGATGACGATGTGCGGAATGTCCACGCCCAGAATTTTCACGAATTCCTGTTCCATGCCGACGCGGTCCACATCCGCAACTTCGTTCCACACCTTGAGCGTGACGACGAGGTCCAGGCGTTTTTCCTTGCGAATGCTTTTGATGCCGAACATCGCGGCGACGTTGATGATGCCGATGCCGCGAATTTCCATGTGGTCGCGCGTCAATTCGGCGCAGGTGCCGACGACTTCGCGGCCGTCCTCCACAGTGACCCTCGTCACGTCATCGGAGACCAGGCTGTAGCCGCGCTCGATGAGCGCCAGCACCGCTTCGCTTTTGCCGATGCCGCTTTCACCGCGAATCAGCACGCCCACGCCGAGGATGTCCACCATGCTGCCCATCTCCGAACCGCAGGGCGCAAACATTGTCTCGAGCGCCAGCGTCGCGGCGTTGATGAATTTCATCGTGACCATCGGGCATTGAAAAACCGGCACGACCGCTTTCTCGGCGCCGGCCATAAATTCCTTGTCCGGGCGGAGACCGCGGCTGAAAACAATGCACGGAATTTTGAAGGTGAAAAAGTGGGCGTAACGTTTCGATCGTTCGGCGGACGTGAGCGACCGCAAATAATACACCTCCGCGTTGCCGAAAACCTGCACGCGTTTGTAGGCGAAGTAATGCGTGAATCCGCTCAGCACGAGGCCGGGACGGTTTACCGTCGCTTCGCGGATGATGCGCTCCAGCCCGGGCTCGCCGGCCAGCAGCCGCATTTGCAGCGCGGCGGCATGTTCCTTGTAGAACTGCTCAACGGTGACGGTTGGACGTCGCATGACAATCCAGACTAGAAACATTGAGAGATAAAAGTAAGCTAAAAAAACAATCACCCCTCGCTCTGAAAACCTCAACCAAGACAATACCTCCCATATCAGTTGAACTCCGTCGATAAGAGTCGCCGCAGGTTCAAGCGCAGATGTTCTCGTCAATCCATCGCCAAAACTGGCGATAGGCACAAACGAGGATTGATGTTAAAGTTCACTGTCCATCAAGCTAGATGGGTTTCCGGCCGATGCGTGTCGGAAAGATGGGGGTGGCCATGGACAGGGGCGGTTTCATGGCGAAGTTGGCTAAAACGAACGTTAAATAATCAAAAATATGAAAACCTGTGAAAAAACTATGGGGCGGAGTGGTTGTGCGCTGCTGTTTGGCGCGGCGGCAAGCCTGTTTTTACTGACCGGGACGGTGGCAAACGCACAACCCTATGTGTGGCAGGGCGGCAATGGAAGCTGGAATACCACCAGCCTTTGGATCCCGGCCGGCCCGCCGGATGGCATTGACAACACAATTGGATCCATCAACCCAAGCGGTGGCCGACGATTACGCTGGATGGCAATCACACCATTGGAAACATCGCTTTTACTGTAAATAATAATCGAAGTTATACTATTAATCCGGGAACGCCTTCAACATCTGTTCTGACGCTCCAAGTTTCCAGCGGCACTCCGTCCGTAAGCGTCGCTGCCGGGGCAACGTCCGGTTTTCTCATCATCAATGCTCCTGTCGCCGGCAATCAAGGACTGACAAAAGGAGGAATTGGATCATTGGTCTTGGGAGGCGTTAATACCTATACCGGCACGACGACGTTGTCTCTGGGAAATCTCGTTGTGAATGGCAGTTTGGCAACCGGAAGCCCGGTGATCGTCAACAATACAGGCACACAACCAGGTCTTGGCGGAAAGGGCACAATAAACGATGGCGTTACGCTTAATTCAGGAGGGACTATTAGCCCGGGAGACATCACTTTAGTCGGAACAGCACCTGCCCCGCAGGTTGGCACGCTCACGGCCGGTTCGCTTGCTTGGAACGGCGGCGGGAAAATGGCTTTTCAGTTGGGCGATCCTTCATTGGCCGCCAATTCCGACCACTTTATACTTGGCGGCGCGCTCACAGAGGGAACGGCGGGGACTTTTAATTTTACGTTTACTCAACTCACGGGATTTTCCACTGCAGGAACTTATACGCTGATTACGTTTGGAAGTGATTCAGGGTTCAGTGCGAGCGACTTCGGTGGAGCGCCAACCGGCATGCAATTTGACCTCACTCCCACCAGCCTTTTACTCGATCCGGTGCCGGTTCCGGAACCTTCCATGGCGGCATTGCTTGCCATCGGCGGATTGATTGCCGCCCGGCAAATTCGCCGGCGCAAGGTGTAATAAATTCTTTTTCAACGTCCCCGGAGTGTTCTGCGCTCCGGGGATTTTTGCTTTGCACGGAAGGTGAAAAGTTCGTTGATTTCCCGCCGTCCGTCGGGGACTTCTACAGGTTGAATTCCGGCCCCAGATAAATTTCGCGCGCCTTCGGGTCGTTCGCCAGAAATTCGGCGCTGCCTTCCACGAGCACCTGGCCTTTGTGGATGATGTAGCCGCGGTCAATTAATTTCAAGGTTTCACGCACGTTGTGGTCGGTGATCAAAATGCCCAGCCCGCGCTCCTTCAAACGGCGCACAATCTTCTGCACTTCGTAAACCGC
Organism: Verrucomicrobiota bacterium; assembly: GCA_036803685.1. Classification (GTDB taxonomy): domain Bacteria; phylum Verrucomicrobiota; class Verrucomicrobiia; order Limisphaerales; family UBA11358; genus UBA11358. The sequence continues at coordinate 33,706 of DAIRTX010000024.1, read as the reverse complement.
AATCGGATCAATGCCGCTGAACGGCTCGTCCAGCAGCATCAACTTGGGGCTCGTCACCAGCGCGCGGGTGATTTCCAACCGCCGTTTTTCGCCGCCGCTGAGCGTGTAGGCTTTGTTTTTGGCCAGCGGCGTCAAATCCAGTTCCTCGAGCAAATACTTCAATCGCACGGCGCGTTCGTCACGCGACAGCCGGCACATTTCGAGAATCGCCAGAATGTTTTCCGCAACCGTGAGTTTGCGGAACACCGACGGTTCCTGCGTCAAATAACCGATGCCCAGCCGCGCGCGCCGGTGCATCGGCAGGCGCGTGATGCCGCGGCCTTGAAATTTCACCGCGCCCCCGTCCGGTTTCACGAGACCGACGACCAGGTTGAACGTCGTCGTCTTGCCCGCGCCATTCGGGCCGAGCAACCCGACGATTTCGCCCGCGCCCACGGAAATGGACACGTCGTTCACCACGCGGCGACTGTGATACTCCTTCACCAGATTTTCAGTGGCGAGCAGCAGGCCGTTGGGTTGTGGTTTGGAGGTTTCCATTAAAAATGACGATTCTTTGGCGCTGGCGGGAAAAAGACCAATGACGAAGCCCGAATGACTAAAGAATAACCAAGCCCGAATGACAAAACCGGAACAACCGCACGCCCGGCCATTTCGGAATTGGTCATTGGGAATTCTTTCGTCATTCGGATTTAGTCATTCGTCATTCTTTTTCGGCGCCGACAAATCGTTCGTGCCTGCCGCCGCCGCATTCGTGTCCGCCGTGGCGTCGTTGAGGTTTTGTCGGAAAATCATGTGCGGATTGTCGAAATGGATTTTGTTGTTCGCGCGATCCCAGATAATGACATCGCCCGCCTGCGTGCCTTTAGCGTTTTCCATCTGCGGATTGCCCGTCAGCGTGACCACTTCATTCGTCGCGCCGTTTTGCACATTGTAAATATAAACCGCCTTGTCGCTGGTTGTGTGATTGGTCTGGCCCTTGTCGTCCGTGAAATCAATCACCACATTCGTCTCGGCGACGATGCGGGACGGGCGTCCGCCCGACTCCGGCAGGTCGGTGGTGAGCTGCGCGCAGGTCAGTTTCATCTGCGGATCGTCCACGTGCACATGGCCGTGGTAAACCGCCTGCCGCGCCGTCATGTCAAAATCCCAACTGTCCGAATGAATCTGCGTCGGGGGGCGCGTCGGGGGGGGCGCAGCTGGCGAATTGGTGGTCGCACTTGCGGGAGAACTTTGCGCGGTCGCATTTGTTTGCGCGTGGACCGTCAAGCTGCACCACCCGGCAATTATGATAAGACTAAAAAATTTCATGGTTTGGTGTTCATTATTGCCCCATTTTCAATCACGGTGCGCACATTATTTGAGATGGTGAGGAATGAATTGGTTTGCCGCCACAAAAAACCTTCGCCCTCGACGCGGAATTTTCCATCGCCCGTCCGCACCTCTAGATGCCCCGGTGAATTCGCCACGCCCTTGAACGTGTCATAAACGCATTCCGGCGCATTCACAACCCATTCCAGCGTGCCGTTCGGGTTGAACATTTCGAGCTTGAGTTGTTTGATGATGAGCAGTCCGCCCGGCTGGGGCAACGCCTCGGCGCCGGACAAAATTGATTTGATTTGTTGTTGATGTGGCGGCTCGTAGTATTCGGTCGTGGTGAAATTGTTCGCGTGCTGGACGCCGTTTTGCTGCGCGCGAACGCCGGGCGCGACGGCGAACAACAACACCGCGCCCGCGACCAGCGATGCCCGCGTGATGTTCGCTTTCGCATTCATTTCGTGTAATGCGCCACGAACGAATCCCATTTCCCCTGCGCTTTCAAAATCATTTCGACCACTTCGCGCACCGCACCGCGCCCGCCCGCCGCGCAGGTGACCAGATGCGCCGCCGCCTTCGCTTCGCGCACCGCGTTGGCAACAGCCACGGCAACGCCCGCGCGTTGCAACGGACCCAAATCCACAATATCGTCGCCGACGTAACAAACCGCGTCCCAATCCAATTGGGTCCGGCGCAAAAGTTTTTCGACCGCGGCGACTTTGCCGAGACGGTCCTTTTGTTGAACGAGAAAATCAATTTTGAGTTCGTGCGCCCGCCGCCGCGTGGCGGACGATGGCCGGTTCGAAACCCAGCCGGTTTTGAGGCCCGCGCGACGCAACAACACGAGGCCGAGACCGTCCTGAATGTTGAACTGTTTGATTTCCTGCGTGCCGCCGATGAAGACCAAACCATCGGTCAACACGCCGTCCACGTCGCACAGGAGCAGTTTCACGTGCTTCAGACGCGAGTGAAGTTTTTGGGAAATCTTGGCGGGCATGAGAAATCAAAAGGGGAGAACATCGAACATTGAACATCGAACGCTGAATATAGAACGATTTTGCGAGTCGGAAACCGTTCGGCGTTCGATGTTGGACGTTCGATGTTCGATGTTCATTCTTTCGCCGCTTTGAACACTTTAAGCAATCCTCGCAACAGCCCGGACATCTCAGCCAGCGGAATCATGTTCGGCCCGTCGCTGAGCGCGCGCTCCGGTCGCGGATGCGTTTCGATAAAAAGGCCGTTGGCGCCCGCCGCCAGCGCACACCGCGCCAGCACCGGCGCAAATTCGCGCTGGCCGGATGATTGGTCGCCGCCGCCGCCGGGCAATTGCACCGAATGCGTCGCGTCGAAAATCACCGGGAAGCCGGAGCGTTTCAGGATTGGAATCGAGCGCATGTCGGCGACGAGATTGTTGTAGCCGAACGTCGTGCCGCGCTCGGTAATCAGGATTTTTTTTGCCCCGGCGCGCCGGGCCTTTTCAGCGACCCGGCCCATTTCCACCGGCGAAAGAAACTGGCCTTTTTTCAAATTAATGATTTGGCCGGTTGCGGCGGCGGCTTCAATCAAATCCGTCTGGCGGCAGAGGAACGCGGGAATTTGCAAAATGTCCACGACCTCACCGGCAACAGCGGCCTGCGCTTCGGTATGAATGTCGGTCAACACCGGTACGCCGAATTCGGCGCGGACTTTGGCCAGCACGCGCAAGCCTTGGTCGAGGCCGGGACCGCGAAAGGATTTGGCTGACGTGCGATTGGCTTTGTCGAAGCTGGCTTTGAAGACATAAAAGATGCCGAGTTGCGCGCAGGTTTTTTTGAGCGAAGCGGCCACTTGCAGGCACAGCTTTTCATTTTCAATCACGCACGGCCCGGCGATCAAAAACAGCCGGCGCGGCGAGTTGAGATTTTTCCAGATGGCGGCGTCGTTGAACACGCGGAAGTTTTAGCAGTGAAGAAAAGAAAAGTAAATCACGGTTGGCTAGTCTACGGCGATGGGATTGCGCCACTTCAACCCTCGAAAACGGGCGAAGTCCGTGTCGCTGGACTGCAACACACAATTGTGCTCAACCGCCAGCGCCGCCAGATGCGCGTCCGAAACCAGATTGGCTGTGGCATTCCCCACGCGGAGCATTTGCTGAAAAATTGCCCAGTGCTGTTCCGTCGGCTGAATAATTCGAACGCACGGTTGGTCGAGCCAGCTTTGCACGCGTTCAATCGCCTCTTTGATGGTCAATGGTCGTCGGCTTGCGCGTGGATTGGTGCCAATGCGGATGAATGCTTTTACAACCGGCCAGCATAGACAGACGGGTTCCGCGCCGCTCAACTGTGCATCCCACCATGTTCGCGCGGCGGTGTGATATTCGGATAAGCTGTCCTCGGCATAAATCAGCAAGTTCACATCTACCAAAATCATCGGTAGTCTTCTCCCTCAATTTGCGCCAGCAGTTCGCCGATGTTGTCATAATTCAAGCCGGGCCGCAGTCCCATTGGTCGCGGCTTGGTGCGGTAAGGCTTGGCGGCGGGCGGTTTCAAAACTTCATCCAGGCCGATGCGCAGCGCGGAATTAATCACGCTTTTGAATGGCTTGCCCAGCCTGGCCGCGCCGCGCTTTGCTTTTGCGGCGACATCCGGGTCGAGCGTCAAGGTGGTTCTCATACAAGCATCATGATGCTTTTTATGAAAAAGTCAATTTGTTTTTCCAACTGGCGGCGTCGTTGAACACGCGGAAGTTTTAGCAGTGGCGGGGCGGAAAGTAAATGGCAGCGAAACTCAAATCACCGTTCCGTGCGGGATGACGGCGTTTTTGGGGATGATGACGATGCCGTCGCGGATGTAGCAGAGTTCGTGGTCGAGCTTGTCGGGCTTGCCGGCGGGCGAGATGACGACGTTGTTTCCGATGCGCGCGTTTTTATCAATGATGGTGTTCTCGATTTTGCAATTCGCGCCGATGCCGATGCGCGGTTTGCCTTCGCGTTCGTGCTGGTCCACCGATTCCTGCGATTCGTAATAGTCGCTGCCGAGGCTGATGACGCGGTTCAATTCCGTGCCCGCGCCAACGACCGTGCGCAGGCCGACGATGCTGTTGGTGATGCGCGCATGGTTGATGATGCAACCGTCGGCAATCACCGCGTGATCAATCTGCGCGCCGTTGATTTTTGAGCCGGGCAGAAAGCGCGGACGGCTGAAAATCGGCGCATTCATGTCAAAAAAATTGAAGCGCGGCAGTTCGGAAACGAGATCGAGGTTCGCCTCAAAAAACGAACGGATGGTGCCGATGTCCTCCCAATAACCTTGAAAAACGTGGGAGCAAACGCGGCGCTCATTGATGGCTTGTGGAATGATATGTTTGCCGAAATCGGGCAGTGGATTGTCGAGCAGGCTGCGGATCAAATCGCGGTTGAAAACGTAAATGCCCATGGACGCGAGGAACAATTCGCCCTGCGCTGCAGGCTCGGCAATGCCGAGTTTCGGATACCAACCCGGGTCCAGCCGCAATGAATCAAGCACCGCGGGGTCTTTTGGCTTTTCCTCAAATCGCGTGATGCGGTGGTCCGCGCCGATTTGCAGAATGCCCAGCGATTGCGCTTCGCGCCGCCCGACCGGAATCGTCGCGACGGTGATGTCCGCGCTGGTCTCGACGTGTTGTGCGACCATGGGACGAAAATCCATCCGGTATAATTGATCGCCGCTCAAAATGATCAGGTAATCGAAATCGTGATTGAGAAAGTGAATCAGATTTTTCCGCACGGCGTCGGCGGTGCCTTCATACCATGAGGCGTCGGTGAGCGTCCGTTGCGCCGCGAGAATTTCCACAAATCCACTCGTGAACTGGTCGAATTTATACGTTCGCGAAATGTGGCTGTGCAGCGAGGTGGAGTTGAACTGCGTCAAAATGTAAATCCGCCGGAAACCGGAGTTGATGCAGTTCGAGATCGGGATGTCCACGAGCCGGTATTTGCCGGCCAGCGGCACGGCGGGTTTGGAGCGATCCTTCGTCAACGGAAACAGCCGCGTGCCCTGGCCGCCGCCCATGATGACGCAGAGGACGGTGCTGGTGTTGAGTGACTGGCGACCGGTTTGTGACATAACCAATTTTGCCTCGCAAAAATATACCGACAACCCCAGCAACAGGGCAAGCAACGGATTCGGCGGCCAAAAATTTTACGACGACGCTTGCGCCTCACGCACGATGTAAGGCGCGAATTCGTCGTGGTGCTGCGGCGGAATACGGACTTTGAACCGCGCCGCCGGGCCGCGGTAATTGCGCGAAATGACCTGGCCTACCTTGTGCAATCGCGCAATCACCGCCGCCTGCTCGTGCGGCACGCGCAATTCGAGAAACTCGCGTTTGGGACGCAACTGCGTTCCGATTTCCGCAAGCAATGACGCAATACCTTCACCGGTCACGGCCGAAATCACGACGGCGTTGGGATGCCGTTCCTGCAAACGGTTCAACGCGCCCGCGCCACCGGCCCCGGTTCCGTCGGGGTTAAGCCGGTCCATTTTGTTGAAAACCATCAGCGTCGGTTTCCCACCCGCGCCGATTTCGGCCAGCACGGCATTCACGGCGGCAATTTGTTCCTCGGCCTGCGGATGGCTGATGTCCACGACGTGCAGCAGCAAATCGGCCTGCACCACTTCTTCCAGCGTCGCCTTGAACGCTTCAACAAGTCCGTGCGGCAGTTTGCGGATGAAACCGACGGTGTCGGTGAGCAACACATTCTGGTTCGTTGGCAGGCGCAACCGGCGTGTCGTCGGATCGAGCGTGGCGAACAAAATGTCCTTCACCAAAACGTCCGCACCGGTGAGGGCGTTGAGCAATGTGGATTTGCCCGCGTTCGTGTAACCGACGATGGAGGCCAGCGGCCAGTTGTTGCGCTGGCGGCCGTTGCGCTGGGTCGAGCGCTGCTGCCGCACCAATTCCAGTTCGCGTGAAATTTTTGCGATGCGATCCTGCACGCGGCGGCGGTCGGTTTCCAATTGCGTTTCGCCTTCACCGCCGCGCATGCCGATGCCGCCTTTTTGCCGCGACAAGTGGCCCCAAAACTTCGTCAGTCGCGGCAGCAAATGCTGAAGCTGCGCCAGCTCGATCTGCAGCTTGCCTTCGCGCGTGCGGGCGCGTTGCGCGAAGATGTCGAGAATCAGCGACGTGCGGTCGAGAATTTTGCAGTTGAAGATCTTTTCGAGGTTGCGGCTTTGCGCGGGCGAAAGATCCTCGTCAAAAATCACGGTGTCCACGTCCTGCCGCCGGCAGACATCCGCGAATTCACCGGCCTTGCCCTTGCCGATGAACGTGGCGGGATTGAGCGATACCACTTTTTGCCAACCGTCACCGATGACTTCGCCGCCCGCGGTCGCGGCCAGTTCGCCGAGTTCAGCCAGCGAATCGCGCGTGTCCGCAAGGTTGCGCGATTTGAGTTCGACGCCGACGAGGAAAACCCGTTCCGGCCGCTTTTTTCTGGTTTCGATGAGTGCTTTCAATGTCTTGCTAAATGAATCATACCACGGGTGGGCGCATTTACACCACAGCGTGCGCGGAAAATTTGGGGAAAAGACTCATGAACCTTCAGGCGGTAGCATTATCCGGAGTTTATTTTTATTCTCGCAACTCCGCTTCCCAATCACGCTTGAGATAAGGCGTGCCTGTTCCGGAATCTTTCATGGGTTCCCCTTTTTCTTTAACTTGTTGAATCAGATTTAATAGCTGATCCCGAGTTAGCTCTACTGTACCGACGCCGTCACCGGCAGTGCTAACCTTGACGACGAAATTATTTTCCTTCTGTTCTACGTTCCAAATCTGCTGCCACCCGTTGTGTATTATTTCCAAAAAATTTATCCCATTCGATTTAGGCCATAAATGCATCACATCGTCTGTGATATCCATAACCGGGCCCGCCCCCTGCACCGCAAAGAGGCGTATCGGCCCACGCTGACCTGCAAATGGATCTGATGGACCATTGATTAGATAACCTTTGAAGAGAGCCCTGTCCGTACCAATTGGCACAAACATGCTCAACGTAGGCCAGACAAGCGTCCGTTTACCCTTCTCGTCCCAGTAATAAAATTCAACATGTCCGTATGTGTGGAGCGTGTCCCGATGATAGGTAAACCCGATTGTGCCATAACCTTGGCCTTGAGGTTTATCCACCTGTTTACTCGGAGGCAACAAGGCGCATCCGGCTAGACCGGCACAGAAAATCAAGGCCACGGTCACCAGCGCTCGGTTTTGTATCTTGGTCATGTGAAAGATTCCTGACTTACAAATTTGAAAATCATAACGCATCAGAAAATTCTTCCGGCGAAACCCCGGCCATTTTGAGCGCGCTTCGCAATGTGCCCAGCGCGAGTTCCTTGTGCATCGGGATTACGCAACCGTGTTCGCCTTCGGTTGTAATTTTCTTCATCACCACATGGCTGCCGCGTTGACGGTCAACAAAGAACCCCAGCCGTTGCAACGCCTTCACGGCTTTCGCACCCGAGACGAGGGGCAGTTTAGGCATGAGCCAGTTCGAAGCTGCGAATGGCGGCGGCTTTCTTCAAAGCGTGCGGAAAGGATTCCAAATACAGTTCGGTGGCTTCGCGCAAATTGGCGAGCGCTTCCGCTTCGGTTTTCCCCTGGCTGGCCGTGCCGATTTCAGGACATTCGGCCACGAGCCAGTCGGTTTCCGAATCCGGATAAATGACGGCGGTCAGTTTCATATTGTAAATTTGCCAGTCTTTTTTAAGAAAGCAACAGCAGGCGTTGTTTTCAAATTTGAAAATCCACCACGGCGGTCTTATTGGCCTTGTTCAACACGCGCATGTCGAGGCCGTCGTAAATGACCAGCGACTTCGGCGCGACGCTGTTCATGATGAACACGTTGCCGCCAATCGTGCTGCCGGCCCCAATGACGGTTTCGCCGCCAAGAATCGTCGCGCCGGGATAAATCGTCACGCGGTCCTCGATGGTCGGATGCCGTTTCTTGCCGCGCAATTGCTGTCCACCGGCGGTGGATTTCGCGCCGAGTGTGACGCCGTGATACATCTTTACATGGTCGCCGATGATGGCGGTTTCACCAACAACCGTGCCGGTGCAATGGTCCACGAAAAAGTGCGACCCGATTTGCGCGCCCGGATGCAGGTCCATGCCCGTGCGCGCGTGAGCCCACTCGGTCATGATGCGCGGAATCAGCGCGACGTCCTTCAAATACAACTCATGCGCCAGCCGTTGCACCGCGATGGCCTCGACGAACGGGTACGAGACCAGCACTTCCTCCTTGCTCTTCGCCGCCGGGTCGCCGTCGTAAGCCGCCTCGACGTCCGTCTGGAGCACTTCCCGCAACCGCGGCAGGCTGCCGAGAAATTCCACCGTCAGACTGTGCGCCGCCGTCGTGATGTTTTGTTTCGGCAGATGGGAGGGGGGATTGTATTCCAGGCTCTTGCGGATTTCATCCTCCAGCGCGCCCAGCACCGAATCGAGCAACTCCGCCGTCACCACCTTGATTTCCGACGAATGAATCAGTTTCTCGTCGAAATATCCGGGGAACAGCAGCCGCAACAAGTCCTGCGTGATGGCGGCGATGGCGCGCTTGGACGGCAGGTTTTTGCCGTCCAGATGGTTGATGCCGCCCACGCGCGCATACGACGCGACGAGCTGGTTCGTGAGTTTGGTGACCGTTTCCACGAAGGCGAATTTACCACGAAGGCCCTAAGAAACAAAGATTTTGTACCTTCGATCTTCTTGGTTCCAAATCGTCGTAGCCGCGGACGTCAGTCCGCGCTGATCATTCCGGACAATGGCGCCGACTCACGTCGGCGGCTACGCGGTTTTTGTAATGGTCATCTTTGTTACTTCGTTTCTTTGTGGTTCAACTTCAATCCGGTTTGCCGAAAATGTTTCCAATCAATGCCGGTTTTCTGGGCGCTGCGAGCATGAACGGTGGCAGCTGACGGCCATGATCAATGTAGAGAGGAAGGGTCTGCCAATACCAAAGACTGCCATCGGCGGCCAGCGCCATGATTCCGCCTTGAAAGTTTTTAACAGCGACCCAGTCGGAATGATTGCCCAAACGTTTCCATGACATTTTGTTTGGGTGAGATGCAGAATCCCACTTCCAGAGCGAACCATCGGTTTTAACCGCCAGTAATGTATTCCACCTGCCGGCCACGGCTTTCCAATCCGTTTCGGTGCCAATTTGAACAGGGCTTCCATAGGCTTGTGGCAGATTATTCGTCCACGGCAAAATGTCGCTGGTCCACATGGTTCCATTCGTGCGAATGCTGATTCGAACGGAATGCCCATCGGTATAAAAATCGCTGTCAAATTTCTGCCATTTGGTTTGATCGGAATCGGCATTCCACCCGGGAGCCGGCTCAACCCAAACGCCGGGTTTGATTTCGTGACTGTTGGTTCGATTGTTTGGAGTTCCCCAAAGCAGCCGCCAAACGCGCCCGTCATTCTTCTTAAGGTAAGGAGTTCCGTAATCTAGGGAAAACATTCCCGCCCAATTTGATTCCGTTCCAAAGCGGTAGGGCTGAAAAACGTGAAGTCCCGGCCATTTGTCCTGCCAATCGTTTTGCCAGTAGTCAAAGTCGCCAAGGTGATTGGTTCCCCACCGCCACAATGTGCCGTCATTCTTCAACAACAAAGGAAAAGCTCCAAGCGCAAGGACACCCTGCCAGTTGGTCTCGCTGCCGAACCGGATCATCTCGATCGGCCGTTGATTTTGGACCAGCGGTTGGTTCCGTGTAAAAATGATGGGATCACTCTCGGTTTCGGCCAACCACAAACTCCCATCTGATTGAATGCCGACGGTGTTCCGGTAACCTGTGGCTACGTCCACCCAATTTGAGCTGCTGACAAAATGTTTCCCGGCCAACCCGACAGGTTTATCCCGGCTGCCTCCTCGTTGCCATCGGTATATCAAACGGCTTAACCAGAGCCTTCCATCGGGAAATAAAATCGTCAGCGCACCACGGTTGTTAATCTGGATAATTGGCGATTGTGAGACGGACAAACGCGCCGCGCCGTGCGCTGGTTCGAGCGGCGTCAGCAACTCCCACACGCGGTGGTAGATCGCGGTGGTGAGCGTGGCGGAAAATACCACCGCCGCCGTCAGGCCGAGAACATTCCGCCGCCAAAGGCGACGATTTTCATGCAGGCTTTTGAAGTTTCGATAGGCGAGCCAGACCAATGTCGCCAGCAGTGCCGGGATGGCGATGTAATCCACCAGCAACCCCTGCCACAACACGACTCTAAAAACCACCGTTGGATGCATCACGGTGACAACATTGGCAGCAGTCATGATGATGCTAAATCCAACCGCCGTGACGATGGCGGCGGCCAAAGCGTGTAAAATGTTTCGCGTCAGCGTCGAGGCAAAAAAAGCCATCACCGGAAGGGCGACAAAAGCCAGCAAGATTCCCACCGCCGACTGGTCAAACGATTCATCGGAAACAAAGAAAAGGTTTTTCACTCCCATCACCATTCCAATGGTTTCGGCCAGGCTAAACAGGGCGACGCTTAACAATCCGCCAAAAAGCAGCGTGAAGAAAAATTTGATGGCAAATTGGACACGACTGGAAACCGGCAGGCACAACTGGCTTTCCATCGTGCCGAACTTGCGTTCCTCCGCAACGCTTGCGCAGCCAATAAGCAATGGCGCCATCAGCCACAACACTCCAAAGAATCCCAAACCTTCGTCCAAATTTTTCCAAAAGTAATCCTGCGGGTTCTGGTGGGCGTGTCGCAATGCCACAACGCCAAGATGCAGCAGGAACAATCCGCCCATGCCAATGAACGTGACGTGGTGAAGCTGGAATTCCTTTTTCAGCAGCGCGAAAATCGGTTTTCGGTTCCGGGTTGAAACTGTATTTTCCGAACGCGCCGCGAACAATTTCCATTCGGGAAGTGAAATGACTCCACCCGTCCATGCCACGTCCTGCGCCCGCAGGAAAAGCCGGCGCGCGAACCAAATTCCGGCCCCGCTATAAATCAGCATCACCCCGATCACCGCTGGTTCGCAGGCGGCGAAGTATTTTTCCGGCCACAAGACCGTGATGAGCATCACGATGGCGCCGGGCGTCAGCAGCGTGAACCAGAACGCCGCCGCCATCTGCCGGAACAAAAGCACTGTCCACAACGCGCCGGAATAAATCACCAGCAGAAACATCCAGGTGCCGAGAAATATTTCCCAAAAATCTCCCAAGCCTTTCGGATGTTTGAACACCTCAAAGCGCAAATACAGAATGGAACACCATAAAAAACCGCCGATGAACAGGGCCGCCGCGAGCAGCAACGTCTTCGTCCGCCAAATCCGGTGGCGCGACACCGGCTGCGCGAGCAGCATCGAAAAAGTTCCCGCACTGATTTCCGCGCCGAAAGAATTCAGTACCATGAACACCGCGATCGCCGAACAAGAGATGATCGAAACGACAGAAACAAACACGTTGAATCCACGCTGGTCCTCTGTCAAAAAACCGTTTGCAAACGTCAGCGCCACGCCGATCAAAAAGCTCGGCAGCAGCAGGCGGATTTCTTTTTTGACGAGTGGGTTCATGGGTGGTTGGGGAAAAGGTCGGCTTCGCTAACGCAGAGACGCGGAGAACGCAAGGATTCGCGAAGGGGAAAATATTTTCTGGCCGATGATTTTGGACTGCGGTGGCAGAGCGCAGCGGCGACACCGCTTTTCGGTTGTGGTGAGAGCTTCGAAAGCGGTGTGGCGCTTCGCTTCCTGCCGCAGTCCCAAAACGCTTGGTTGTAGCTCCACCGCTCTGTGCCTCTCCGCGTCCTCTGCGTCTCTGCGTTGAACTGAATCTGAATGGTCGTCGCATTCATGGTTTTCCAGCATTTGCCTTTTTCAAATTGCCCGACGCGACGAAAATTTCCTCCAGCGACAGCGATTCACAGCGCAGTTCTTCCGGCTGATGCGCGCGGAGTTTTTCCAGCAGTTGTTCGCTGTTGCCGTCGGCCAAGATTTGCACTTCACGTCCGTTTTGTTCCACGTTCAACGCGCCGGGCAAATCGAGTTTGACGGGCGGTTGGGCGAACCGGGCCCGGATTTTGCGGAAGCGGTCGCGTGCGGCGTCGGCGTCCATCGTCAGCAGTTCGCAACCCTGCTCGATGATGGTGAATTCGTCAATCAAACCCTCGAATTCCGAGATGAGATGCGTGGAAACGAAAACCGTCCGGCTTCCCGGATCACCGGATTGGTAGGCGCCGATGACGGTCTCGATAAATTCGCGGCGGACAATGGGATCCAGTCCCGACGTTGGCTCATCCAGCACCAGCAGTTCCGGCTCGGGACAAATCGCGCCAATCAACGCCAGTTGTGTTTTCTGGCCTTTCGAGAGATGGCTGGTCTTCTGTTTCGGGTCGAGTTGAAAGCGTTTCAGCAGGTCGGCCTCGATGTCGCCGTTCCAGTGTTGGCGGAACGAGGCGAGATATTCCAGCGTGTCACGCACGGTCATCCACGGATAAAACGCGACCATGTCCGGCACGTAGGCCAGCCGCGATTTCACGGCGACTTCATTGCGCTGCGGATCCAATCCAAATACCCGCGCCGTGCCGGAATTGGGCCGGAGCAAATTCAACAGGCACTTGATGGTGGTGGTCTTGCCCGCGCCGTTGCGTCCAAAGAAGCCGTAGCAGCGCCCGGCGCGGACGGTCAGGCTCAGGCCGTTGACGGCATCCAGTTTGCCATAGCGGCGGGTCAGATTCTTGATTTCGATGACAGGGGAAGTGTTATTCATGCGATTCCTGGGTAGGGGTGCAGCGGTATATTCCAGTTTGAAGACGGGGAACATTCAACAACGAACATCGAACGCCCAACATCCAGGGAACCGTGCCTGGCGGCGGATAAAACATTGGATGTTCAATGTTCGATGTTGGATGTTCGGTATTCATTTTTAAGTGGCGGCGTCAGTCATTTTCCTTCGCACCTGACTTTCGCTCGAAGTAATCAAGCCGTTCCTTGACCAGGGCCAGAAACTTTTCGCGGTCCACCTGCAGGTGATGCGCCATGACCACGGCCTCGTCAATTTCCGCCGCCAGCAGTTTCTGGCGGACTTGTTTGTTGAACGGAGAATCGCTTTTCTTCAGGAAGCAGCCCTTGCCGGGAATGGTTTCGATGACGCCCTGGCCTTCCAATTCCGCGTAGGCCTTGGCGATGGTGTTGCGGTTGACGCGCAGTTCCTCGGCCAGCGGGCGGATGGACGGCAGCGGTTCGCCGGGGCGCAACGCGCCCGCCGCCGCCGCATAGCGGATCTGGTCCACCAGTTGCAGGTAAACCGGCTTGCCGGACTTGAAATCAATCTGAAAAATCATGGCCGTCTTTTACTGTCATAGAACAGTATGACAGTTGGCGGCGAACGTCAAGAAGAATTTTCAGGCGTGAAATTTAGACTGTGGAGCGCCGGCTTCCAGCACGGCATGATGCTGAAACAGGCCTCAAAGCGCCGTGCCGGAGGCCGGCGCTCCGGCCCTGTAGGATCAGTCCGCGCTGATTATCCGGGATAATGGCGCCGACTCACGTCGACGACTACAACATTTTGAAATGACCGTTTTGGCCGTTTCGCTGCCTGGTTGTTCAAATCGCGGACAAAACCGCTTCCACCACGCGCTCGACGCTGATGCCGTTCAGGCAGCGGAAATCAATCGGGCATTCGCGCAAAAAGCAGGGTGAGCACGGCGCGTCGGATTTGAGCAGCCGGTGCCGCGCGTCGCCCGGCAAACCCGGCCCGGTCAGTTCCGGCGACGTGCTGCCGAACGGCACGACGACCGGCGTGCCTAGCGCGGCGGCCACGTGCATCGGGCCGGTGTCGTTGGTGAGCAGCACGCGGCAGAGTTTCAACAGCGCCATTAGTTCGCGGAGGGAGGTCTTTCCGGCCAGGTTTAAAAACGTGCTTCCGGCATCCTGCCGGAAGTTCTGTTCTGCCGACAAGATGCCGGCAGTACGTTGACTCGCCGCATCAGCTTTGCCGCCGAAAATCAGCCAGGTGCAGTTGGTTCGATTTTGGATTTCGCGGGCGGCGGCAATGAATTTTTCCACCGGCCAGCGTTTGGCCGGGCCGTATTCCGCACCGGGGTTCAAGCCGAAGATCGGCCTCTTAATTTCACTCAGGCCGAATTTTTTCTTCACGGCTTCAATTTCGCCAAGTGTCACAACCAACTGCGGCGGCAGCGGTTCCGGGTTCGCGCCCAGCGCAGCAACGAGATGCAGATACTCATGAATCTGGTGGGCCGTAGCCGCGCTTGTGAAAGCGCGGTCGTTGTGGTCAGTCCGCCGACTCACGTCGGCGGCTACAAGTCGGCGAATTTCAGCGACCGAACGTTTCTGCATTTTTACGGCATCCGGTCGCGGTGTCACCCGCGTGGTCAAAAACCAATTCCGCCAGGGTCGCGCGTAGCCGATGCGTTGCGGAATTCCGGCGAGCCAGACTTCCAGCGCCGAGCGCGGCGAATTCGGAAGAACCAGCGCCAGGTCATATTTGCCCGCCCGTAATTTTTTGCCGGTTAAAAACACATTTTCGTCCGATGCAAATGGAATCGTTTCGTTGACGGCGGGATGATTTGTCCACAAATCGCGCAATTTTTCCGGCGTGAGCAGCGTGATGTGCGCGTCGGGAAATTTTTCGCGCAGGCGCAACAGCGCCGGCGTGGTCATCACCGCGTCCCCGAGCCAGTTTGTCCCGCGCACAAGAATTCTTGCGGATCTCGAATTTCGGATTTCGGATTTCGGATTCACGCGGCGATCCGGGGTTGTTGGCTCTCGACGCTCGACGCTCGACCATCGTCTTTCTTCGACGCTGGTTTCCACCGTTTGTGGACCCAGAACCAGTTGGCGGGGTCGCGGCGCACGGCGATTTCAAAAGCGCGATTGACGTCGCCCATGATTTCCCCGGACGGACGGGGACGGTTGTTTTCGTGCGTGGGAATTTTTTCGCCGAGTTCGATCCGCCATTTCGCCAGTGCGACGCGGTAGCAGACGGCGGTAAAAAGTTCGCACTGATAACGCAAGGCGAACACGGCGGGTGCGAGCGTGGTGGAACAGTCGTGGCCGAGGAACGGCGCCCGGAGGCCGTTGGAGCTTTGGTCGGTGAGCAGGCCGAGAAGGATTCCCCCCCGGTTCATCGCGGCGCGGAGCAGCGGGCCGTCGGCGCGGCGCTCGAAGAAAAGGCAGCCGCTGCGCGTGCGCAAATCCTGCATGAGCCGGTTGAACGCAGGCTGCTTGAGTGCGCGGTAGGTCGTGGCGCTCTGGTAATCCGGCCGGACGTCCTGGATCCGCGCGTTAAGCTCGAAGTTGCCGAAGTGGCCGATGGCGATGACGGCGCTGCGCGGCGGCTCGTCGCCGGATTTTTGCGGCAGGCGGTCAATGCCGGCAAATTCGATGTGCGGCCGCAATTCCTCAAAACTCATCGCGGCGGTTTTGATGGCGCTGGCGTAATTTTCGCCAATGCGCCGGAAATTTTCCCGGGCCAGCGCGCGGATTTCATCCGGCGATTTTTCATGGCCGAAGCACAGGGTCAGGTTTTTCAACGCCACGCGCCGGTGCCGCGCGTCGAGCCAAAAGGCCAGCCCGCCGCCCGCGCGACCGAGGCGCGCGACGAAGGGGAGCGGCAACGCCTGAATCACCGCGACGAGTGCGCGGGCGGGCCAGTAAATCAGCGTGTCCATTTTTAGCGAAAACAGATTTTGCGGACGCAGTCCTGAAAGTCGTTTGCGCCGCTGACGATTTGGATTTCGACGCGCATGAAATAAATCGGCAGATCGCGCCGGTCAATTTTGGGAAAACGCACGGCGTCTTTTTGCGTGGTGATGATGGTGACGGCCTGGCGTTTTTTGGCGCGATTGATGACGTTGAGAATTTCCTGCTGGGTGAAGCGGTGATGATCGGCAAAGCGTTTGGAATAAACCAGTTCCGCGCCGAGTTTTACGAGGCTTTGCTCGAAACTTTCCGGTTGCGCGATGCCGCTAAGCGACGCGACTTTGTGCCCTTGCAGAAAATCCAATTTACGCCGCTGGCCGGTGAACACATCTTCGAGGAAAAGCGGATGATGCACACATTCGATGATGGCGGCGGCGGAATTGAATTCGGCAATGCGCCGGCGGAGTTCGGCGGTGTGACCGTCGCTTTTGGTGATGAAAATCGTCTGGGCCCGCGCGAGGTGCGACGGCGGCTCGCGCAACGTGCCGCGCGGCAACAGATGTTCGTTGCCGAACGGCTGCTGGCGGTCAATCAACACTACGTCGTGCCGGCGCCCGCGCAGGTCCCAATACTGGAAACCATCGTCGAGCAGCAGCGTGTCGCAACCGAATTTTTCTATCGCATAGCGCCCGCTCTTCACGCGGTTCTTGTCCACGAGCACGACGACGTCCCGGAGATTGGACGCCAGCATGTAAGGTTCGTCACCGGCCATTTCCGAGTCGAGCAACAGCGATTTGCCGTCGGACACGACGCGCGGCGGATTTTGGTCTTCGCGCAGCAGGATTTTGTTGAGCAGCCATTGATGAAACGGCGGCGGTTTGGAACGGTAGCCGCGCGAGAGAATCGCGACGTTGCGCCCGGCATCGCGCAATTCGCGGGCGAATTTTTCCACGACCGGCGTTTTGCCCGTGCCGCCGACGGTCAGGTTGCCGATGGCGATGACCTGGACGCCCAGCGTCTTGTCGCGGAGGATGCGCACGTTGTAAAGCCAGCGGCGCAATTTGACGCCGACCTGGAAAACCTTCGAGCTGCCAAACAAAATTGCGCGCATCAACACCGCCTTGGTGTCGCGGCGTTCCCCGAAGATGACTTCGAGGGCAAAGGTTTCGAGACTTTCCGCCCAGACCCGGAATTTTTCGCGCATGCCGCGTCAGTGTGCCAAGTCACACAGCTCGCCGCAAGAATTGGCAGCTTGAATCGGGTGGATCGAACGAGATTATTGGCAGACTGAAATTTTTGGACTGCGCTGGCAGAGCGCAGCGGCGACAGCGCTTTTGAGGGGGGAACTGTGCAGTCGTCGCCCTGCGCCAAAGCGGCGTCGCGCTCCGCTTGCCGCCGCAGTCCAAGATTCCCCATTTTGAATACACGCCCTGGTCATTCATTGGACGAGTTGAGCCAAAGAGATTCGCTGACACCCGGCTTGCGGGGACGCTTGCCCCGCCAGTCAAGCCAACCATCAGAATCCCATCCGCGCTATTTCGCTTTGCAACGCCGCTTGAAATTGCTGCATATCGGCAGCGGTCGGCTTGTACCCCTGCTGCTTGGGCACGACCCCCAGCCGCCCGGTCTGGTCGAGATGCCACTCGGCCTGCTGGCCGTCGCTGAAGGCGACCTTGCCGCTGACAATCGCGCCGGGTCGCGCCAATTGATCCACCGTCACGGACACGCCGCCGGGCATGCCCGGTGGCTCGGCGGGTGGCGGAGTGCTTTTCTTGTCGGCGGGTTTTGTCGCCTCGGCAACCGGCGCGGCAACTTTGGGCGGTTCCGGATCTTTCGGCGTCAATTTCAAATCGTCCACCAGAAAACGCACTTCCATGTAAGTGAGCTTCAGGCCAAGCTCCGACGCGAGCCGGCTTTGAATTTGAGAAATGGTTGCGCCGTCCGCAATCCAAGCGGCGACTTTTTGGCGTTGGGCTTCGTCCAGATTCATGCCGCCAGTTTAACTACGCGGCCTTGGTAATCCAGTCGTAACCCTTCGCTTCGAGTTCGAGCGCGAGTTGTTTGTCGCCGGACTTCACGATGCGGCCATCGTAAAGCACGTGGACAAAATCGGGAATGATGAAATTCAACAACCGCTGATAATGCGTGATGACCAGTTGCGCGCTGTCGGGTCGCTTCAGCTTGTTGACGCCACCGGCGACAATGCGCAGCGCGTCAATGTCGAGGCCGGAATCGGTTTCGTCGAGGATGGCGAGTTTTGGTTCGAGCACGGCCATCTGGAAGATTTCATTGCGTTTTTTCTCGCCGCCGGAAAAGCCCTCGTTCACCGAGCGCCGCAGCAAATCCTCGTTCAACTCCAGCAATTTGATCTTGTCTTTGACGAGGTTGAGGAATTCCATCGCGTCGAGCTCAGACTCGCCTTTCGACTTGCGAATTTCGTTGAGTGCCGCTTTCAAAAAATAGGTGCTGTTCACGCCAGGAATTTCGACCGGATATTGAAACGCAAGGAAAACGCCTTCCCGGGCGCGCTCTTCCGGATCAAGTTCGAGCAAATTCTTGCCGTTGTAAATCACTTCGCCGCCGGTCACGTCGTAACCGGCGCGGCCGGCCAGCACGGCGGCCAGCGTGCTTTTACCGCTGCCGTTGGGCCCCATGACGGCGTGGACCTCGCCTGCATTGATGGTCAGGTTGATGCCCTTGAGGATTTGCTTGCCCTCAACGCCCGCGCTGAGGTTTTTGATTTCGAGAATAGGTTTACTCATCATTTGTTCGGTTAAATCATCACCATTCAGCTTTTCGTCCTCGTCCTCGTTCTCGTCCTCGTAATCGAAACCGGACGAACCGAGGACGAGAACGAGAACGAGGCGGAGATATTACCCCACACTGCCTTCCAAACTCACGCCCAAAAGTTTTTGCGCTTCCACGGCGAATTCCATCGGCAGTTCCTTGAACACTTCCTTGCAGAACCCGTTCACAATCAGGTTCACGGCGTCCTGCGTCGAAAGCCCGCGCTGGTTGCAGTAAAAAATCTGGTCCTCGCCGATCTTCGAGGTCGAGGCCTCGTGCTCGACACTTGCCGACGTGTTCTTCACCTCGATGTAGGGGAACGTGTGCGCACCGCACTTCGACCCGATCAACATCGAATCGCACTGCGAGAAGTTGCGCGCATTGGCAGCACTCTTCTGGATTTTCACCTGGCCGCGATAGCTGTTCTGCCCGTGCCCGGCGGAAATGCCCTTCGACACAATCGTGCTGCGCGTGTTTTTGCCGATGTGGACCATCTTCGTGCCGGTGTCAGCCTGCTGGTAATTGTTCGTCACGGCGACGGAATAAAATTCGCCGACTGAGTTGTCGCCCTGCAAAATACAGCTTGGATATTTCCACGTGATGGCCGAGCCGGTTTCGACCTGCGTCCAGGAAATTTTCGAGTTTCTGCCCCGGCACAGACCGCGCTTGGTCACAAAATTGTAGATGCCGCCTTTGCCATTCTCATCGCCGGGATACCAGTTCTGCACGGTCGAGTATTTGATTTCTGCGTTGTCGAGCGCGATAAGCTCAACCACCGCCGCGTGAAGCTGGTTTTCATCGCGCATCGGCGCGGTGCAGCCTTCGAGATAACTGACGTGCGCGCCTTCGTCGGCGATGATGAGGGTGCGCTCGAACTGGCCGGTGTTGGCCGCGTTGATGCGGAAATACGTCGAAAGCTCCATCGGGCAGCGCACGCCCTTGGGGATGTAACAGAACGAACCGTCGGTGAAGACGGCGGAGTTGAGCGTGGCAAAAAAATTGTCGGTGTAGGGCACGACCAGGCCGAGATATTTGCGGACGAGATCGGGATGCTCCTGCACCGCCTCGCTGAACGAGCAGAAGATGACGCCCTTCTCGGCCAGTTGCTTTTTGAACGTCGTGCCGACCGACACGCTGTCAAACACCGCGTCCACGGCCACGCCGGCGAGCCGCTCGCGTTCGCGCAGGGGGATGCCGAGTTTCTCGTAGGTCTCCAGCAATTTCGGGTCAACCTCCTCCAGGCTTTTCGGCCCGTCACCCTTTTTCTTGGGGGCGGAGTAATAAACGATGTCCTGATAATTGATTTTTTCGTGATGAACTTTCGGCCAGGTGGGCTCCTGCATCGTTTGCCAGTGCCGAAACGCCTTGAGCCGCCAGTCGGTCAGCCACTCGGGCTCGTTTTTCTTGCGCGAAATCAGCCGGATGGTGTCCTCGCTCAAGCCCGGCGGCGCGGACTCGGTTTCCACGTCGGTGTAAAAACCGTATTTGTATTCCTGTTTGACCAGGCTCTCGATGGTATCCGTGGCGGTGCTCATCTTTTTGTCAAATCGTTAAATTGTTAACTCTCGTTTTCATTAACACCTCGCTTCAGCGAGGTGTTCGGCGCACACCGATGAACAAAAACTGTTTCAACAGTTTCTGTCCTGTGCGGAAAACCGTTGAAACGGTTTTGGCCTCCGTTCGTCGTTCCGGCACCCCGCTGAAGGGTGTTAATGAGAGGCGCTTCATTCATTTCTTCTTTTTGGCGCACTCGGCGCAGAGGCCGTGAACGGCGATTTCGTAGTGATCAATCTTAAATCCTTTTGGCCGGGGAACAACCGCTGAATTTCCCGTCAGCGCCACGTCGAACACCGTGCCGCACTCGTCGCAGTAGTAATGACAATGCTCCTCCATGTTCGGGCAAAAGCGCGTCGCGCCGCGTTCGAGCTGGACCTGGCGCACGAGGTCGCACTGTACCAGCGCGTCGAGGCAGTTATAAACCGTGGCCATTGAGATGTCCGGCATGGCCTGCTTGGCGCGGATGAAAACCTCCTCCGCCGTCGGATGATCGCGCTTCTGGATGAGCACGTCATAAACCTGCCGCCGCTGCGGCGTGAACCGGAACCCGCCCGTGGTGAGCCGCTCATTCAGATCGCCGTCCGATTTTTTCTTTTCGACCAGATTCATGGCACGGGCAAACTAGCCCAGCCCCCAAGATCTGTCAATAGTTAGAATAATTCCAAATTAGGGACCTTCAGGGACGGGCGGCGGCACGGACGGATTTTTATACAAATTCCGTGCGCTCCGGTGTCTATTTGATAAACCGGTGGGACAAATGGCATCGAAATGTCCGTCCGAAGTGCCTTATAATCGACCTATGAAAACAATGACTCACTCACTGGGGGTTGCGATCCTTGGCGCTGGATTATTCATCAGCGGCTGCGCCAAACAACAACCGTCGTCATGGTCGCTGAAAAATCCGGAGACCACGCAACAATTGAAATCATTTGTTGTGGAAAAGGAGGCGCAGGCGAACGCGGCGACGAACAAAATGCCATCCGAGTTCCAGGCGTTTTTTGCAGTGGCGGCCAAAGGCGACTGGCTGGCGGTCAGCAACGCGTTCGTAGAATTCCGAAAGCACGCGGGACAATACGAGCACTCCGGCAAAACAGATGAGCGTTTGCGTGGCACGGCGTGGCAAGCGGTGTTGGAGACTTGGGGCGCGTTGGATGCTTTCGGCGAGGGCGATGAAAAATATTCCTTGGTTATTGGGACCAACATCATCGCCTCCATCCCGCCGGGGAGCATTTACTTCGGCGGCACGGATCCGGGACGCTTCATCATCACGGCCCTGCAACGGTCGCACGTGAATGCCGATCCGTTCTGCACACTCACGCAAAATGCGTTGGCAGACGGCACGTATCTTGATTATCTGCGCGCGATGTACGGAGAAAAGATTTATGTCCCCACACAGGAGGACTCCCAACGCTGTTTCCAGGACTACATTCAAGACGCACAAACGCGGCTGCAAAACCACCAGCTCAAGCCGGGCGAAGATATCAGGACGGATTCAAACGGGCGGGTGCAGGTGAGCGGACAGGTTGCCGTCATGGAAATCAACGGTTTGCTGGTTAAAATCATTTTCGACAAAAATCCCGGCCATGAATTTTACATCGAGGAAAGTTTCCCGTTCGACTGGATGTATCCGTATCTCGAACCGCACGGCCTGATTTTTAAAATCAACCGCCAGCCGTTGCCGGCATTGTCCGACGAAATCGTCCAGCGCGATCACGACTATTGGGCGCACCTGGTGCAGCCGATGATCGGCGGCTGGTTGAACGACGACACGCCGGTTGAGCAAGTGGCCGCGTTTGCCAAAAAGACTTTTGGGAAACAGAATTTCACCGGTTTCAGCGGCGACCCGCGTTTCATCCAGAACGTCTACTCCCACAAGATGTTTTCCAAATTGCGGAGTTCACTCGGCGGCCTTTACGCGTGGCGCTTGAAGCACGCCACGGATGCGTCGGAAAAAGACCGCATGGCGCACGAGGCCGATTTCGCCTTTCGTCAGGCATGGGCATTGTGCCCGTATTCACCGGAGGCCGTGTTCCGGTACGTGAATTTCCTGCTGGCCCAGGACCGAGGCGCCGACGCCCTTTTGGTGGCGGAAACGGCGGCGCAAATGCCGTCAATGCAAGGCAAGGATGGCGAGCAATTGCGCAACCTGGTCGAACAACTGCAAAAATTCCAGAAGGCGAAGCAAACATCATCCGGCGGGAAGTAACGGCTGTTGCTTTTGATAAACGTTCACACTGGCGGGCGGTTCAGCCGGACAATTCTGGAAGCCAGCCGGACGCGTGATTGCCTCCCTGCCGGCCTTGCGCAAAAGTTAACCATTGAATAATGCCGTGTTCTTCTGTTAACAACGCGCCAGCTTGAATTCCGTGAAATCGCAACGCTGGCTGCGCATCATTCCCGTCGCGCTGATCATGTACACGATTTCGTACGTAGACCGCACGAACGTGGCGCTGGCGCTGGACCCCAAAATTTCGTCCATGATGCACGACCTGCTCATGGACGACCGGCTGAAGGGCCAGGCCGCCGGCATTTTCTTTCTCGGCTACGTGCTGTTGCAGATTCCCGGCGGTTATTTCGCCAGCCGCTGGAGTCCGAAAAAATTAATTTCCATTTTCCTGGTGTTCTGGGGCATTTGCGCGGTCGGCGGCGGACTGGTTTCCAGTTTCCGGGAATTTGCCGTGATGCGCTTTCTGCTCGGCGTGGCGGAAAGCGGTGTGTTCCCCACCATGCTGGTGCTGCTGGCGAACTGGTTTCCGCGTTCGGAGCGCGCCCGCGCGAATGCCTACTGGAACCTTTGCCAGCCGCTGGCGGTCGCCGCGTCCGCGCCGATCACCGGCTGGCTGCTGGGCGGCTGGGGCTGGCAGACGATGCTGATGATTGAAGGCGCGCTGCCGTTTCTCTGGCTGCCGGTCTGGCTTTATTTCATCAGCGACCATCCCCGTGACGCGAAATGGATATCACGCGAGGAAAAGGATTTTCTGGAAGCCACCTTGCGGCGCGAAGCCAGGGAACTGGAACCGGTGAAGGAAATTTCTGTCTGGCGCGCCTTCCGGCAACCGGTGGTGTTCGTTATGCTGGCGGTTTGTTTCCTTTACAACTTCGCTTCCTACGGCTGCAACACGTTCCTCACCGAAGGACTCAAGGGCGGCGGCCACAATTTCACTGGCCTGGAAACCGGTCTGCTTTTCGCCGTTCCTTACGTGGTCACCGCCATCGTCATGGTGCTCCTGTCGCGGCACTCCGACCAGACCGGCGAGCGCCGCGGTCACGCTGCCTTCGTTTATGCCTTGAGCGGCGCATCACTCATCGTGAGCGTTTTGCTCAAGGAACATTCCTTCTGGCTTTCGTACGCGTTCCTGTGTCTGGCCATTCCGGGGCCGTTCGCCGGACTGGCCCCGTTCTTTGCCATTCCCACGGAAACCATGCCGCGCGCGACCGCCGGTGCCGTCATGGGGCTGGTGAACGCGCTCGGCAACGTCGGCGGCTATCTCGGCCCGGCCATTGTCGGCGAATTAAAATTCCGGACGCACGGCATCGCCATTCCGTTTGGGGTTTTGGGTGTCGCGCTCCTCGCGGCGGCGGCGCTTTGCTTTTTGCTGCCAAAATCCAAACGATTTGTGCCGGACAATTTTGCAAAACCGTGACAACTACGGCTTGCCGTGCGCGTAAGCTGGTCACATAAAGAACGCCCATGGCCGGCCCACGCACAACCCGCAAACCGACTTTTTTCTGGCAGGGGATGCTGATCCTGCTGCCGGTGGCGCTGATGGCAGGTTTCGGCCTGTGGGCGTTATTGCACGAACGCAATGCGGTTGAACAGGAAGCGCGACAGCGAGCAAACGAAATTCTTCAGGCGCTTCCCGCTGATTTCGGCAGCCGTGTGGCATTGCGAATGACGGAATTTTCGCCTGCATATGGCTGGCTCCAGAACCAACAAAAGGTTCTGAGCGCCTGGCCCGGCAGCAACGAACAGCAATGGTGGGCTACCAACATTCTCCTCGCCGAACTCCCCGCGTGGCAGGCCGCGTTTCCCACTTTGCAACCACAATCGGTTTTCCCATTGCACGACCTTTCCCTGAACACGAACGGCGTGCTTCTGTATTCTGGTTTCAACAATCCGCCCGCGCCGCCGGAATGGTTCGTCACGTTGACGGCAGACCAAAGAGCCGCGTGGACAGCCCTTCGCAAAGCAGACGATGCGGCGGAGCCGGCTTCCAATGTGGTTCAACTCGCCCGGCAATTTCTTGAAACCAAACCGCCCGCGCCGGCGCGCGCCAATGCCGAATTCATCCAGCTTCGCGCCGAATCGCAATCCGAGCCGGCGACCAACGCCGTCAGCGACCTGCTCCGTTTCTTCAACCGCCATTATTATATCCAATCCGTAACCGTCGAACCACTTTCCGAGACTGGCGTGCCGCTTTCGGCTCTGGCATTGGCTGAAGTGCTGCGCCGGGCGCGCGAATGCGGCGCGACTGAACCGCTCTGGACAACGCTGCAAACGGAAATCGAATTGCGTCCGAGCGTCCTGACTCCGAATCTGCTGGACGAGGCCGCGCCGCTGGCCGCCCGCGACCGCCGTCTGGTTCCGGCGCTCGACGCGTTGCGCCGGCTTTGGAAAGTTCATCAGACGCAACAGGAATTTGCCGGCGTGGTGAAACAAGCCGGCAAAGTCAGCGGTCTCGTCACGACCAATTTCTGGATCGCCACGATGGGACAAAAATGGTTTTGTACCATCCACCCGGAGTTTGTCCCGGCCTCGATCTCGAACCATCCCACCCTCGTTCCGGGCGGCGCCTCGCTCTGGCTTAGTGCGCAGCCCGAACTGGTGGTCGCGCGCGGCTTTGCTGAAGCGTTGCGCGATGCTAAAGCGACTTTGCCCGGCTACTTTGCCCTTTCTGTGGAATTGGAGGGAAACCAGGTTGCGCTGCCGTCACCGTGGCAACAAAAGCGCCCGGGACAACCGGCAGGTGAAGTTCTCGCCGAAAATCAATTTAACATGTCGTTGATTGGAGGCATGCACCAAAGAGATCGGTCCACGGGCCGGGACACAAACACTATTTGGTTTGAGACCCTGCCGGGTCATCCGCGATTCACACTGCAAATTCATTTGGTCAATCGCAGTCTGCTTTACGCCAAACAGCGCCAGCGCCAGCTTGTCTTCGGTTCGCTTATTGCGCTCTCTGCGGTTGCAGCATTGATCGGGTTTGTGGCTGCGCTGCATTCGTTTCGCCGCCAGCAGCAGCTCAACGAAATGAAATCCAACTTCGTCTCCAGCGTCTCGCATGAACTGCGCGCGCCCATCGCCTCCGTCCGGCTCATGGCGGAAAATCTGGAGGGTGACAAAATCCCGGAACCGCAGAAACAGAAGGAGTATTTCGGCTTCATCGTCCAGGAATGCCGGCGACTGTCGTCGCTCATCGAAAACGTGCTCGATTTTTCGCGCATCGAACAGGGCCGCAAACAATACGAGTTTGAGCCAACCGATATCCTTGCGCTTGTCCGGACCACCGTGAAGCTCATGGAACCCAACGCTGCGGAGAAAGGCGTGAGCTTGAAGGAGGAAACATCGCTTGCCGCGCCGGAGCGAAGCGAAGGCGGGAACATCCAACATCCCTTGCCGCGCCGAAGCGAAGCGGAGGTGGGAACATCCAACATCGAAATGGAGATTGATGGCCGCGCGATTCAGCAGGCGCTGGTGAACCTGATTGACAACGCCATCAAACATTCGCCGAAGGGCGAGACGGTGACGGTGGGGTTGGAGTTCGGAGCCCAACCAACCTTCAACCCTCAACCTTCAACCCTCAATCTGTTTGTCAGCGACCACGGTCCGGGCATTCCGCCGGCGGAACACGAAAAGATTTTCGAGCGGTTTTACCGGCGCGGTTCCGAGTTGCGGCGCGAGACGCAAGGTGTTGGAATCGGCCTGAGCATTGTGAAACACATCGTCGAGGCGCATGGCGGACGGGTGCTCGTCGAAAGCGAACCCGGCCAGGGCAGCCGGTTTACAATTGAAATTCCAATAAGAAATGAAACATCGAACACCGAACATTGAACATCGAACGTCGAATGTCCGGCCCGGACGCCGCTTTTCCACAATTGGATGTTGGGCGTTGGATGTTGAATGTTCGATGTTTTCCACCTTTTGAACATGTCCCGCATCCTGATCATCGAAGACGAAGCGCCCATGCGTACGGCGCTGGCCGACCTGCTCACCGCGGAAGGTTATCGCGTGTTGTCGGCGGCGGACGGCGAGAGCGGCCTGCAACGCGCGCTCGACGAAAAGCCCGACCTGATCCTGCTCGACGTCATGATGCCCAAGCTCGATGGTTTCGCGCTGTGCGCCGAATTGCGCCGGCTCGCTCTGACCGTGCCGGTGCTCATGCTCACCGCCAAGGGACAAATCGAGGACCGCGTGACCGGACTGGACGCCGGGGCGGACGATTATCTGGTCAAGCCATTCAGCACGGAGGAACTTCTCGCCCGGGTGCGCGCGCTGCTGCGGCGATTTCAACGGCAGCATAAGACGGCGAAAAAATTGAAGCTGGGCGAAATTGAAATTGATCTGGCCCGGCAGACCGCCGTGCGCGGCAAACGTCCGGTTCATCTGACGGCCAAGGAATTTTCCATGCTGCGGCTGATGGCCGAAACCGAGGGTGAACCAGTCACGCGCGAGCGGTTTCTCGACGTGGTCTGGGGCTACGCGGCGTTTCCAACGACGCGCACCGTGGACAATCACATCGCCAGCCTGCGCGCCAAGCTGGAACGAGACCCGGATGAACCGCGCTGGCTCAAAACGGTGCACGGCGTTGGGTACCGGCTGGAACTGCCGGTGAAAGAGGCCAAATGATGCGACATCTGATTATTGTAGCAGCCGACGTAAGGAGGCTCATTTTAAATGTCGAATGCGGAATGCCGAATCGAAATCAGAGCCTCGTTGCCTCGGCTGCTACGGACAAAAATGGATTTTGCAAAAGCGTGACAATTGTTCCGGGTGTCTCTGACAGACTTTGCGGCAGCTAATCAACCAAACAACTTTATGAAAACAAAATGGCTCGCGGGTGTGGTGCTTCTGGCAGGGACAATGTTTCTGCGTGCGCAGACGAACGATTTGAGCGCGGCGTTGCGACAGGGGTTGTTCGAGGAGGAGGCCAACCGCAACCTCGCCGCCGCCATCTCCAATTACCAGGCGCTGGCCGCGCAATTTGACAAGGACCGGCAGGTGGCGGCCACCGCGATTTTCCGGCTGGGCGAATGTTATCGCAAGCTCGGCCAGACCAACGAAGCCGTCGTCCAATACCAGCGCGTCATCCGCGAATTTTCCGATCAGAAAACGCTGGAGACGTTGAGCCGGCAGAATCTGACGGGGCTGGGGACAACGCCGCAAGCATCGTCGCCTTCAGCAATAGCTGCTGAGTCAATGGCCAAAATGGCCCAAGCAGCCGGGTTGGAAGCGGAAGCGGCTGCCCTGAAGACGCAAATCGAGCACCTTTCCAGTTTGAAACGGGAAGACAGGAGGATCGCCATCCAGCAAAATTTTTCCAACCCGGTGCTGACGACATTGATGCAGCAATTGAATGAAGAAGAACAGACCCTTGCAAGTCTCACAAACGTCTACGCGCCGACAGACCTCCACATCATCAGAGCAGCCTCATTGGTGAACGCCATCAACGGTCAGATTGACACCCAGGTAGATGGCGTGATTAACGGATTACAGGTCAAAATGGAAGCGGATCTGAACGCCGCCAAAGCCCTTCGCGACAAATCCGGACCGGTTCAGGCGACCCACGCAGAAGCTTCCACGGTGACTGACGACGAAGACCAGGAAATCCGCCGCATCCAGCAACTGATCCAGAACAGCCCGGATTTGATCAATGCACCCGCTTCCGATGGTTTCACGCCGCTTGGAAACGCCGCTCGCAACGGTCAGGTCAAAGTGGCGACCTTCCTGCTCGATCACGGCGCGGGCATCAACGTTGCTCAACGCGCTGGCGTGACGGCTTTGCATGGTGCCACGAGGGCTGGCAACCGGGCGATGGTGGAACTGCTTTTGAGCCGCGGTGCGGATGTGAATTCAAAAGAAGTGACAGGACAAACTCCATTGCACATCGCGGCGAACAAAGGTTTTCAGGCTGTGGTCGAAGTTTTGCTGGCAAACAAAGCCGAGGTGAACGGGCAGGATAATTCGGGGAATACACCGCTGCATCTGGCGTCCAAGGGCGGCCAGGTGAAAATCATTCAGATGCTCCTGGCGGCGGGCGCAAACCCGAGTGCGGAAAACAAAGAGGGACGGACGCCATTGAGTTTTGTCGCCGAAAGCGATTCGCCGGAAAGTGTGAGAATCCTCCTGGCCGCCAAAGCCGATCCGAATGGCGGCAAGCTGGACGTGCCATTGCTCGCGGCCATCCACAAGCTGGATGTCGCATCCGCCGAACTGCTATTGCAAGCTGGCGCAAATCCAAACGCAAAGGAAATGGCGGATTGGGCAATGAGTTTTGGGGGTTCGTTCCACCCAGATGGCGCCTCAATCACCCCCTTGTTTCTCGCCGTTTCTACCGGGCAACTTCCGATGGTAAAATTGCTATTAAAATTCAAGGCCGACCCGAACGATGCCCAGACCGATGGCCGACCATTGTTATTCAGCGCACTTGCCAATCCCGACATTCTCGGAGCGCTTCTCGACGCCGGGGGAAAGGTTGATTCGCGCGAGTCAAGGTGGCCTTTGCTAAGCAGCGCTATCTGGAGAAACAACCCCGCGATTGTGCAAACTCTTTTGCAACACGGGGCGGATGTAAATGTCCGCATTGGACATGGAGGCGATCAAGGTGGTTACACTCCGCTTCATGTTGCTGCGTCGATTTTGGCGGACCGCAAAATTGCTGAAATGTTGCTGGAGAACAAAGCCGACCCGAACCTTCGAGGCGACGACGGGAATACGCCATTGGATTTGGTCAAACAGAAACTGGCCCAATATTTGGATCCACAGCAAAAAGCTGCTGCCGGTTCGCTCGCCGACTTGCTCCGCCAGCATGGTGCCCTGGACAATTTGCCGCATTGGGACCGGATCGCCGTGAGCCGTCCCTCGGCCAATTATTCACAAACGGTTTTTCAAAAGGGAACCAACGACTGGAACCGGTTCACATTATTGGAAACGCTTTTGAATTTTTACCCGGGAAAATCCCCCGGCCCCGGCATCTATTCCCAGACCTCCCTGCCGCTTCCTGATTTGACACGTCTGACGATCATCCGCCACAAGCAAAACACCACCAACGAGACGCACATAAACGTGGATCTGCTCAATTCCACCAACGGCATTGATTGTTCCCGGGACGTGCCGCTGGAATTCGGCGACGTGGTGGAGATCCCGGAACGGGAACATGCATTGGGCGACAGACCCATCGGGCTGACCGACTACCAGCGCGACGCCATTATAAATGGTCTGAAAGGGAGCGTCCGCCTTGAGGTGCGTGGCGGGAAAGTGGAATTACCGGTGTACCCTGCCGACAGTTCTGCCGACAGTTCGCTTATTGGTTACGTACTCAACCGCCCGGAAGCCCAAAGCATCTTACTGTCCTCGTCCGACCTTTCCCGGGTCAAAGTCACGCGCCATGATCCGGTGACCGGCAAAAAGCACGAGTGGATTTTGGATTGCAGTCGCATGAGTAGTCAAATGAACGCTCCGCTTCGAATGGCTCAAATGATCGATCTGTATTACAACGTGCCGGCTCTCCGGCTCCGCGACGGTGATGTGATTGAAGTGCCGGAGAAACAAAACTGAAACCAGGATGGCTCTTGAAGAGCCGCCATCCTTACTTCTGATAAACGTTCACGCGGGCGGGCGGGAGATTCAGCCAGATGATCTTGGAGGCCAGCCGCTGGAAGTGCGCGGCACTTTTGTGGTGCCCGTTGCCGAGATGATAGCTGTATTGAACCCATTTGCCGCCGTGGTCCAAAATCGCGCGGATTTTTTCGGCGAGCGCATCGGCTTCATCGGGCGGGAAATTCAGCAGCGGCAGACTGGAAATGACCGCGCCGACGCTTTCAATCGGTTCGTGGCATTCGCGCAGCAGAACGTCAAGATGCCACGCGTCGCCGGTGATAATGTGGGCCCGGGGAAAACGCTGGCGCAGCAGGCGCGCCATCTTGGGATTATTTTCAATGGCCACCAGCCGCTCCTCGCGCAGGCCGTGTTCGATGAGCGCCTGGGTGACCGCTCCGGTGCCGGGGCCGAGTTCGAGCACGTAACTTTCCGGGTCGGACGGCAGCCAGCGCGCCATCGCGGCGGCGAGCTTGGGGGAACTGGGCGTGACGGAGCCGGTTCGTTGCGGGTCGGCGAGCCATTCGCGCAGGAACAGAGTTGAATCGTTCAACGTCGCAATAAGTCGTTTGGCCATGATGCTTGATTTTTCAGCGCAGCTCCAGTTTTCGAGTAATACAATAATTCACCCGCGCAGTCGCTGCCACAGAAAATTTCAGTTTAATTCAACGGCTGCTTTTCGGCGGTTTCGATGGCGCGACGGTTTCGTCGAGCTTTTTGCGCGCGGCATCGCGGCGCGTTGACCAATCATTCCAGCTTCGTTCCCACGCTTCACCGGTAAAATTCGTTTGCGCGGACGGCCAGAGCGCATCGAGCGTTTTCAATTCGTTGCCGGCGGCTTCGTGGTCCTTCCATTGCCAGTACGATTCGACAAGATTCAACCGGTTTTCGGGATAATCGGGCGCAAGCTTGACGGCCTGTTCCAGCCATTCGCGCGCTTTGTGCCGGCTGCCGATGCTCACCGGCCAGCCGGGCGCGTCGCGATACAGCAGGCCGAGACAGCGCGCGGGGCCGGCGTAATCGAAATGTTCGTCCAGGTCGCCCGCCGTTTTGAACTCGCGCTCCATTTCCCTCACCATTTTGAAGGCTGCCAGGTTTCTTTTGGTGTCCGCCAACTGGCCGAGTTCGATGGCCAGATAATAATGTACCGGGGCGGAATTGGATTCGCACGCGAGCAATTGCCGGCACGCGGCGATGCCCTGATTGGCCAGCGTGGCGCGCCCGGCGTTATTCGTGGCGAAATCATTGAAGTCATAACACGCGCGGGCAAACTGCCAGGCGGCCGCGGGGTCGTTGGTGTTCGATTGGAATTGCGTTTGCGCGCGATGATATTCCGCCCCGGCGCGGACGGCGAAAATTGGGTTGCGCGATTCGCCGGCGAAAATAATTCCGACGGTGGCGGAAAGAAAAATTGCGGCGGCCAGTCCGCCTTTTGTCGCGCGCCGGGTTTGGGGATTAAGAATTGCCATATTTGGAATTAAAAGTTGCCATCGCATCGGACTGATTTATACTGGGCAGGTGAGATTAAATTGGAATTTGTCGCGGCTGGCAATGCTGGCGTTTTTGACGCTGTTCGGTGTCGGCTGCTCCGGCATCAACGCCAGCACGTCGGTTTCGCCCGCCTCGTTCTTTTTGCCGGGGTTGATGAAGGCCGAACCGCCGGCGGCAACCAACGCGCCGGTGGCGGTGTCCGCCCCGTTCCAACAACTCGCTCAAGCCCGATAATTCTATGCGATTCCCATTTGCACTGACGAAGAAAATCGCCGGTCACATCATCAAACACAAACTGCGCAAGACGCCGAAGTTCGCCATGGTCTTGCAACTCGAACCGCTGCACACGTGCAATCTCACCTGCACCGGCTGCGGACGCATCCGTGAATATTCCACCAATCTCAAGGACATGGTGCCGCTGGAAAAATGCCTGGAAGCGGCGATGGAATGTGACGCGCCGATGGTCAGTATTTGCGGCGGCGAACCGCTGATTTATCCGAAGATCGAGGAACTTGTTGCCGGTCTGCTCAAACAGGCCCGCGTCATTTACGTCTGCACCAACGCCATGTTCATGCGGAAGAAAATGAAGGATTACCTTGCCGCGATTTATTCGCCGGCCGTCGAGCCGAAGCTGAAAAAGCTGCTCGACCAAAAATTGATTTCCGACAAGGACGCGGAAACGATTCGCAAATCCGACGCCGCGGCGCGCAAAAAAGTGGTTATCCGTCCGACCAAGTGGATGTATTGGAACGTTCACGTGGACGGCCTCGAATTCACCCACGACCTCATTGTCGAACGCGAAGGCGTGTTCAAGGAATGTGTCGAGGCCATCAAGATGGCAAAGATTCTCGGCTACCAGGTCGCGACGAACACGACCGTCTATAAGGAAACCGACGTTCAGGAAATCGAGGACATGTTCAAATTCCTCAGTTCGCTCGAAGTGGACGGCCACACGATTTCGCCCGGCTACGAATACGACGCGGCGAAGAAGGACATGGTCACGCGTCTCGGCAAACAGCCCGAAGATTTTTTCCTCACGCGCAAGATGACGCGGCAGAAATTTGCGAAAATTCTCGATTGGGGCCAGGCGTTCACGATTTTCGGCACGCCGGTATATCAGGAATTTCTCGCCGGCAAACGCGAGTTGACCTGCACCGCATGGGCGATTCCGACCTACAACGTCAAGGGCTGGAAGGCGCCGTGTTATCTGATGACCGACGGCCATTACGACGGCTATCAGGAAATGCTCACGAAGGTGGACTGGGAAAAATACGGGGTCGTGAACGGCGTCGCGCGCGATTCGCGTTGCGAAAATTGCATGGTTCATTGCGGCTACGATCCCAGCGGCGCGCTCGGCACGAATTACCAGAGCGGTGACAACTGGAAAAATATCAAATACAACTTCGGTGCGAAACCGAAACCGTATCCGGCCTCGCTGGAACTGGAAAAGCGCGCTTACAACGGCGTGACCATCGGCAAAGGCCATCTCGCCGAGGCCAAGGCCGCCATCAACTCGCCCGCCGCCGGCGCCCGCAGCGCGTTCTCGCGCCAGGAAGAGGAGCATCATGAGACGCACGTCAGCACTGTCTGCGGCACGAGCGACACGTCCGAGCACGATGATTTGCTGGCGAAGATCAAGGACGCGAAGAAGATTGACGCGAGGCCGGAGTAAATTTTGAAATTCCAATGAGCAAGACGCTTTATCTTTCACCTCCGAGTTTTGATGGTTTCGATGGCGGCGCCGGCGCGCGTTACCAGGCGCGGCGCGAAGTCACCAGCTATTGGTATCCCACGTGGCTCGCGCAACCCGCCGCGCTCACGCCGAATTCCAAACTGCTCGATTGTCCGCCGCACAATATCGGCATGGAGGAAACACTGCGCATCGCGAAGGATTTCGATCACGTCATCATCAACACCAGCACGCCGTCGCTGAAAAACGATTGCAAGGTGGCCGAGGCCATCAAGGCGCAGAAACCCGGCACCAAGATCGGTTTCGTCGGCGCGCACACGATGGTTTTGCCTGCCGAAACGCTCAAAGCGTCTTCCGCGATTGATTGGGTTGGCCGCAAGGAATTTGATTTCACCTGCAAGGAAGTTGCCGAAGACCGCGACCTCGCGACCAT
>DAIRTX010000023.1:0-48390 GCA_036803685.1 Verrucomicrobiota bacterium | reverse complement strand
TGATGACCGCCTACGGCACGACGCAGACGGCCATCGAGGCGATGAAGCTCGGCGCGTATGATTATTTGCTCAAGCCGTTCGACGCGCTGAAGCTCAAGGAAATCGTCGCCAACGCGCTCAAGGCCGCACACGACATGAAGCAAATCGTGTCGTATCAGCCGTTGCTCGAATCCGAGGATTACGAACTCGGCATCGTCGGTCGCAGCGAGCCGATGCAACAGGTTTTCAAGCTCATCGGCCAGGTGGCCGCCAGCGACGCCACCGCGCTCATCACCGGTGAAAGCGGCACCGGCAAGGAACTCGTCGCCCGCGCGATTTATCATCACAGCAACCGCAGCCAGCAGCCGTTTCTGGCGGTCAATTGCGCCGCGATTCCCGAACAATTGCTCGAGAGCGAACTCTTCGGCCATGAACGCGGCGCGTTCACCGGCGCCACAATGCAACGCATCGGCAAATTCGAGCAATGCAACCACGGCACGATTTTTTTGGACGAAATCGGCGACATGACGCCCGCTACGCAGACGAAAATTCTGCGCGTGCTGCAAAGCGGCGCCTTCGAGCGCGTCGGCGGCAACCAGCCGATTCAGGCCGACGTGCGCGTCATCGCCGCGACGAACAAGCCGCTCGAAGCCGCCGTGGCCGCGAAACAATTCCGCGAGGACTTGTTTTACCGGCTCAACGTCGTGCGCATCCACATTGCGCCGCTCCGCGAACGGCGCGGGGACGTTCCGCTGCTGGTGAACTATTTTCTGGAAAAAATTGCGCGCGAACAGCAGCGGAAGCCGAAATCCATTGCCGCCAATGTCATCAAGGCGCTGGGAAAATATCATTGGCCGGGCAACGTGCGCGAATTGGAGAACGCCATCCGCCGCGCGCACGTCATGGCCAAAAGCGACGCGATTCTGCAAAGCGATCTGCCGCCGGAAATTTCCGGACAAAGTGGCAGCGGCGCCCCGCCGCCTCCGGCGACTGCCGGCGAAGCCGCGGCCACGGACGCCGCCGCGTTCGCGCGACAATTGTTCCAATGGGCCAGGCGCGATCCGAAATTGAAAGTCATTCCCGCCGTCGAGCGCGAGCTCGTCATCCAGGCGCTCAAGGAAACGAACAACAACCAGGTTCATGCCGCGAAGCTGCTGGGCATCACGCGCGCGACGCTGCGCAAGCGCATTGAAAAATTCGGCATCCAGCGCGAGTTGAATGTGAAGTGAGCGGTTGGAACTTGCGCCACAAGAGGTTGCAAACTTGAAATGCCAATTTGGCATTTCAAAAATATGAAACTTGAGATCACAAATTGTGACCTCAAGTTTACTAACAATAAAACGACAATGAATAATGTCGCTGAATTAATTCCGATGGAGCGGATTCAGAACTTTATTTTTCTGATTCGCGGCGAGAAGGTGATGCTCGACAGCCATTTGGCCGAACTTTATGGCGTTGAAACCCGTTTGCTCATCCAAGCCGTGAAGCGCAACGCCGATCGCTTCCCCGACGATTTTACGTTTCAACTTACGCCACAAGAGGTTACAAACTTGAGATCACAAATTGTGATCTCAAGTTCCGCGCATGGCGAACGCCGTTAACTCGTCCAAAAGGAGTCAGATAACATAGTTGTAATCCGGCACGCCTTTGAGTCCGAGCATGAATCCGTTGGTTGTGCATAGCCCGGTCATGAACGGTGGGGAGTTTGGACATTCTTTTCCAGCCTGTTTGCATCACATGGTTGCCGCCCAATAAAATTACTTTTGGGGCGGGTGGTTGAATTGCCATCATCAACCCAGGCCTGACTCACATGGGTTTTTGAGGGTCCTGGGGCAACTTGGATGTTTGGATGACGGCATTAAATGCCGGTTTGGGCTTGCCATCGCGGTTGAACAGAAATGGATGCGCCGCGCGGCCCTTGACCGGCCAGTTGTTGAGCCAGGAGTCTCCGTCGGTCACGCCCCAAAATGTCACGCGGCTGATGCGGTCGTGATGTTTGACGAACACCGCGAACAAATCGGCGTACCGTTTTGCCAGTTGCTGCTGCACGGCGTCCGGCAGGCCGTTGGTGTAGGGATTCAATTTCGCCTGCAAAGCAAAGTTCATCGAGACTTCCGCGGCTTGAGACCCGGTGGCGGGCGGCAATACATCCAGGTCCAGTTCGGTAATCATTACTTTGACGCCCAGTTTGGAAAAAGCTTGGATGGTTGCGTCCACCTGTTGCGGCCCCGGCCAATCCATTTTGTAATGCCCTTGCAAGCCCACGGCCGTGATGAGAACCCCCTGCGCCTGTAGTTTTTTTACCAGGGCAACCGCTCCGTTTTGTTTCGGCGCGTTTTCCAGCGAATAATCGTTGTAATACAATTCGGCCTGCGGATCAGCCTCGTGCGCGAATTGATACGCCTTGAGCAGATAATCCTCGCCGATGATTTTTTTCCACGGTGAGTCGCGAAGCGTGCCGTCCTCGTTCAACGCTTCGTTCACCACATCCCAGCCGCCGATTTTTCCCTTGTAGCGTCCGACGACGGTGGAAATGTGATCGTGCAGCCGCGCCAGCAACGTGTCACGGTCAACCGGGTTGCCCTGGTCATCCTGAAAGACCCATTTCGGCGTCTGGCTGTGCCAGACCAGGGTGTGGCCGACGATGAACATTCCGTTTTTTTGGCCGAACTCGACGTACTGGTCCGCCGCCGTAAAATCATACCGATCCGGCTTGGGATGGATGGGCTCCCATTTCAAAACATTTTCCGGGCTGATGGTGTCGAACTGAGCCTTGATGAGTGCGACGGCGTTGGTGTTCTGGCCGGTGAACTGAGATTCGTTGAGCGCTGCGCCGATGAGAAAATCCTTTTTGAAGGCGTCCTTGAGTGTGGTTTGTGCGAAGCCGTTCGTCATCATAAGCATTCCCAAAAATCCAATGGCGACGGGGAAAAGTCTGGTTTGAATTTTCATAAATATTTTCAGGCTGAAGCAAATTTTTTGCGGCGTTCCGCCAGTTCGTCGGCCATCTGGATCGTCATCCGCTTGTTGATCTGGTAGGCAATCAACAAGACGGTGCAGATGGCAAAGAGGATGCCGACATAGACGCCGGAGCACATGCGGATGCCCTCCAGGGTCCGGGGCGTCTGGGCTTGGTTGGCCTCGTAGCCATACATGCCCATCAGCCAGAGGAATGACGCGGAGCCAAGGGCCAGACCGGCTTTGAGCGCGAAGCCAATCGTCGCGAAGATCATGCCGGTGGCGCGGCGGCCCGTTTTCCATTCGGAGAAATCCGCCACGTCCGCGTAGATGGCCCAGATCAAGGGAATGGTCGGTGCATAACAGATCGCGATGACGACGGTCAGGGCAACCATGCCGATGACATTCGTCGGTTTGAGCAGATAGAACGCCATGGAACCGATGGCGGCAAGCCCAAACCCGACGACCGCAACGGCCTTCTTTCCAAATTTCCTGGCAAGGGATGGTGAGAGGAGGATGACCGTGATGGTGATGGCCGTCCCGAGCATATTGATGAGACTGTAGGCGACATCGGCAACATTGGAGTTGGCCAGGTCGGACTTGTCTCCGTGAACGATGCACCCCAGGGTTTCCAGAATGCCGTGCGGGGCAGGCGCGCCGGCGGGCAAGGCTGGTGCCGTCAGGCCCAGCGACTGCACCCAGTCGAAGAGGGCACCCTTGTCGGCGTATTGGTGGTAGTAGTTGTAGAGGGCGCCTCCCCTGAAAGAGAGAATGCAGAAATGCACCAGCGTCATGCAAAACATGACTTTCCAAGGGTTGTTCTTGAGCAGATCGGCAAAATCCTGCTTCGGAGGTGTTTTCTGCCCCGGCTCCGGCTGGATGCGCTCCTTGGTGGTAACGAAGGTGATGAAGAACAGAACGAGACACAGGGCGGCCCAGATGCCCATCGTCATTTGCCAACCGTGTTGCTTGTTGTGTTCGGGGCCGGCGAATTTGGCGACTAACGTCAGCGTGAAACCGCCCACGATGAATTGGGCGGCGTTGACCGCTATGAAACGGAACGAGTTGAGTTTGGCGCGCTCGTTGACATCGCCGGTCATGACTGCGCCCAGCGCCGAGTATGGCATATTGTTGGCGGAATAAAGCGTCATTAACAGGATGTTGGTCACGAACGCGTAGGCGATCATGGCTGGCTTCCCGAAGTGGGGTGTCGTGTAAGCGAGAACCATGACGACCGCCCATGGGATCGAAGTCCAAAGCACCCACGGACGAAACCGGCCCCATCGAGTTTGGGTGCGATCGGCCAGGACACCCATGATCGGGTCGAAGACCGCATCCCACAGGCGCGCGACGAGGACAATGGCTCCCGCGACGCCCGTGGAGAGGCCGAATACGTCCGTGTAGAAGTTCGCCTGGAAAAGGATCATCGACATGAAGACGAAGTTCGCGGCGGCGTCACCGCCGCTATAACCCGCCTTTTCGATGAAGGAGAGCTTTTGAGTGTTGTTGGTCATGGAAG
Organism: Verrucomicrobiota bacterium; assembly: GCA_036803685.1. GTDB lineage: Bacteria > Verrucomicrobiota > Verrucomicrobiia > Limisphaerales > UBA11358 > UBA11358. The sequence continues at coordinate 43,934 of DAIRTX010000023.1, read as the reverse complement.
TGGAAAAAGCCGAAGACCGAAATCCGAGTTCCGAAAGAAGTCCGAAATCCGAAGTCCGAAGCTTGGCCCGGCAAAATGCCGGCCGGTGCTCCTTCGCTGCAGGGCGCGATCCTTTCGGATTTCTGCATTCGGATTTCTTTCGGATTTCTGCATTCGGATTTCGGATTTACCGTTACTCCACCGTCAAAATCACCTTCTGCAAATCGGCGTCGCGCGAGGAATTGCCGGCCATGATTTCAAATTCGCCCGGCTCCACAACGTACTTCATGTGGATGTCGTAAAAGGCCAGCGACTCCGGTGTGATGTCAAGCGCGACGGTCTGGGCCTCGCCCGGCCGCAATGAAATTTTCTGGAAGCCCTTCAATTCCTTGACCGGGCGGGTCACCGAACTGACGCAATCGCGGACATACATTTGCACGACCTCGGCGCCGGCGCGCTTGCCGGTGTTCTTGACGTCCACCAGAAGCCGCGTGGATTCGTTCCGGCGGATTTTATTCTTCGCCAGGCGCGGGTTTTTAAAGGCGAAGGTCGTATAACTCAGGCCAAAACCGAAGGGATAGAGCGGGGAAACGTCGTCGAACAAATAGCCGCGGCGGGCGGACGGTTTGTAATTGTAAAATGCGGGCAGATGGCCCGCCGAGCGGGGGATGGTAATCGGCAGCTTGCCGCCGGGATTGAAATCGCCGAACAACACGTCCGCCACCGCATGGCCGCATTCCTGGCCAAGATACCAGCATTCGAAAATGACCGGCACATTTTCGTTCAGATATTGAATGGAAAGCGGACTGCCGTTGAAAAGAAACACAATCACCGGTTTGCCGGTCGCAAGCATGGCCGTGACCAGTTCCTGTTGCCGGCCGGTCAAATCCAGCCGGGTGCGGTCGCCCATGTGTTTGAGCGACCACGCTTCGCGCGATGTCTGCTCATTGCCACCGATGGCCAGCACCACCACATCCGCCTGCTGGGCAACCTTGACGGCTTCCTGGATTTGCTTGCGGTCCTCCTCCGGATGGCTGGGAGTCACCAAATCCTGGTTCCACGAACCACCCACGGTGATTTTACAGCCTTCGCAATAGGGCACCTGCACCCGGTCGCCCACCTTCGAACGAATGCCTTCCAACAACGAGGTGTAAAATTTCGGGCGGCCGCTGTAACCGCCGAGCAGTTCGCGGTCGGCATTCGGCCCGATGACGGCGATGGATTTGATTTTGCTCGGATTGAGCGGCGCCAGATTATTCGCGTTTTTGAGCAACGTGATCGTCTCGCGCGCGGCTTGTAATGCCAGCTTGCGGTTCTTTTCACTGCCGACCATCCGCGCAGCTTCGTCGGGATTCACGTAAGGATCATCGAACAATCCCATTTTGAATTTCCAAAACAACATCGGGGCAACGAGTTCGTTGAGTTGGGATTCCTTCAGCACACCTTTGTGGACGAGTTCGACGAGGTGCAAATAGCAATCCGGTTCCGGGAATTCGATGTTCACCCCCGCGCGCACGGCGAGCGCACAGGATTCCTTTTTGTCCCTGGCCACGCAGTGGCCGTGAGTGTCGGGCCGGTAACCCAGTTCCCAAATGGCATAATAATCCGAAACCACAAATCCCTTGAAACCCCATTCCTTGCGCAGCACGTCGCGCAACAGCCATTCGTTCGCGTGCGCCGGCACGCCGTCAATTTCATTGTAGGACGCCATCACGCTGATGGCGCCGGACTTTTGGATTGCCTCCTTGAACGGATACAAAAACGTTTCGCGCAGCAGCCGCATGGAAACATTGGCCGGCGCGCAATTGATGCCGGATTCCGGCTGGCCGTGGGCGGCAAAATGTTTCAAGGTGGCGATGATGCGCTTTTTGTCCCTGAACGATGCGTCGCCCTGGAACCCGCGCACGGAGGCGATGCCGAGTTGGGTCACCAGATACGGATCTTCCCCGAACGTTTCCTCGACCCGGCCCCATCGCGGGTCCCGCGCCACGTCCACGACCGGGGTGAGCGCCTGGTGCGTGCCGCGGACGCGCGCCTCTTCGGCGGTCATGGCGTAGAGTGATTCAATGAGTCCGGGATTGAACGTCGCGCCCAGACCAATCGGCTGGGGAAAGCTCGTGCTCCCGATTCCCGCGTGGCCATGCAGGCATTCCTCGTGAAACATCACCGGGATGCCGAGCCGGCTGTTTTGAAGGAAAAATTTCTGGATGGCGTTGGTCAGTTCGGCCATTTCGCGCGCATTTTTGCCTTTGCCCGCGTCGCTGGGGCGGCCGACCTGGCCGAGTCCGTGCCCCTTTTTGAAGGCGGCTTTGGCCTTCTTGAGGTCGAAGTTGCCGTCGCCGTTTACGAGCGTCTCGGATTTCTTCTGCCAGACGCACATCATTTGCGCGGCTTTTTCCTCGAGCGTCATGCGCGACAACAGGTCTTTGACCCGCCGGGCGGGGGGCAGCGCGGGATTTTTATAAATCGGCAGATTGGCGGCGGACGGTTTTTTCATGTTACACTGTGCAAAACGGGCCGGACATATTTGCCACGTTCTGAAATGGCGCGCAGTATTTCAATCGCAATCTGACGCAGGAATGGACGATGCTACGATTCGCATGGAGAATTCTCCAATTCAGAGGTTTCTTGCCCTGCAAAGTGCCATTCAGTAAAACAGCCGGTCAGTTTGATTTCAACGAATGGTTTTGTTCTCCGCCATTACGATAACTCTCGGGCGGGCCGAGATAGCTGGGCTTCACGCTGCCGGGGTCCACGACGAGTTTCTGCAACACCACCCCGGGATCCACCATCCAGAATTTCAGCGTGTGATAACCGGATTTCGCCAGCGTGTGCGTCGTGCGGCCGTAGCGCGCGTTGTCTTCCACGGATTTCTCCCAGTCCCGGTTTCCGTTCCGGGCGTTGTAATTTTGCGGAACGAGCGCGACCACTTGCGGCGCCTCGTCGTCAAAGGACACCGCATATCGAAGTCCCCGGCCGGGAACGAAATTCAAGGTGGGGGCCAGGATGGCGGCAACCTCAACCTTCCCGGTGCTGAACAAATACATCTGGTATTCAAGACAGGGAGAATCCTTCCCCGGCGTGGCCCCCGGCGCGTCCACGGGCGCCATCGCTCTCAGGCCGGACAAGGTCCGGCCGTAATCGTCAATCTTGATCCAACGATTGGCGCCGGTATCGGTTTTCTTGGTATAGTGTTCCGCCTCGATGGAAACAAAGCCATCACCTTCCACGAAGCCTTGCAGGGAATCGCGCGTCACTTCCGCTGGATTGAAGGCATTCACTTTTACGATGACTTTATTACTGGTCCCGATGAGTGTTACCGTGCCGCTGGTCATGCCTTTCAAGGCTTTGCTCCAATCCACGCTGATCCACAGGCGTTTGTCCTTTACAACTGTGCCTTTGGTTTCGCTGAGCAGAATCCAGGACTGGCTGGCAGTGGCGGTGAATTCGAAAGGTGCCTTCCCCTTGTTGAACACGTCAATGAAATGGCGCGGCTGGTTGAACACGTCAAACCCCGGCAGGACCGCGTTGCCCGGCGCACCGGGCCAGGCGGCGTCGGAACCTTCCACGGCGACGCCCATCGCCGCCGCTTCCGGCACTTCAATCCCGGTGAGCTTGATGGCGTCCAGGTTGTTTTGGGGTGGGTCCCGCCACGTGGTATAACCAAGGTGCGACTGGTCCATGAAATGGTTCCACTTGCCGTTGGCGAACGTCTGGTTGAAATAATTCATCAAATTCGTGTCCGTCTGGAAGAGTGCCCGGGTTTCCACCGCCATGTCGTTGGCGCTGGCCCGGCCCTGCCGGGCGTATAAGGCGTTCCTTCCCGCGACAAGATACAGTTCGTTCACCAGCGCACTGGCCTTGGTGGGAAACAACACCAATTCGTAGAAAGCGTCCCGTTTGGCTTCGGGTAACTTGCCATATATTTCCTCCGCTTTGGCGGTGATGGTTTTGAAGTCCGTCACCACGTTTTCCGCTTCCTGATAATTGACCAGGCTATAGGTGTCCGGCGCGAGCAATTCGGGTTTGCGGCGGCCGTTGTATTTGGTGTATTTGGCAACGATTTCGGCGATGTCATTGGCATACGCCGGTCCGAATTCCCGCTCCGCCCACAGCCGGGTGTATTCGTTGATGTTGTCGTTGGTCCATCGGTCCGGGTCCCAGGCCAGGTTCATGAAATATTCGAGGGGGAACTCGTAACCCTTGAAGTGGCCCACGTTCACGATCCAAATCCGGTCGGCGCCATATTGTTTCGCGAGCGACATCTGATCCCAAATTTTGGCAATCGGGTTGGTGTTGAGCCACTGGTAGCTTCGCGGCCCGCCGTGGTAGTCAAAGTGATAATAGACTCCGGCGCCGCCGCTGCGATTGCGCTCTTCAATGGTCGGCAGGCGGCGGACGTTGCCCCAATTGTCCTCGGCCCACAGGAGCGTCACATCGTCCGGGACCCGCATGCCCGCGTTGTAGAAATCCTGCACTTCCTTGTAGAGGCACCAGAGTTGCGGCACCTTGGTCACGTCGGGATTCATTTCTTCAGCAATGATTTTTCGCTGAACGTCCACGATTTTCCCCAGCAACGCCATGTTCGCCTCGGGACCCCCGGGCGCCATCGGGGTGTCATTCGCTCCCCGCAGGCCAATCGTGACAATGCTTTCATAGTCCCGGTTCCGCCGGATGCCCTCCCGCCAAAAGTTTTCCAGAACATCCGGGTTTTTGGCGTAGTTCCAACTTCCCAATGTCTTTTGATACCGCCGGTCCCATTCCTTCTGTGCCCGGAGCATCGGCTCCTGATGTGAGTTGCCCGTCACGACACCATATTCGTCCGCGAGTCGCGGGTTTTCCGGATCGTCTTCGTTGAAGGCGTTGTTCCACATGGCCGGCCAGAGATAGTTGCCCTTCAGCCGCAGAATCAACTCGAACAACTTGGTGTAAAACTGGTGGTTGTAATTGGCAATGTTCGGAGGTATGGGCGGATTTGTGCTGGGCGGGACCCTGCCGAATTTATCGGTAATCCAATTGCTGAGGTCCGGCGCCTCGTCGTTCAGAAAGATGCCGCGGTATTTGACCGCGGGCGGTCCTTGCACATATTTGCCCGGCTTCACAAACAGCGCGTCTTTGTGTTCGACGGCGACGTCCGCCCACCAATACCACGGCGATACGCCCATCTGTTCGGACAAATCATAAATGCCGTAGATGGTTCCCCGCTTGTCGCTGCCCACGATGACCAATCCGCTGGCGACGCCGGGCAAAGGTTCCGGCACGACCTGAATGAAAAACGATTCCCACTTGCCGGTGATGGGCGAGACATCAATTTTCCCTTCGCGGATCAAGCGGTCAATGACCCGGCTCTTGCCAACCGTGCCGACGATGATTGCATTTTTCCCAAGACCGTTTTCCTGGTGAACGATTGCCGGCGTGAGACCGGCAACGCGGGCGATGTCCGCTTGCAAATCGTTGGCCGCGCGAAGGACACCGGCAAAATCGTTTGAATCCACATAAAGATTCGCGGCGACGCCTGGCTGGACAATGGGGAAGCCGCCCGGATGGCTGACGTCCTCCACATATTGAACTTGGCCGAGGGCAAAACCGTTGGGGACAAAAATAAAAAGGCCCAAGCCAGCCAGCGGAAAGATTTTGTCCAATTTCATTGCTTCCAAAAGATTTTAATGGCTGCTTCAATGATTTGCGATGCCAAAGTGGCGGCCGGCAAGGTTGAGGACTGCTTCCGGTCGCTTGAAAAATTCTGCGTGCGCGCCTCAACCCAGTCTGGCAGGTTCGCTGACAATCAAAGTTGTTCTTTATGAAAATAAAAATTAACCGCACATTTCTGGCCATGCCACTCGCGTGGGTTGTTGCTGTTGGAGTTCAAGCCGCTGAACTGCCGGTTACGCCCGGCCCGTTCCAGCCCACCATGGAATCGCTGACCAATTATTCGTGTCCCAAATGGTTTCGCGACGCGAAGTTTGGCATCTGGGCGCACTGGGGGCCGCAGGCCGTGCCGATGGAGGGCGACTGGTATGCGCGCAAAATGTATCAGCAAGGCACACCCGACTACAAAGACCACCTGGAGCGCTACGGTCATCCGTCCACGAATGGCTGGAAGGACATCATCCCGTTGTGGAAAGCCGAGAAGTGGGACCCGGAAAAGCTGATGGCGCTCTATAAAAAGGCCGGCGCGAGATATTTCGTCAGCATGGGCGTCCACCACGATGATTTTTTTCTGTGGAATTCGCCGCTTCATAAATGGAATGCCGTAAACTACGGACCGCACCGCGACGTGGTGGGCGACTGGCAAAAGGCCGCGAAGGCACAGGGCCTGCCCTTCGGCGTTACCGAACATCTCGGCGCGAGCTTCACGTGGTTTCAGGACAGCCACCGGTCCGACCATACCGGTCCGTTCGCCGGTGTGCCGTATGACGGGGCCAATTCAAACAACTGGGACCTCTACCATTTCCCAGCCGAACCCGGCGATGTTGCCTGGTACAGCAAAAACCCCCGCTGGCAGCAGCAATGGTTCAATGAAATCAAGGAACTGGTGGACAACTATCACCCCGCCCTGCTCTACAGCGACGGCCCCGTGCCGTTTGGCAATGAAGTGGGTTTGAGCCTGATCGCCGATTTATACAACGACAGCATCCAGCACAATTACGGCAGGTTGACGGCTGTTTACACTTGCAAACAATCTTCCGACGGCCGCTGGGTGCAGGACTTTGAACGAGGTGTTAATGGCCGCATCAATCCGCATCCGTGGCAGACGGACACTTCCATCGGCGACTGGTTTTACAATCGCCACTGGAAATATCAGCCGTTGAGCTGGACGGTCCACATGCTCGTGGACATCGTCAGCAAGAACGGAAACCTGCTCCTCAACGTCGTCCTGCGCCCGGATGGTTCGCTGGACCCGGAAGTGGAAACCATGCTGCACCAGTTGGCCGACTGGACGGCGATAAATGGCGAGGCGATTTACGGCACGCGTCCGTGGCTGGTTTTCGGCGAAGGTCCGATGCAGGTGAAGGGCGGCGCGTTCAAGGAGGATTTCAAATACAGCGCCGAAGACATCCGCTTCACGACCAAAGGTAAAACGCTTTACGCCATCGCGCTCGGCTGGCCGGACGACGGAAAAATCGTCATCCAGTCGCTCGCCAGGACGGACGACTCCAGCGTCAACAAAATCAAGCGCGTCGAGTTGCTCGGTTACCAGGGCAAAATGAAATTCACACAGACTGCCGGGGGTTTGACGGTGGAGTTGCCGGCGCAAAAATTGAGCGACCTGACCTGCTCGTTGAAAATCACGGGCCGGAACTTGAAGCCAGTGACTCCGCCTTTGATCGGATCGGGGATTCGTCCTGATTCGAATGGGGATGTATTCCTGTCTGCCACCAATGCCATACTTCATGGCAGTCAGCTCCAGTTGGAAACACGAGGCGGATTGCCGGACATCGGGTACTGGGACAGCGGCGATGGGTGGGTTTCATGGACGGCGCAAATGCCCAGGACCGGCACGTTCAGTGTCAGCGCCACGATTGCCACGCTTAATGCTGAAGCCAGTTTTGTTGTCGAAGTGGGCGGCGAAATCTTCAGCGCCCAGGCACCGCAGACCGGCAGTTGGGATAAATTCCAAACGATTAATATCGGCCGGTTCCAAATCATACAGCCGGGCGAGCTGGTGGTGAAAGTCCGGGCGAAAAACAAAGCGACATGGAAAGCCATCAACCTTAATTCTGTCGAGTTGACTCCGACATCGGCGCAGCCTGCGGCCGCGCCCTAGCTCCACTCAATTTGGAACGCAAGCCGGTCATGAGAATAACTCCCTCTCCCCGCCAAACGGGGAGAGGGTTGGGGCGAGGGGTTCGTGCTTGTAAACATTGGCCTCCTCACCCCGGCCCTCTCCTCCTTGAGGGAGGAGAGGGAGAAAAAATGGTGCGTTTGTCAAGTTGCAACCGTGCCGGGGGTGATTGCGTTTTTCATTTTGGAGACCAGATGCGGAATTCGCCATTGCAATGAAGCAGGGCCATCATATACAGCAAACCTTCGTAATAACGCTCGATGCCGTCCGGAACCGGCGAGTTCCACAGCGCCTCGACGAATTCCTTCGAACGCGGATTCGTTGCCGCAAGCCCGGCTACTGCGTTCACTGCCACCAACCCCTGCGCATGCCGGTCATCAAGCTGCCGGCCGTCGAGGGTGAACTGGCATCCGTAATCCGCCATCCCCTTGGATTCGAAAAACGCCTGCAACCGGTCGCTTAATTCCCGTTCCCGGGCATCCTTGCCCCACCAGGACCAATCCACCGACCAGTTCTCCGCCGTGCGAAACGCGTCGAACCGGAAATTGACCGCGCCCCGGTTCCAGGCGTTGCTGACCACCGTGCCGTCAAAATTCGCATAGTCCGGGGTCAGCCCAGTGACCGGATGGGCCGTGCGCGAAAAGAAATCGCGGCTGGCCGCGGCGGCCCCCATCCAGAAATCCCGGTCTGCCGCCGGACCCCATCGCGCCCACAATTCATAAAATGCCGGCAGATGATAGGAGGGATCGGTGAACTGCGGACGCTCGGAACTCGGCGAGAAAACGACCATTTTATGTCCGGCATCGAACAGCGGCCCGGCAGTCACAGTAGTAACACTGTTGGTCCCGCGCCGGGACGAGAAAATCTGGCCTTTGATTAGCGCGCGATGCCGCAGGTTGGTCAGCAACCGGTCGGCCTCGGCCTTGTAATTGTAAATTCCCGTGCCGCTGCCCCAGCGGTTCGCGGCAAAGTAAAGCGCCATGACATAATAGGACTCGCCATCCGGCGCCACGAATTCACTCATGACCGTGCCGTTCGTCCGCGCCTGCCACGAAAAAAAACCGTACGACGGGTGCGCGGGCGAGTCATGATACAGGTGTGTCTTTGACCAGTTCCAAATCGCGTCGAACTCGGCCTTCCGGTTCATTTGCACCGCGATCATCATGCCGTAGGACATGCCTTCGGTCCGCACGTCGTGGTGTTTGATGTCCGTGACATAGGCGAGCGCGCCGTTGACATTGGTTCCAGCGGGAAAATAAACCGCCTGCGTTCCCGGGTCGCCGTGGAACAATTGCTGGAAGGCGGCGCTGATTTTATGGGTCACTTCCTCCGGCGGGTGCCCGGCTTCAACAAACAGATTGCGGTATTGGCCGGTGGCGAAGGCGCCGGAACCGTTGAGGTTGTTCCGGGTAAAACCGAAGTGCCGGTCGGCGAAGTTGAGGAACTGCTCCCAGTCGTAGTCATTCTGGCCGTGCGTGCCTTTCCGGTTGTGGTAACCGATGAAATCGCCGACGGGTGTTTCTACTGGCGGCCAATCCTCCATACCGAGACCTTTTTCACCAAAAAGTTGATAAACCGGGCCGGCGGCTTGGGCGGCGAGGAATGAACCGCGCGAGTCGCCCCAATAATCCTGCTCGGCGGTGGCGATATAGACCGGTCGGGGCGCCATCAGAGCGATGAGCATGTGCCAGTCAACGGGCAGATCGTTCACCCGATCGGCGTATTTTTTGAAATTACCGGCGAACCAGTACGGCGCAAAGCCGGTGATGGATTTGATCGTTTCACCAAATTGACGGCGGACGATGGTCTGGCCGGCGCAACCGGCCTCGCCCGAAAAGACAATGGCAAAACGTTCGTCCTGCGCGCCCGCCCACATGACAACCTTACCGTATCGGGAAACCCCGTTGAGACAAACCTTTTTGGCGTCAATCGCCGGATCGGTCTCGAGGTAATCCATGGCCCGGCTCATGGCCCAAGCCCACGCGCCAATCGCACCCCACTCATCCGGACCCGGCTCCGTTTGGCCCGGCGGCGCAAAGAACGCGCGAATGCTGTTGGTATATCCATTGGCCTTGTCCGCTTGAATCTGGTCAATTCTGACACTGACCGTGCCATAGCCGCGTTTGTAAATTTCCGGGTTGGGCCGGCCAAAACCGCCCGCGAGCAGGAAGGCCGGCACCGGTTTTATGGCGTTGGCCGGCAGAGTGATGTGCAAATCCATCTTCGGCCCGTCCTTTTTTGCGGCGAAATAAATCGTCACGGTCTTGCTGCTGGCCGTGCCGTCCATGGTATTCGTTGCTGGCGAAGTCACTTCCCAGGTCATTTCCCCGGGCCGTCCGACCATCGTGCGGCCATAAACGTTGGTCGCAAACAGCCTCAAAATTTCCGGGCGACGTTCCTGCCTCCAGGTGTTGGTGTCGGCAACCTTTTCGCCATCGAGCATGACCAACGGATCGGGCAGGGTGTATTGAGGGACCTTCGACTCGTCATATTGCGCCTTGGGATAATTCGTTGGGAGCTGCGGTGGTTCGGCGAAAAGAACGCAACCAACGAGTACAACGAGCGTTGCGAGGCCGGCCTTTACGGCGGGCACCCGTTTCATCATCCGGCTCCTGACGGTTTTAAGACCTCTCATGGGATTCAATTGCTTTTTCTCCCGCTGCGCTCCGAAGCGCGTTCACTAAACCGCATACTTGCTTGTCGCGGAATGGACAATATTACGATTTGCATGGACAATTCTCCTAAAAAATTGCGTTATTTGCCGCGATAATTCATCAATTGATTCATGCGATCCAAATACTCCTGCATTTTTATTTTTGCCTGCATTGCGTTGCTGGCCGCGACCGGTGACCGGCTCGCGCTGGCGTCGGCTGCGACCAATGACGCGTCTTTGCCATTCGTCAGCCCGATGTTTGGGGACAACATGGTTCTCCAACGTGGAAAGGTAAACCGGTTTTGGGGATGGGCGAAGTCCGGGCAGATGATTCGGGTGGAAATAGCCGGGCAGACGGCGACGGCAGTGACGGGACCGGATGGCCGCTGGCAGGCAGAGGTCAAGGTCCCGGCGCCGGGAGGTCCTTACACGGTTAAAATTACCGGGCCGGAGCAAAGCGTGGTGTTGCATGAAGTATTGGTGGGTGATGTTTGGCTGTGCGGCGGCCAGTCAAACATGGAGCTTGGCCTGGGCCGGGTGCGAAATGGCGACGAGGAAATCAAGACGGCGAATCATCCAGAAATCCGGCTCTTCCTGGTTCCGCAACATGTTTCGTATTCCCCCGCGACAGTCTCGCGAGGCTCATGGAAGATTTGCTCGCCGCAGAACGTCGCTGAAGGCGGATCGGGCGGGTTCTCGGCGGTTGCTTATTTCTTTGGGCGAAAATTGCAGGACGAACTTCATGTGCCCATCGGTTTGATTCAGGATTGTGTGGGGGGCACTCCGGCCGAATGTTGGATGAGCCCGAAAACGCTTCATCAATTAAAGGATTTTGACGCGCCGCTGGCTGAAATGGAACGTCTCCACGCCAAAGGCGGGCCGGAATACGGCAGCTTCCTGATGCACTGGCTCGACGAATACGACGTCGGATTGCAGAGCAACACTTGGGCCGCCCCAGACCTGGATGATTCCAGTTGGAAGTCGGTTCAAATTCCCGGCGGCTTTCAAGAGTTGGGGGTGGCCGATGCGCCGGGTGTCTGTTGGTTTCGTAGAGAGTTCACGCTTCCTGATCCATTGCCTGCCGGCAAGGCGACGATATTCCTCGGTTCGATAGAAAAGATGGACACCACCTACATCAATGGCCATTGGGTCGGGGCCAGTTCCTGGGTGGAGAATCCAAGAGCGTATGGGATAAATGACGGCGTCCTGAAGCCCGGTCGGAATGTTCTGGCCGTGCGTGTGTTCAAGATGAAACCACAGGGCGGGTTCCTCGCAAAACCGGATGCGCTTCGCATTGAGCTGGGCGACAAGACCCCGATCCCCCTCGCGGGCGAATGGAAAAGCGCGTTGAGTGTTGACGCCCGACCACCGCATCCCATGCCTTTAACCTTTGAAAATTATCCCACGATGCCTTGCGTCCTGTACGAAGGCATGATTCAGCCGGTGGCTCCGCTGGCCATAACCGGCGCCATCTGGTATCAGGGTGAAGCGAACGCCGAGCGGGCTTATCAGTATCGAACCTTGCTCCCGGCGATGATTGGCGACTGGCGAAAACTTTTCGGCCAGGGTGATTTTCCGTTTTATATCGTCAGCCTGCCCGCTTTCATGCACCGTCGCGACCAGCCGGGAGACGACGCTTGGGCCGAACTGCGCGAAGCTCAGGCTTTAACGGCCCGGAATGTAAAAAATTCCGGCCTGGCCGTCACCGTTGACACCGGCGATCCCGATAACATTCATCCGAAGGATAAAAAAGTGGTCGGGGAGCGACTGGCCTTGTGTGCGCTGGCGCGGGAATACGGCAAAAAAATTTCCCATGCCGGGCCAACGTTCACTTCGGTTGAACATCTTCCGGGCGCGCTTAAACTTCATTTTCGCCACACCGATGGCGGGCTGGTGGTAAAAGGGGACAAACTGAAAGAGTTCGCCGTTGCCGGAAGAGACCGCCAATGGCATTGGGCCGATGCCAAAGTGGAAGGGGATTCAGTTGTCGTGTCATCACCCATGGTGTCTGATCCTCAGGCGGCCCGGTATGCGTGGCAAGCCGACCCGGCGGCGACGCTTTACAACGGAGCCGGGTTGCCGGCGGCACCATTCCGCACCGACAACTGGCCGGAGATCACCGAGGGTCACAAGCCATGGTGAACGTGACAATCCTTCGCCTATTCAAGAATGATAATGGGTCGTTTTTTCTCCCGCTGCGTTCCCCAGCGTCCACCAAACTGGATGTTTGCAGGTCGCGGAATGGACAATTTATTACGAATCACATGGAGGATTCTCCAATCCTACTTTTCCCTTCTTGAAGTCTGCGGACATCCCAGGTGTGCCTGTCGGGGATGGCGGCTAAAAACTCCTGCACCAATCACTTTAACTGTTTGAAAATCAGGCAGGTTGGTAATCGGGGATAATGGTTCGATTTTAAGTTCTTAATATTGGCTTGATTACGACGAATTTGTTCGCACCTCGAACTTTATCCTTGACAGGCGTCTAAATATGGATAAAGTTCGCCCTACGAACTAATCCATTTCTAATGTCCCTAGAGGCATTTTTGTGCGCAAAATTGATCTGAACAACTTTCAGGTGGCGACCAGTGAAACGGTCCGCGACATCAACAGCCGCATCATGTTGAATCTGGTGCGCAAACACCAACCCGTCTCCCGGGCTGATTTGATGCGTTACTCGGGATTGCAACGCAGCACCGTGTCGGCGATCGCCGAGCGGCTGATTGCGGAACGCTGGTTGAAGGAGGGCGCCGTCGGTAACTTGCCGCGCGGCCGCAGGCCGACCTTTCTGCATCTCAATACCGAACGCTGCGGGGTGGTGGGGGTGGATATTCAGCCGGCTACAACCACTCTGGCGGTGTCCAGCATGGACAGCCAGTTTTTGGCTCAGGAGTCCATGTCCACGGAAAAAGATCCGGGCGAATTCATCGCCCGGTTAAGCCGCCGGATCAAGGATTTGATGCGGGCACATCCCAGAAACTCCTACGAGGGCATTGGCATCAGCCTGCCGGGCCGGATGGATTCTTCGTCGCAACGACTGATATTTGCTCCCACCTTGGGCTGGAGCGAGCTGGATTTAAAGACGCACCTCGAGCGCAACATCGGATTGCCGGTGGAGTTGGAGAATGCCGCCAACGCCTGTGCGCTGGCCGAACTGTGGTCGGGGCGGTACACGGATGGTGTGCGCAACCTGGTGGCCGTGACGGTGTCGGATGACATCGGCGTGGGCATGATCATGAACGGCCAATTGGTGCGGGGTTCAACGGGTGTGGCCGGAGAATTTGGCCATGTGACCCAGGAGCCGGATGGTCCCAAATGCCGGTGCGGCAACAGCGGATGCTGGGAGGTGCTGGCGTCCAATTCCGCCGCCGTGCGCTACTACGCGGAGTCGGCTTCCGTCCGCAAGGGCGAAGTTGGCTCCAAGAGTGACATGACCAAGTTGCCGTTTGGCGACATTTTGCGATTGGTGGAACAGAATGACGCCCGGGCCTGCAAAGCCTTGAATCAAATGGCGCGTCATCTGGGCGATGGCATTGCCATGCTGGTGACCGGGCTGGCCCCGGATGTGTTGGTGGTGGTCGGAGAAGTAACCCGGGCTTGGGATAAGGTCGGGCCGATTGTGGCTGAAGCCGTCAAACGCCGGTCTTTCACCCATGCCGTCACCCGGATTTTGCCCACCGACCCGGAAGCGCAACCCCGGTTGCGGGGCACCATTGCGCTGGTTCTCCAAAATCACTTCGGCGCACCCCTGATCGCATGAAACCGATTAACAAAACTGAAATGGTTGTGATGGTCTATATTGTTCGTGTGTCAAACTAATTTTATCACAGAAGTACCAATGAAAACCGTCGAAATCGAACAGCCGAAGCCGGCCATGCAAAACAATGCCGGTCATCGGGTGGAATCTTGCGAATCGGAAGCAGTCCGGAAGATTGAACAAAGCATCGCCTACATGTTGCGGCATCTGGACGAGCCGCTCCAGGTGGCCACGCTGGCCGCGCGGGTGAGCATTTCCCCGTCCCACTTCTTTGCGTTGTTCAAACGCCGGATCGGCTGCGCGCCGATTGACTGCTTCATTCGCCTGCGCATGCAGCACGCCTGCCGTTTGTTGGACGAGACGATGTTGAGCGTCAAGGAGGTCTCCGCCACGCTCGGCTACGACGACCCCTTCTACTTTTCGCGCATTTTCAAATCCGTCAACCACATCGCGCCCAGCGAATATCGGCTGCTGAAAAATGGGGCCAAGGAAGCGGTCAGGAATTGCGGGATTGATCTGCACTTCTTCCACCCCCGTGAACCAAGGACAGGTCTGGAACGTACCGACTCGTATTCGGCACAAAACCGGGGAGGCGTCAAAAGCCGGCTGGGAGTCAACGGCGTGGCAGCATCCGGTTTCAGAAACGGTGAAAAATATTAATTGAAATTTAAACGCCAATCCAAGCTGTGTTATGTTGAATCATATGTGTTGCAAATCAAAAAAGAAAAACCTTCCGACCGGCGGATTCACGCTGATTGAATTGCTGGTGGTCATTGCCATCATTGCCATTTTGGCGGCGATGCTGCTGCCGGCGCTGGCCAAAGCGAAATACCGCGCCAAAGTCCTCAATTGCACTTCCAACTACAAGCAGTGGGTGCAGATGGCCAATGTGTATGCCACGGATGATGCGCAGGGCAGCATGCCCTCTTTTTCAGTTAACAACGCCGGTGGGAGCCCGACGGACGTTTCCCTCAATTTTATTGCCAACTTGGAGCCTTATGGGATGACGATACCTATGTATTTTTGTCCAGCCAGACCTTCGGATTGGGATGTGGCAGATGATCAGTTTAAGAATGCTCCACTCAATAAGCATCGTTATATTTCGACAATCGCCGATCTCAACATATGGATTAGTCAAGCGCATTACACTGGCGCCTTCGCAAAACTGATACACTTGTGGTGGGTGCCACGGGTGTCAAATTTAGACACGGGAGGACCAAAAGTCACTGGGGGGTATTTATTTCCCTATCCTAACTCTGGTGATAAGGGTGACAATGCCCCGATCGGTGCGGCTCCCTGGCCGCAAAAGATAAGCGATACTTCCATCTCTCTACAGCCTATCATCAGCGATTTGGCGGAAGCCGCCGGCGTAAACACGGCAGATCAAATCCCTCCGCCGAAGGCGGGGCAAATTGGTTGGGGTCATTTCTATAATGGCAGTCTGCAATCTCTCAACGTGGGTTATGCCGATGGCCACGTGGAGACTCATATCCCCAATGCCATTGCGTTGCAATACAGAGCCCTTGGCAGTACGCCAAGCACTCTGGTTTACTTTTATTGAAAATGTTTTTTAAGGCTGACATAACCCGGACGCATTGAACAAATGAAAAACCATGAATCAACCATAGCATTCTCCATGTGAAACATAGTTTCATCCATTCCACCAAATTAAAATTAGCAGTAGAATAAATAAAACAACGAAAAAACTCTCAAAAAAAACTATGAAAACGTTATACAAAACTCTAACAATTGTGGCTTTGCTGGGAGGCTTGGCCTTCGCGGCACCAGCAGTTGTAGTAATTGGAAGCTGGCAGAATAATAGTGGTGATGGATGGCTTAATTACGGTAACATGCTTTCAATTACAAATACCGCTAATACCAACGAATATCGATTTGTGAGCGGGGTCGTAGCCGGTTACCCTCAAAGTCTCCAAGTAAACCAGAGCGGATGGGGTAACGACCTGTACATTGATTTGGCGGCGCTTCCGGGAGGGAAGCAGGCTTTCCTCGACAACCACTTAATTTCGTTCACATTCTCTGCCCCGCCATCGGGGGGGATTTATACTTCCGGATACATTCAGATGTACGCATTTGCGTTAAATACCTCTGTCGGCGGGTATACGAATGTACCCTGGTCGCTTTGGACAGGCAATTCGGGCAGTATGCCGAACTTCGGCTACTATGGTAGCTTCCCCGGAGGGTCAATAACCGTAACGTGGGACTATTCGGGTTATTTAGCGAAAAATCCTACTATTACAAACAGCACTTATATCCAAATAACCTTTACCGGCAACACCGGCGGTGGTGCCCCTACAAACTTTTACATGAATAATGTGGTGTTGTCGGGCTTCGAGGCTCCTTCAATAATTGTTGATCAATTCAACCCCACAAATAATCCCTATGCCGGCACGAATGTCTATGCGGTGGACAGCGAGATTACCAACGTTTATAATCTTTGGCAAAATTATGGAGGCAACACCGCGGTTGACCCTACCAATATCATTTGGGATTCAACTCAAAATTGTACTAATACTTCCAACGCCGACGCGAACTCAGGCGCTCTGAAGCTCATTTGCAATTTCGCTGGTAATAATCAATTTGTCATTTGGAATCGCGGTCCGGGAAATAATCTCGCCATGAATCCGCCGATCACAAATGGCTATGGTCTTTTAACTTTTGAGTTTGACGTGAAATATGATCCAAGTTCTCAAACTTGGAACAATGGCGGTGTCACGAATTTCGGCAACTTGGAATGGGGTGTCGTGCCTAGTTATACCTTAGCTGTCTTGGGATCCGTGCAAGTTCCGGCTACCAATACCGGGTGGGTGCATGAGACCATTTCGCTCACTAATTTAGTTTCATCAGATTCGGATCTTCTGAATATTACTGGCATCTTCTTCAAGCAGTATGCCGGTTATGGGCCTTTGAATGGCACAAGCATACTCTGGCTGGACAATTTGAAATTTACATACGCGAATGTTCCCCCTGTTATTCCACCGCCGATCGTGGCGATCCAAAAAGCGGTTCCAGCCCTGCGGATATTTGCCGGATCAACCGCCAACACGTATGACCGGGAAGAGCTTGCCACCGTTGACGGAAGCCAATCCTGGGTGGGCGGATCCTACCCGGTGAGTTATTCATTTACGCTTCTGAGCTACCCGAACAACAACATCAACCAGACCCACATCTTTCTCGTGCCGGCAAATACAGCCGGCAACAGCATGTACGCCAACGGGTACATTGAGTATCAGGCGACCAATATGCTCTGGTTGGTTCTCGCCCCTAACGGCGCTGGCCGCGTCACCGCCAGTGTCCAGTGGAAGACCAACCTGCCGAATGCCAATCCGGATCATACGGATCTCCTGATCACCAATTCAACCGCTGTGGGCACTTGGACGCTGACATTCAACAGCGCCTCGACGGGCACGCTGACCGCGCCGGGGGCTGCCGCTGCCGCCTTTACCATCACGGATCCGAACGTTGCGGCCGACTTTGCCAACCCCGTGACTGCTTATTTTGGTCTGCAGCCCAATTCGACGGCGGGCGAAGGACTGTACGAGGACTGGGCTTCAATCACCGTCACCGGCGTTGCCGGGACTCAAGAGAATGAAGACTTCACAAAAGAAGGCAGTGACTTCGATCCCAATACCTACATCAGCCCTTCGGGCCAGTTCAGAAGCGACAGTTCCGCACTGCGAGCCGGTGTAATAATCGTGAGAACCAATCTGGATCTATACTGGGTGAATTGGACACTGCCAGCCGCTAACTTTGCGCTGGGGACGAAGACCAATCTGCTGCAAACGGGCTCGTGGATTAACCCGGCATATTACAGTGGCTATTTTGATGAGACTGCTCTCAGAGGCGCTCCGGTGAAACTTGGCACAAAGAATTGGGTCTTATTGCCCACTGACGATCTGCCGACCGTGAATGGATTACCCGGCGGGGTGCTTGCCCCAACGGCATTCTTCCTGGTTGCGACAAATGTGGTATCGCCATGATTTGATGTGAACGTGAATTATTGACGTAAAAGCGGCGCTGGGTTTCCCGGCGCCGCTTTTTTATTCCAAAAAAAACTGTCTGATTTGATAACAAATTGAAAATTATACCAATTTCAACGCCAACCCCATCCGCTTTTATCGCGTTCAACTCGGTCCGTGATTGATCTGGCTCCAATTGGTTTATGCTCGGTGCAATCCAGAAAGCAATGTGATATGTTTGCTACAAGGCGCAAGCCCGGTTTTACATGAGAAATTACATTTTTGCGGCAATCTTCGCTTTAGGTCTGCCCAGCTATGCGCAGGTTTGTACGGTGAACTGGACCAACGTGCACCAAAGGATAGACGGCTTTGGCGCGTCCTCGGCCTGGCGGGGCACTTGGAACGATGCACAAGCGGACATGTTCTTTTCCACCAACACCGGCATCGGCCTTTCCCTGTTGCGCAACCGCATCGCCGCAACCAATTCAACTTCGGCGAGCGCCACGCCGACCACGTCCGAATGGAGCATCATGCAAAAGGCCCAAGCCCGCGGCGCCAAGGTCTGGAGCGCGCCGTGGACTCCGGCGTCCGGGTTCAAGAGTAACAACGGGCCAAACGGTGGCAACTATCTTGGAAGCGGAGCGAATGTCACCAATCTGAACTATGCCAGCCAGCTTGCCAACTACGTGTACAGTATGAAAATCACCTATGGCGTCAATCTCTACGCCATCTCCGTCCAAAACGAGCCGGACGCGAATGTTACCACCTATGAAGCGTGCAAATGGACCGGACAGCAAATTCATGATTTCACCACCAACCTTTACAACGCTCTGGTGGCCAAGGGAATGGGTTCCACCAAAATCATCATTCCCGAGAGCCAGAACTGGTCTAGCAATCCCACTCTCTACACCACCACCATGAACGACGCAAACGTTGCGCCCATGGTGGGCATCATCGCCAATCATAATTATGTTGCCAATAACCTCGTCGGAGATCTCAACCCCCCGGCCGCAGTGAATAGTTACGGGAAGGCATTATGGGAAACGGAAGTTGCCACTCTGGGCGGTACTTTCGATCCCAGCATCACCAATGCGATGTATTGGGCCAGGCGCCTTCACCTGTTCCTGACCGGGCCGGAAGTGAACGCTTGGCATTATTGGTGGTTGATTTCCGGGAATGCGGACAACGAAGGGCTTACGGACACAGCGGGCAATCCCGCCAAGCGCATGTATGTGCTCGGCCAGTGGAGCCGGTTTGTGCGTCCCAACTATTATCGCATTGGCGCCACTAACACCGGCAGCGCCTTTATCAGTGCCTACAAAAGCACCAACTCCGCTTTTGCCGTTGTGGCCATCAACACCAACACCACGTCCATCAATCAAACCTTCAACCTGACGAATTTCAGCGCCACATCGGTGACGCCGTGGATGACGACGAGCAATCTCTCGCTGGCCAGCCAGACACCCGTCACTGTGAGCGGCCCCTCGTTCACCTACACCCTTCCGGCCATGAGTGTGGTGACTTTCGTGGGGCAGGGCAGCACCAACCCGCCAAACACGGCGCCGACGCTGGCGCCGGTGGCCAGTCGAACGACCAACGCGGGGATTACCCTGGTTATTACCAATGTGGCAACGGACACCGACCAGCCGCCCCAGACATTGACGTTCAGCCTGCTCAGCGCTCCCAACAACGCGACCCTTGTGCCGCTCAACGCCACCAACGCCGTCTTCACCTGGCGCCCGCTGGTGAGCCAGGCCGACACGACCAACACGATTACGGTGAAAGTGGCCGATGGGACGCCGGGTTTAAGTGCGACCGGCAGTTTTACGATCAAAGTCAATCCACTGGCCCAGCCGACGGTGAGTTCGATCAACGTATCGGGCGGGCAGGTAAGTTTGGTGGCGACCGGAGCCGTGGGTCCGGATTACACGTTGTGGGCCTCGACCAATCTGACGAGCTGGCAGGTCCTGTTCACGAGCAATTCACCGGTGACGCCGGTCACGCTGGTGGACACCAACTTCAACGCCAACCCCGTCCGCTTTTACCGCATCCAGATCGGGCCCTGAGCGATTCATACCAATTCCCAGAGACAATCCGGTGCAATGTGGTAGGGCGGCGCTGCTGCGCCGCCGGGCCAGGTGGCCGCGCAGCAACGCGGCCCTACCGTCTGGGAAATGTGCCGATTATTATCGGGAAATGGTATCAATCATCAAATTTGCCAATGTTTAAGATGAAGTTGCCTCTTTGTCAGTAGAGAATTCTCCATGATAATCATAGTTTCGTCCATTCCATACGACCGGGAATGGTGATAGTATTTCATTAAATTTGTTCAGAAATCACAATAACAACACAGAGAACCCTATGAAAAAACTACACAGAACGGTTTCAATAATCGCCGTGTTGAGCAGCTTCGCTGTCGCAGCCCAGGCGCAGGTAATCGGTAGCTGGCAAGGCGCCGGTGATAACGGATGGATCGACTGGGGTAACCTAACGTCGATCACGGCTCCCGCCAATATGCCAGTCCCATACAGCTTCGCCGCTGGGGTCGTACCCGGCTACGCTCAAAGTCTCCAATTGACGAAAGCTGGATGGAGTCAGGACCTCTCCATCAAGTTGGAGAACACCCCGGGGGATATGGCGGCTTTCCTCAACAACCATTTGTTTTCGATCACGTGGTCGATCCCAGCCGGAACGGGTGGCGGATATGAACAGTTGTGGGGGCTTTATATCAACGCCTCAAGTTACGGATTTAACCTGCAACCTGCCTCTGAGGTTTCAACCACCGGGTCGGGCTCGAAATCCGGCACTGGTGGCGAACTGGACTTTTGGAGCGGCAGCCCGGCGCAGACGCAAACCATAACTTGGGACTATTCAAGCATCCTGCCTTCGATTACGGCCACCCCCAGCAGTGGTTATATCGAATTGGTTTTGACCAGCAACAGTGGCGGTGGTGCTCCCAATACCTTTTACTTCAATAATGCGGTGTTGTCGGGTGGGCCTGTCCCGGAACCTTCCACCCTGGCATTGATTGGCCTTGGTGTCGCGGGCTTGTTCTGGCTGCGTCGCAAAAACAGTTAAGACGTACCCGGCGACGGCGCACGTCCATTCTGAAGACGATTCATTCCTCCGCTCGGCTCATGCCGCGCGGAGGTTTTTTATCGCCGGCAGTGACTATTCGGGCTGATGTGATCCCGCTTTTTTATCTCCGCCTTTGTGCGATGTTAAAGAAATGAATCTGAAAGAAAGGCTTAAAGAGGCAAAACGCGCAAGGAGAACGTGCGTCTTAAGAAATGCCTTTGTTTCATTGGTGTTAGCGGCGTTCAGTGTGTCGAGTCAGGCCCAGACTACGACCTGCATCATTGATCAGTTCAACCCGGCCGGAACCGGAGGGAACAGCTATTCTGGCGGCCAGATCGGGAACGTCTGGGGCAACTGGTTTGGCAGTGCGTTTCAATCCCTCGTCTGGGATTCCGCCAACGACGCCAGCAATAATCCAAGCTCCGGCTCCATGAAAATCACCGCCAGCTTCAACGGCAGCAACGGCACCAATCAATTCGAGGTTTATAATGGGATGAATGGCATTACCCCGGCGTTGAATGGATTACGGTACACGAATTTTCAGTGCGATGTCCGCTTTGACCCCGGCTCCGCCAAGGCTACCAATGGCGGGGTGGCCAGCTTCGGTCACCTGCAATTCGGCACCAGCACCGCTTCCTCCGGCCAGGCTTATTTTGGGGGCCAAAATTACGGTATCGACATCGTTGCGACCAACACCGGTTGGGTTCACATCAGCATAGCCATTGATGCGGTGACGTACACCAACCTGCAAAGCATCAATGACGTGTTGATCCACATTTACGGACCGTATTACAGCCCGGGATTGAGCGGCACTTCGATCCTCTGGGTGGACAACATCCAGTTTGTCGGCGCTTCCCCGGTGACCACCAACTGCGTGGTGGATTGGAACAACGTGCATCAAAGGATAGACGGCTTTGGCGCGTCCTCGGCTTGGGATGGCAGTTGGACGACCAATCAGGCGGACATTTTGTTCTCCACCAATATGGGCGTTGTTTTCTCCGACAATCTTGGCAACAAATACACCAATAACGGCGTCGGTCTTTCCTTGTTGCGCAACCGCATTGCCCCGGCCAGTTCCGCTTCAGCGAGCGCGACACCAACGACGGTCGAAACGAGCATTATGCAATGGGCCCAGGCCCGCGGTGCCCGGGTTTGGAGCACGCCTTGGACCCCGCCTGCAGGATTTAAAAGCACTAACGACATCTACGATACCGGCAAAGCCACCGGCAACGGAATAAATGGCGGTAGTTTCTTGGGCGGCAATGCCACAAATCTGGCCTACGCCAGCCAATTGGCCAACTACGTCGCCTCAATGAAGAATACTTACGGCGTCAACCTCTACGCCATCTCCGTCCAAAACGAGCCGGATGCGAATGTCACCACCTACGAGGCGTGCCAGTGGACCAATACGCTAATTCATGATTTTGTCACCAACCTTTATAATGCGCTGGTGGCCAAAGGCGTCGGTTCAACGAAGATCATGCTTCCTGAAAGCCAAAATTGGCAGGATTATCAGAATCTTGCAGGTCCGGCCATGGCCGATCCAAATGTCGCGGCGGAGGTGGGCATTATTGCCGACCACAATTATGACGGCGCCAACGGGCCGGCGACGCTGACCAAGAATAGTTATGGCAAAGCGCTTTGGGAGACGGAGGTTTCCCAGCTCAACGGCGAGAGCAGCGACATTGCCAATGGCATCTATTACGCCCAGCGGATCTTCCTGTTCATGACGGTTGCGCAAGCCAACGCCTGGCATTACTGGTGGCTCGTTCCCTACGGAAGCAATACGGGTCTGATGGACACCAATGCCGCGTCCACCAAACGGTTGTTTACCGTTGGCAACTATAGCCGGTTTGTCCGCCCGGGCTATTACCGGATCGGGGTGTCCAACAACGCTTTCACCTCGATCAGCGCCTATAAAGACACCAACTCCAGCAGCTTCGCCATCGTCGCCATCAATTCCAGCTTCACCACTGTGACCCAGATTTTTAATCTGGCCAGCTTCCCTGCGGTTGGCTCCGTGACCCCTTGGATCACTTCCAGTAATCTTTCGCTGGCCAATCAATCTGCTGTCAGCGTCGCCAATGCATCTTTTACTTATGCGCTGCCGGCCTTGAGTGTGGTGACCTTCGTGGGACAGCAGCAACCAACCAACACGCCACCGACCCTGGCGCCGGTTGCCAATCAAACGATCAATGCGGGAGTCACCCTTGTTGTCACCAATACGGCCATTGACACGAACCAGCCGCCCCAAACATTGACGTTCAGCCTGCCCAGCGCTCCCACCAACGCGACCCTCACGCCGCTCAACAACACCAACGCCGTCTTTACCTGGCGACCGCTGGTGAGCCAGGCCGACACGACCAACCCGATTACGGTGAAAGTGGCGGACAGCGCGAGCCTGAGTGCGACCAACAGTTATACGATCAAAGTCAATCCCCTGGCCCAACCGACGGTAAGTTCAATCAGTATGTCGGGCGGGCGGGTGAGTCTGGTGGCGACGGGCGCGGTGGGGCCGGATTACACGTTATGGGCCTCGACCAATCTGACGAGCTGGCAGGTTTTGTTTACGAGCAATTCACCGGTGACGCCGGTCACGCTGGTGGACACCAACTTCAACGCCTACCCCGTCCGCTTTTACCGCATCCAGCTTGGCCCATGACCCTTTGTAAAAATCGTCTGCCGCCGACAGCAGAGAATCATCCATGCGAAACATAATTTCATCCATTCCCCAAAATCAGCCACCTGCCATCAGCGGGGTTAACCGGTCCAGCCGAAGCCGGATAGGGTGGTGGGTCAGTTTGCAATTTCGGCGGGACGAGCGTCCTCGCGAGCCGGCCTTGGCGCGGCGAAACGCAGCGGAGACGGCTGATCAGCAACCTCGCCCCACCCCAAACTGACCCGCTGCCTCAAATGGGAATTGCGGTTTGCCAGACGTGGCAGCTTCGACACCAGATTGACACAGCAGCCGATTCGAAAAACCGGGTCGCGTCAAGTCCTGCAATTTGATTTCATTGCCGAATCACAAAATTCGTCTAAAAATATAGGCTTCATATGAAAACATTTCTTAAATGCTTTATTCTGGCCGCTTTGTTTTTGGCCAACAGCCCATTGCCGGCGACGGCGGCCAACCGATCGCCGGAAAAACTCTCCGACGGCATCATCGTCCCCCTCAACGGCTCCTTCCTCAAACTCGAGGTCTTCGCCGACAATGTCATCCGCGTCGTGTCGGCCAAAGACCGCGCGTTCTTCGCCCGCAGCACGCCCGCTACCGAGGTGCGACGCAAGGAAAAAACCCGCTGGAAACTCGACACCCGCGACGGCGTGGCAACGCTCTCGACGGCGAAGCTCCAGGTGCGGGTGGACCTCGCCACCGGCGCGGCTTCGTTTTTCGACTCCACGGGCAAACCCATCCTGGCCGAAAAAACCGATGGCCGGACGATCACTCCCGCCGAAGTGCAGGGCGAACCGACGTTCCACGTGCGCCAGCAGTGGGAACCGAACGCCGATGAATCGCTCTACGGCCTCGGCCAGCGGCAAATCGGCATCCTCGATATCAAGGGCTGGGACCTCGACTTGTGGCAGCACAACACGCACGTCGTCGTGCCGTTCCTGGTGTCGAGCCGCGGCTACGGCGTGTTGTGGGACAACCTTTCGTTCACACGCTTCGGCGACCTGCGCGAATTCACGTCCATCCCCGCCGATTGTTTGGTGGATGTTTCCCACCAGCCCGGCGGCCTCACCACCGGCACGTTCAGAGCGACCGATCCCGGCCAACTGGCAGACTCGCATGCCACCAACGATATTTCCTTCGTCTCCACCAACCGCACGCGTGTCTGGCACCGGTGGGAGGGTGAACTCGTTGCGCCCGCAACCGGTGATTATCAATTCAAGACCTATTCCAACGGCCGCATCAAGCTGTGGCTCGACGGCAAGGTCGTCATTGACCATTGGCGGCAGGGCTGGCTGACGGACAACGACCAGATCAAGGTCCGGCTCGAGGCCGGACATCACTACGTCCTCAAGCTCGAACACGGTGGCGACGAGGCGAACACGATGCAGCTGACCTGGAAAACGCCCGCGCCCGACGACAGCACGTCGTTATGGTCCGAGGTCGGCGACGGCGAGGATTATTATTTCGTTTACGGCCCGGCGCTCGACACGGTCATCGCCGGTTTCCGGCAGTTGACCGGGCAGGCCACGTTGATGCCGGAATGGGCGTTTGGCTTGTGGCAGTCGCGACAGCGCTATGAAACCGACAAGCAAAGCCTCGACGTGGTGGATGAGTTTCGCCGCCGTGCCATCCCGTTCGACAACATCGTGCAGGACTGGCAATACTGGCCGCGCAACGCCTGGGGTTCCCATGAGTTTGATCCGAAGCGATTTCCGGATCCGGTTGGCTGGCTCAAAGCCCTGCACGACCGGCACGCGCACGTCATGATTTCGGTCTGGGGCAAATTTTACTCCGGCACGACCAACTTCGACGCGATGCAAAAGGCCGGGTTCCTCTACCAGCCCAATCTCAAGGAAGGCATCCACGACTGGATTAATTTTCCCTACACGTTTTACGACGCGTTCAACCCCGCCGCCCGCAAACTCTTTTGGTCGCAAATGAACACGGCGCTCTTCCGCAAGGGCGTTGACGCCTGGTGGATGGACGCCACCGAACCCGACCTGACGCCGTCGCCGCCCACGCTCGAAGGTCAGCGCACCCACATGATGCCCACCGCGGCGGGCACGGCTTCGCGCGTGATGAACGGTTACGCCCTGTTGAACAGCCGGGGCGTTTATGAAGGCCAGCGCAGTGTCGCGCCCGACCAGCGCGTCTTCATCCTCACCCGCTCGGGCTTCGCCGGCATCCAACGCTACGGCACAGCCACCTGGTCCGGCGACACGACGGCAACGTGGACCGGATTGGCGAAGCAGATTCCCGCCGGCCTGGGCTTTTGCATCTCCGGCGTGCCGTATTGGACCATGGACATCGGCGGCTACACCATGGAACAAAAATTCTCCACGGAAAATCCCACGCCGGCGAATGTCGAGGAATGGCGTGAGCTCAACACCCGCTGGTTCCAGTTTGGGACGTTCTGTCCGTTGACGCGTTTGCACGGCGAATTGAAACCGCGCGAACCATGGACCTTCGGCGGCGATTCGCATCCCGCTTATCAAACCATTGTCAAATTTGACCACCTGCGCTACCGCCTGTTGCCTTATATTTATTCCATTGCCGGGGAGGTGACCCTGGACGCCGGCACGATGATGCGGCCATTGGTCATGGATTTCCCAGGCGACACGAAGGTCCGTGAAATCACCGATGAATACATGTTCGGCCCGGCATTCCTCGTCGCGCCCGTCACCACCTACCAGGCGCGCAGCCGCAATGTCTATCTGCCGTCCGGATTGAAGCAGGGAACTCCCTCTCCTCCATCCGGTATGGAGGAGAGGGCTGGGGAGAGGAGGCGCGTTGGTTTTCAGGAAGCCCCTCTCTCCGGCTCTCTCCCCGCTTCCCGCCATGCGGGACGGGGCGAGAGTGGTCATGTTGTTGATTGGTACAACTTCTGGACCGGTGCGATTACTGCGGGCGGACAGACCATTGACACCCCGGCGCCCTACGACTCGATGCCACTGTTCATCCGCGCCGGGTCCATCATTCCGTTCGGCCCGGAACTGCAATACACCGGCGAGAAACCGGCCGACCCGATCACGCTGTATGTTTATGCGGGCGCGGACGGCACGTTCACGCTCTACGAGGACGACGGCCTCACCTACAACTACGAGAAAGGCGCCTTTGCGCGCATTCCGATTCATTGGGATGACGCGGCAAAGACGCTGATCCTCGGCAAACGTGAGGGCAAGTTCCCCGGCATGTTGGCCAAACGCACCTTCAACGTCGTGCTGGTTGCCAAGGACAAGCCGGCCGGTTTTTCATTCACCCCGAAGGCGGACCAGACCGTCGCTTATCAAGGCAAAGAGGTGAAGGTGAAGTTTGAGTGATGCGTTGATGCCGCCTTGTTCAACTGTTCTGGAATGAGAACCATGAAATTCATCACGGGCGGCCTGCGTCGTTTGTCGTGTGTCCTGGGGTTGCTCCTGCTGGGACTGGGAACCGCATTCCTCCGCGCCCAGCAGGACAAGCCGGCCCCACCGCCGCTGGTCCAGGTCCAGCCGCCCCCGCAACCGCCGTCCCGGGTTCAACCCCCTGAGAACCAGCCGGTCAAGATTGAGCCGGTTCAGGAACCACCGCCACTCTATCTCGACACCAATCAGCCCGTCGAGAAACGCGTCGAAGACCTGCTCGGACGCATGACGTTGGAGGAGAAGATTGCGCAGGTCCACGCCGACTCGAAATTCTCCACCGCCGCCATTCCGCGGCTGGGCATCCCGCGCCGCTGGATTGATGACGGCCCGCACGGCGTGCGCGAAGACGTCGGCCCCTACTCGTGGAACGCCGCCGGACGCAACGACGATTATGCGACCTGGATGCCGGCGTTGAGCGCCCTGGGTTCCACCTGGAACGTGGACCTGGCGACTGCCCACGGCAACGTGCTCGGACAGGAAGCGCGGGCGCGCAACAAGGACATCCTGCTCGCGCCGATTGTTGACATCGCACGCACCCCGATCTGCGGGCGGATTTACGAATATTTCGGCGAAGACCCGTTCCTGAACACGCGCCTGGGGGTGAACTACATCGAAGGCGTGCAATCCAACGACGTGGCGGCGTGCGTGAAACATTTTGCCGGCAACAACCAGGAGGACGGGCGGGGAAGCCTCAACATGGACATGGACGAACGCACCTTGCGCGAGATTTACCTGCCGCCGTTCGAGGCCGCCGTCAAGGAGGCCCACGTCTGGGCCGTCATGGGCGCCTACACCAGATTCCGCGGCGAGTATTGCGCCTACAACGATTATCTCATCAATAAAATCCTCAAGGGCGAATGGGGTTTTCCGGGGCTGGTGATGTCCGATTGGGGGGGCACCTACTCCACGCGCGAAGCCGCGTTGGGCGGATTGGACGTGGAAATGGGCACCTTGGTCGGGTCGGAGGACCAATCGGCCTACACCAATTTTTTCCTGGCCAGCCCGTTTCTGGATGCCATTCGCACCAACGGCATTCCGGTGTCGGTCCTGGACGACAAGGTGCGGCGCAGCCTGCGCGTCATGTTCGCCTCGCACATCTTTGATCCCGTGCGCCTGCCCGGCGCGCTCAACTCGCCGGAACATCGGGCCACCGCGCAACGCGTCGCCGAGGAATCCATGGTCCTGTTGAAGAATAACAACAACGCGCTGCCGCTGGACGTGTCCAAAATCAAATCGGTGGCGGTGATTGGTGAAAATGCCGTCCGCACCAATGCTGCGGGTTTCTTTGGCGCCGGTGTCAAAACCATGTATGAAGTCACCCCGCTCGCCGGCATCGTGCAGCGCGTCAGTGGCAAGATGAACGTCACCTATTCGGCCGGTTACAGCAAATCCGGCACCGATTCGAACATGGTGGAACGCGCCGTCACGGCGGCGCGCCAGGCGGATGTCGCCATCATCGTCGCCGGCCTCAATCATTCCCGCTATCTGGACGACGAAGGCTGGGACCGGACCAATCTCAGTTTGCCGTACGGCCAGGACGAATTGATTCGTCGCGTCGTCCAGGCCAATCCGCGAACGATTGTAGTTTTGGTGTCGGGTCCGGCGATTGAGCTGGGTCAGTGGCTGACGCAGGTGCCGGCGGTGTTGCAGGCGCACTATTCCGGCATGGAAGGCGGCCATGCGCTCGCCCGCATCTTGTTCGGCGACGTGAACCCGTCGGGCAAGCTGACCGTCACCTATCCAAAACAACTGCTGGATTCACCGGCCCACGCGCTGGACACGTATCCGGGCACGAACGGCACGCTTTTCTACAAGGAAGGATTGCTGGTGGGTTACCGCTGGTTCGATGCGAAAGACATCGAGCCGCTGTTCCCGTTCGGTTTTGGCTTGAGCTATACCACGTTTGAATATTCCAACCTGAAACTCGTCCCCGGCCACGGCACCAACGGCCCGGTCGTCACGGCCCAATTCGACCTTGCCAACACCGGCCCCCGCGCGGGCGCCGAGGTGGCGCAACTCTACATTCACCAGGACAATCCGAGCCTGCCGCGGCCGCTGAAGGAACTGAAAGGCTTCAAAAAGATTTCCCTGAAACCGGGCGAAAAGCAGACCGTCTCCATCCCGCTCGACCAAAGAGCCTTCGCCTTCTACGACCCGGCAAAAGCCGGCTGGGTCTCCGAAGCCGGCAATTTCGAGATTCTGGTGGGCAGCTCTTCACGCGACATTCGTTTGCAGGACAATTTCCACTTAGTACAAACGACGGTGGAGAAATAGATCGCTGAAGTAGGACAGCGCTTCCAGCCTGTCTCTGACCCAATTGGAGCACCGATTTCCAAATCGGCACGGTCCGACGGACGCAGATTTATTTTTAACCGCAGCTCCGCTGACGCGCGAGCGGGAGACGCACAGAGCGCAAAGAATTTCCAACCGGGCCGCAGAAAATCAACCGCGAACCATGCCAACCACGCGAACGCCCCATTGAAGACTGCAAGGAACGCGGGGATGACGCCGTTGAGCCGCAGGAAATGGAGAACGAAGTGCTGCGCTAGGGTGTGGTTTCGAGGCAGGCGGCCAGGGCGTAAACCAACGCGGCATTCCAGTTGATGGCGATTTCGTTGGTTCGGTAATCCCCCTGTTCATCGTGCCAGTCACCGGCCTTGGGATGCGGACCGCCGACGAGATAGCCCGGCCACGGATTCAACACATTGGCGCCGCCGGAACGGCGGTCATGCGGGTGCATCGGCGGACGGAAACCGATTCCCGTGACGAATGACCGGCCGTAGCAATTGCGGCCAAACAAATGATTCAGGGCATCGAGACACACGGCGCGATACCCGCGTTTGCCGGGCGACAGGCGGTCGGCGGCCATGAGCAGGAGCGTCTGCCGGGCCACGCCACCGTTGCAGCCCCAGTAGTAACGCGAGCCCAGCGGACGTTCGTAACCGTCGCGGCTGGCGGTTTGCACGATGTCGTCCGCCACGGCCAGCAGGTTGCCGTGGACCAGTTTCACCAGGGCCGGGTCGCGGCCCGGTCGCTTTGAAAACAGGTAGGTGATGAGTCCCAAATTCTTCGTTTCGTCCCAGTCGAAATCGCTGTCCACCTGGCCGTTCACCGCCTTCACGCGGGTTTCGAGGTCAAGCAAGGCGTCGGGCGAGCCGGTGGTTTCCCAGAGTTCCGCCGCCGCCCACAGCCGGTTTTGGGGAACGCCATTCTGCCGGTGGTTGGGCTGGTTGATTTCATAGACGCCGGTGCTGAAGCCGGTCGGGTCGGCCTGATGATATTCCGGGTGGGCTTTCAGGAATTGATAGCTCAATTGGGCGGCTTGCAAGCAGCGGTCGGCAAAGGCCGGGTCGTAGGGCCGGAAAATCCGCGCCGCCTGTGCCATCATCCCCACAAAATCGGCGGTGGCCTCGCTGCCCCAGGGAGTGAAGTAGCGGTCCGCCGTCTCAGCTTCCGGCAGGATGAACCCGCCGAAACTGCGCGTGGTGAGTTTATGATACACCGAACCGTCCGGCGCCTGCATGGTCAGCAGCCAGTCCAGCTCCCATTTCAATTCGGCCAGAAAATCCGGCAGCTTGCCGCCGGACTCCGGAAGGTCGAGCCGGACGTTGCGGAGTTGCGGACCGAAATCCTCCCAGGCCCGGAACAGTGTGCCGACCGTGACGCCGGCGTTGACGGTGTATTTGTTGTAATCGCCCGCGTCGTGCCAGCCTTTCGTGCCGTCCTTGTTCGTGTGGCCGCCGCCGACGTAATCCAGCCACGCATCGTTGGTGTGGCAGGTCGCGTGCGCGAAGGTTTTGCCGTGATGCGTGGCGCTGACAGCGGTGCCGCAGCGCCATAAATAAAATCCGAGCATGACGGTGTGGAATGGTTCGCGATAAACGTCCGCCGCGATGTGGAACGGCGCGGACCGGCCCACGCCCGGTACGTCGAGTTGATAGTCGCCGGGCCGGGTGACGGACGAAAAATCAGCCGTGTAGAGCTGCTCCTGCGTGTCCGGGTCCAGAACCGGGCCGGTGGCTTTGCCGGTGAAGGCCGTCGAGCCATCGGTGACGCGGACCACGGTAAAATTCGCGCAAGGCGCAGCGATCGTTGCCTGTTTCTCCGCGTTCGGCAGGTAACCGACGGTGTTGAGGCGAATCGGAAGGGATTCGTTTTCCGCAGCCCGGGCTGTGCTCGTCAGCAGGAAGGCGCAAATTGCGGCCGCCAGAGACAATTTAAAACCCTTGTAGCAGCCGAGGTGACGAGGCTCCATTATATTGCCGTTTTTGAAGTGAGCCTCCTCACGTCGGCTGCCACGATTCACGCTGCATTGACGTTCGCCAGAGCCGCGTAAACGCGGAACTCCGAGCGGGGTAACGTCAGGAAGCTGGCAGAAGAGGCACATCATCATCCATCAGCCAAGCGATTTCCCGGCGCGAAAGCAAGCCTGCAGGGCTGGCCGCCGTGTCATCTATTTGACCGACAAGCCATGGTCTCCGGATTGGTCTAATTTGTTCCCCGATTTAAACCGGCCGGGATATGATTTTTATGTTCCGGCGTGGCGGTGCCAGGCAAAAAAAATGATTGTCTGTAAGCGTCAGCAAAACCATTATCTGTCAACTCTATGCAACTCCATTGGATCGACCTTAGCATCATCGTCCTGTATCTGATCGCCACGATTTTTGTCGGCTTTTGGGTTTCCAAACGGGCGTCCAAGGACATGAAGTCCTATTTCCTGGGTGGCAACAAGCTGCCCTGGTACATGCTGGGCGTTTCGAATGCGTCGGGCATGTTCGACATCTCGGGCACCATGTGGCTGGTTTATGTGACGGCCACGTATGGAATGAAAGGGGTTTGGTTGCCGTGGCTTTGGCCCGTGTTCAACCAGATTTTCCTGATGGTTTATATGTCCATCTGGCTGCGGCGTTCGAACGTGATGACGGGGGCGGAATGGATCCAGACCCGGTTTGGCAAGGGCCCCGGCGCCACGGCGTCGCACATCATCGTGGTTGTGTTTGCGCTGGTGAGCGTGATCGGGTTCCTGGCCTACGCGTCCAAGGGCATCGGCAAGTTCGCCGGCGAGTTCCTGCCGGGGCACCTCTCGGACGACACCTATGCGTGGATCCTGATGGGCATCACGACGCTCTACGTCGTCAAAGGCGGGATGTTCAGCGTGGTTTTCACCGAAGTCATCCAGTTCTGCATCCTGACTGTTGCTTCCATTGCCATCGGCATCATTGCCATGGTCAAGGTCGCCCCGGACATGCTGGACAAGGTGATTCCCTCGGGCTGGCATGACCTGTTCTTCGGCTGGAACCTCGGTCTGAACTGGACCTCCATTCCCGAAATCAATAACAAGATCGCACATGATGGCTATTCGCTCTTCGGAATTTTCTTCATCATGATGTGTTTCAAGGGGATTCTGATCAGCGCGGCCGGCGCGGCGCCCAATTATGACATGCAGCGTGTACTCTCGACGAAAGGCCCCCGGGAGGCGGCGCTGATGAGTTCGACGGTCAATGTGGTGCTGTTCTTCCCGCGGTACATGATGATTATGGGCCTGACGGTTTTGGCCCTGGCCTTCTACACCCCGGATTTGGCGGCGATGGGCGACAAGCTGGACCTCGAAAAAATATTGCCGCTGGCCCTGGCGAGGTTTGTGCCAGTCGGCATTCTGGGGCTGGTCATAGCCGGCCTGCTGGCGGCGTTCATGTCGAATTTCGCGGCGACCGTCAACGCGGCCCCGGCCTACCTGGTCAACGACATTTACAAGCGGTACATCAATCCCAACGCACCCGCCAAGCGCTATGTGTGGTTGAGCTATCTGGTTTCCTTCGCGGTCGTCGTCGTCGGTCTTCTTTTCGGCCTTATCACGCATTCCATCGACTCGATCGTGCAATGGATTGTGTCAGGTCTGTGGGGCGGCTACACGGCCTCGAATGTTCTCAAGTGGTATTGGTGGCGGTTCAACGGCTGGGGTTATTTCTGGGGCATGGCCACCGGCCTCGGCAGTTCGCTGATTGTGCCTCTGCTGTTCCCGCAGCTCCATGCCATCAACACGTTCCCGATCATCCTCGGCATCTCCCTGGTGGGCGCCATCCTCGGAACGTTCCTGACTCCTCCGGAAGAGGAGCAAGTCTTGAAGGACTTCTACCGGCAAGTGCGGCCTTGGGGTTTCTGGGGACCGGTTTATGAAAAGGTTGTCAAAGAAGACCCCAGCTTTCAGCGGAACAAAGATTTCTTCCGCGACATGTTCAATATCGTGGTCGGCACCATCTGGCAGACCTGTTTCATTGTGCTCGCCATGTTCCTGGTGACACGCCACTTCCGCAATGCCTTGATCACCTTGGTGGTGCTCGTCGTCACCTGCGTCATCCTGAAAAAGACCTGGTACGACCGGTTGCCGGCGCCCACGCCCGACCCCGACTCCGTGCCTGATCTCCAGGGCCAGCCCGAAACGGGCGCCGCCACCGCTGCCAGGTAAGTTCTCAAAATTTCACATAAAAAAACCAGCCATGCGTTACGGACACTTTGACGACCAACAGCGCGAATACGTCATCACCCGGCCCAACACACCGCTGCCGTGGATCAATTACCTCGGCTGCGAAGCGTACTTCGGCATCATCTCGAACACCGCCGGCGGCTATTCCTTCTACCGCGACGCGCGCCTGCGCCGCCTGACCCGGTACCGCTACAACAATGCACCGTTCGACGTCGGCGGGCGGTATCTCTACATCCGCGACAACGAGAACGGCAAATTCTGGTCGCCTTCGTGGCAGCCGACGCGCACCAAACTCGATAAATATGAATGCCGCCACGGCATGGGCTATACCACCATCAGTTCGAGCTACAGCAAGATCGAAGCGCAAACCACTTATTTTGTGCCGCTCGGCGAAACGCTGGAAATCTGGAAATTCTCGGTGACCAACCGGCGCAACAAGCCGGCGAAGCTTTCGATTTTTTCCAGCATCGAGTTCTGTTTGTGGGACGCGCAGGACGATGCCACCAACTTCCAGCGCAACTTCAGCACCGGCCAGGTCGAAGTCAACAACGGGGTCATCTACCACAAGACCGAATATCGCGAGCGCCGCAACCACTTCGCGTATTTCGCCTGCTCGGAAAAACTCGCCGGTTTCGATACGCAACGCGACACGTTCCTCGGCGCTTATCGCAGTTGGGACAACCCGGCGGCAGTGGAGCGTGGCAAATCCTTCAACTCGGTCGCGCACGGCTGGGCGCCGCACGGTTCGCATCACGTCAAAGTGAATTTGAAGCCCGGCGAAACGAAGGAAATCATCTTTGTCCTTGGCTACCACGAGAATCCGGCGGACAAAAAGTTCGACCCGCCGGATTCGCAGACGATCAACAAGCAGACCGTCAAGCCGGTTATCGCCAAATATCTCAAGGGCAAAAATGTCGCCGCCGCCTTCCAGTCGTTGCGGGAAAATTGGGACGGCCTGCTCAGCACCTACCAGGTGCAGTCGCCCGACATCCACGCCAACCGCATGGTCAACATCTGGAACGCCTACCAGTGCATGGCCACGTTCAACATGTCGCGCTCGGCGTCGTTCTACGAATCCGGCATCGGGCGCGGGCTCGGCTTCCGCGATTCCAACCAGGACCTGCTCGGCTTCGTCCACATGGTCCCGAGTCGCGCCCGCGAACGCATCCTCGACCTGTCGGCGACGCAGCTCAAATCCGGCGGCGCATTCCATCAATACCAGCCGCTGACCAAACGCGGGAACAATGACATCGGCAGCGGCTTCAACGACGACCCGCACTGGCTCATCCTCGGCGTCGGCGCTTACATCAAGGAAACCGGCGACTGGGGTATCCTCGACGAACCGGTGCAATTCGAGAACGAACCCGGCTCCGAGCAGCCGCTTTATGAACACCTGCGCCGCAGCTTCAATTACACCCTCGAACGCATCGGCCCGCATGGCCTGCCGCTCATCGGCCGCGCCGATTGGAATGATTGCCTGAACCTCAATTGTTTTTCCGACACACCCGGCCAATCGTTCCAGACCACGACCAACAAGGACGGCAAGGTCGCCGAGTCGGTCTTCATCGCCGGCCTGTTTGTAATGGTCGGGAAGGAACTGGCGACCATTGCGAAAAAACGCGGGTTGAACAAGGAAGCGGAACGCTGCCTGGCCGAGGCGGCCAAAATGGAAAAGGTCATTTACCAGCACGGCTGGGATGGAGCGTGGTTCGTGCGCGCCTATGACGACTTCGGCAAGCCAATCGGCTCGAAGGTGTGCAAAGAGGGCAAGATTTTCATCGAGTCGCAGGGCATGTGCATCATGGCCGGCATCGGCCTGAAAGATGGCAAGGCCAGGCGCGCGCTGGCATCGGTGAACAAGCACCTCGCCACAAAGCACGGCATCGTGCTCCAGCAACCGGCTTTCTCGAAGTATTACATCCACCTGGGCGAAATCTCCTCGTATCCTCCGGGTTACAAGGAAAACGCCGGGATTTTCTGCCACAACAATCCGTGGATCATCATTTCCGAGACGATGGTGGGCAACGGCAATCGCGCCTTCGATTATTACACCCGCATCAATCCCTCGGCGCGAGAGAAAATCGGCGACCTGCACCGCTGCGAGCCTTACGTCTTCGCGCAGATGATTGCGGGCAAGGACGCGCCGACGCACGGCGAGGCGAAGAACTCGTGGCTCACCGGCACCGCCGCGTGGACCTACTTCACCGCCACGCAATGGATCCTGGGCATCCGGACCGAATTCGACGGCCTGCGGGTTGACCCGGTGATTCCGGCCAAATGGAAGGGCTTCACCGTCACGCGCCGTTTCCGCGGCAACACCTACGTCATCGAAGTCAGGAATCCGAAGGGCAAACAACGCGGCGTGAAAAAGCTGCTGGTGAATGGCAGGGAAATCGCGGGCAACGTCCTGCCCGTGCGCCCGCCGCAGTCAAAGCCCATCCAGGTCGAAGCCGTGCTCGAGGGCTGACCGCGAACCACGCGGACTACACGAACGGTTTAACCCGAATTCCGAAGTCGAAGTCGAGTGCGGCGCAGCCGCACGGGGAGCGCACGCCGCTGGCGTGCGGTTTTCGGCGGCTCGTCGAAAACCTCGTCCCACAAACTTTCTCGCGCCAAAATCGGACAAAGAATGTGAGATGAAGGTTTGGGCGATCCGCCCAAACCGGCACGCGGGCCGCGTGCGCTACCCATTCCTATTTCGGAATTCGGGTTAAACCCGAACTCCGAAGTTGAATTTCTGCGTTAGCGGCCGTCCCGGTCGCAGCCAAGTGGGGTGGGCGGGCGGTTGGAAAATGTTCCGTGACTTGAATGAAGCCAGTTGCTGCGCCCGAGGACGGGCGCACTCCGGCATGGCCTCGTCCGCCACGCCACCACCGGGCAACTTCGGAGTTCGGGCTAAACGGGAATGGCGGCTAAGCCATGATCAGATTTTCCCGGCGTTGGAATAAATTTTCACGTCTGTCACCACCGTCACCAGAACTGGTCGTCGGCCAACCGGCGGGTGGGATCAAACCGTCCAGTTGGGTTGCTGGGCTTCCAGCCGTTTGACCTCCATGCCCACAACGCAAACATCGTCCTCGAATTCAGAACTGGCGGAGAAATGTTTGATTTCGTCAAGCAGTCCCGTGAATAATTCGTTCGTCGGCAGTTTGGCGCGCTGGTTGACCGCCGCCAGCAGGCGCTCGGCGCTGAACGACTCGTGGTCTGCCCCTTCGGCTTCGATCAACCCGTCGGTGAAAAGCGCGATCAGGTCGCCCACCTCCATCGAACACCGGTGGGTGGGAAACTGTCCTTCGGCGAAAAGCCCCAGGGCCGGTCCCTTTTTTCGTCCCGGGCCATTCCCCAGCCATTCGGCCGTGCCCCGTTGCCGGTGCAGGAGTATCGGTTCGGGATGCGCCGCGCTGGCGTAGCGCAACTCCGCGCGGGCCACGTCGGCGATCAGGTAAAAGGCGGTGGCATACATGGTGGAGCCGGTTTGCTTGAAGACGCCCGCCACTTCGCGGTTGATCTGGGCGAGCAGCTCGCCGGGCTCGGTCGTCGTGCCGCTCAGGTCCGCCACCAGGGCGCGCATCATGGCCGTCACCAGCGCCGCGCGCACGTCATGGCCCATCACGTCGCAAATGAACAGGCCCACGGTCGTGTCCGAAAGCGGGATCACGTCGAAGAAATCCCCGCTGACCGCACCGGACGGGAAAAAGTAGCTGAAAAACTCCAGATCGCTTTCCGCGCGCGGCCTGTGCCGCGGCACGCAGGGGAATTCGTGCGGCAGCATGGCCAGTTGCAACTCGCGCGCCATCTTTAATTCCTCCACGGTTTGCTTGTTTTTCTGCTCCAGTTGCCGCGTGTACTCGCCCAGCTTCTCCTCGGCCTCCTTGAGGGCCGTGATATCGTGGGAAACGCCGAAAGTGCCGATGATATTCCCCTCTTCGTCACGCCACGGCACTTTGGTTGACAACACCCAATACATTTTCCCATCGGAGGTTTTGGTGCATTCCAGCTTGTCGAGCAAGGGCTCGCCGGTTTGCAGAATTTTTTGTTCGTCCTCGAAAGCCGGGCGGGCGCGCTCCTCCGGGAAAACGTCGAAATCCGTCTTGCCCGTGAGGTAGGCGGCAAACTGTTCCTCGCTCTGAAGATAAGACGGCCAGCTTTCCTCCTGCGCTGACGGGTTTGCCTCGTGGTAACGCTTGCGAACCAGTTGCAGGTTTTTTTTGATTTTCGCCTGGCTGACGCGCACAAAATGGGACTGAAGGTCTTTGAAATAAATGGCCTCCGGCAGGTATTCCATGAGGGTGCGGAACAAACCCCGTTCGTACGCCAGCTTGTCTTCCGCCAGTTTACGTTCTGTGATGGCCCGGTTGATGCCCACCAGGCCGATGATCTTTCCGTCCTGATCGTGCAGCGGAAGTTTGCTGGTCAACAGCCAGTGTTCCCGGCCTTCGTTGTCCAGGAAATGTTCCTCCCGGTTGATGACGGAGTGGCCCTGAATCACCCTCTGGTCGTCGGCGAAAAGTCTTTCGGCATGTTCGCGCGGAAAGAGGTCGAAATCGGTTTTGCCGACGGTCTCGGCCTCGGTTTTAAAGTGAAGGTTTTTCAGGTCGGCGAGGTTGGCCAGCGTCTTCCGGCCGGCGGTATCCTTGGCGTAGATGGCGTCCGGCAGGTTGTCGATCAATGTGCGCAGGAGGCGGCGTTCCTGGTCCAGCGTCTCTTCCGCTTGTTTCCGTTTTGTGATGTCCCGGCCTATGCCCACCAGGCCGATGGTCTTTCCGTCCCGGTCGCGGAGCGGCAGCTTACTCGTCAAGAGCCAGCGTTTCCGGCCGTCGGCGTCGTAGAAATGCTCCTCCCGGTTGATGACCGGCTCGCCGTGAAACACCTTCTGGTCGTCGTCATGAAATTTGTTGGCAACCTCCGGTGGGAAAAAATCATAATCGCTTTTGCCGATGGCCTCGGCCTCGGTTTTGCAGCGGAGGTTTTTCAGGTCGGCTGGATTGGCCATGGTCTTCCGGCCGGCGGCGTCCTTGGCGTAGATGGCATCCGGCAGGTTGTCAATCAGCGTGCGCAGCAGGAGGCGTTCCTTCAACAGCTCGGCCGTGCGCTCGGCCAGCACCTGCTCGGTCCGCCGGTGTTCCGTGAAGTCCCGGGAAATGCCAAACGTGCCGAAGACCCGCCCCGCCCGGTCGCGCAACGGCATTTTCGTCGTGGACACCCAGGTCACCCGGCCATCCGGCCAGGTCTCCTTTTCTTCGACGCTCACCATCGGCTGGCCGGTCTGCATGACGCGCTGTTCGTCGGCCAGGGCCTGCTGCGTGTAAATCGGCGCAAAGAAGTCCGCATCCGACTTGCCCACCGCCAGATGGGGATCGGCCAGGCCGAACCGCTTCGCCTGGGCCCGGTTGATCATCACAAACTGGCTGGCCGTGTCCTTGAAATAAATTGAATCCGGGATGTTGTCCATGAGCAACCCCAGCAGATGCCCGGCCCGGCTGTGTTCTTCGCGGATCAGGTGGCGTTCGCTGGTATTGTGGATCGCCCTGGCCAGCATCGGGCCGGTCAACTCCGGCACGAGCAAATAATCCTGCGCCCCCAGCGGCATCAGGCTGGCCGCCAGTTTCTCCTGCGCCCGGGTCGCCAGCACAATGATCGGCAAATGCGGCGCCGCCTCGTGGACCTTGACGAATGCCTCCGTGCCCTGGCCATCCGGCAGCGACAACGCCATGAGCACCAGGCCGGCGTTTCTGGCCTTCAGTTGGGCCAGACCGTCCGCCAGCCGGCCGGCACAAACCACCTCAAACTGTTGCTGGCGCAGCAGCCGCAGACACTTGGGCTGATCGCCGACGAGCAAAACTTCAAAGGATGGGTTTGACATGGTGTTTAGTGTTATTTGTTTGTCAGTCCAACCAGCATTTTCAAAACCATCCACGCCAGACGGGAGCGCGGTGTTCGACATGGTGATGATTCGTTTACCACTCTAAACCCCGGCCCGCGGTTGTCCAGCGCGTAGAAATCCGACCGGCCTTCACCCATGCCCGTCCGAGTTGGTGGCCGTGAAAGTCTGCTGGCGAAAAGAAAACACTACGGTCTAAAATAGGATTTGAAAAGGCTCTTGCAGACACTGATACCATTTCCTGATAATAATCGGCACATTTCCCAGACGGTAGGGCCGCGTTGCTGCGCGGCCATCATACCCGGCGGCGCAGCTCCGATAGATCGCGAGCCGGCAGCGCCGCCCTACCCATTGCACCGATTGTCTCTGGGAATTGGTATGAGATCAGGGCCAATCTGCGCGTTTTGGACCGCAGTGCCTGAACTTTGCGCCCTTTGTGGTTGCACGTATTTCGCGTCAATCCGTGTCTGGGTTTGTGTTTATTAAGCTGGCTTCAGTATCCACACACAATTGTCGCCCAAACTTTTTCCAGCGCGTCCGGCTTTGGCTTCAACGCGGTTTTCGCCGGGTTTCAGTTGAACGTTCTTCCAAATAAAAATGCCGTTGGTTCCGTCCGCGCGTTTGCCCTGTGATTTTCCGTTGAGCAGCAATTCCACCTCCTTGGCGTTAGAATAAATTTTCACGTCCGTCACCGCATTGGTGCGTTCGGTAAAACGGCGGCTGGTGATGTAAACCATCGGTTCATCCGACCAGTTCGCCTGGTAAAAATAAAAGGCGTCCTTCTTCGTCTTGCGGTCGTAGGTCACCAGCCCCTTGTCGTTGCGGCCCGGCACACCGCCTTCGTGGCGCGTGCTCACGGCGAAGTCGAACATGTTCCAGGCAAACGTGCCCCAGACGAACGGGCGCGCCTTCATCGCCGGCCAGGCGGTCTCGTGGACGATGGCCTGCCATTCTTCCGGATGCCATTGGCCGTCGGTCTTCGGTTGTTTCGGATTTTGTTCGTGCTGGGTTACATTCGCGCCCGCACCGTATTCGCTCACGCAAAATCCCCCGTGCCGGCTGTCCTGGCGGCGTGAGTCCAGTGACTTGCCAAAGTCGTCCTTGGTTCCCCAGCCGGAATACCAGCCGGGATAAATGTTCCAGCCCAGCAGGTCCGGGATTTTGTTCATTTGCGGCATCGCATTATTGCTCGTGGCGGCGATGGTCGGGCGCGTCGGGTCTTCGCCGTTGGCAACGATTTTCAAGTCCTGCAATTCGCGAAGCGGGTCCGGGCGGCCGGGCCAGAGTTCGTTGAACAGGCTCCAGACAAAAATGGAAGGATGATTGATGTTTTGCCGGATGAGGTCGAGCAACTGGCTGCGCGAGGTCTCCGCGAATTGCGGTGACGAATTGATTTCATTCACCTGCGGCAGTTCCGCCCAGACGAGAATGCCCGCCCGGTCGCACAGGCTGTAAAAATAATCGCTGTGTTGATAGTGCGCGCAGCGGATGACCGTGCAGCCCATTTCCTTGATGAGCTGGATGTCCTCGTCCATGTCCGCCTCGGAAATCGCCCAGCCCTGGTTGAACCGGTCCTGGTGCCGGTTCACTCCGTGCAACGGATACGTCCGGCCATTCAGGAAGAATCCCCGGTTGGGATCCACCGAATAAAACCGCAGGCCCAGCGGTTGCCCGACCGAATCCACCACACCATCCGCCGAACGCAACTCCACGACCGCTTTGTAAAGATACGGGTCCTGGCGCCCGTTCCATAAATGCGGGTTGGGCACCACCACCCGCAACGGATACGGCGCGGTGACATTGGCCGCGAGCTGGATGGGTTGTTCGCTCTTCGCCACCAGCTTTCCGCCGGCATCGAACACGCTCGCGACCAGTGTCAGCGGCTGGTTCCGCCGTGTGCCGTTGGAAATTTGCGCCGTCACATCAATCACCGCCTGTTTTGTCGTGACACTCGTCTGGAGCCAGGCGACGCCGGGCGAGCCGTGGTCCGTGAGCGTGAAATTTTCCCCGCCGGTCACAATCAAATGCACCGGACGATACAACCCGCCGTAAACCGAAAAGTCACCACTCAACGGCGCGATGTCCGGCTCCCACTTGTTGCTCACGCGCACGGCGAGCAGGTTGGTGCCGGTGGTGGACAGGTTGGTGGTGATTTCAAAAGCGAAGGCGCCGAAGGCGCCGCGATGTTGTCCAAGCCATTCGCCATTCAAATAAACGTCCGCCACCGAACTGGCCGCCTCGAACCGCAAAAAATATCTTTTGCCGGATTGCGGCGCGCCGGGGTTCAGGTCGCGCCGGTACCAGCCGGGTCCGCGATAAAAATCCTTTCCCTGTTGCGCCTCTTCCCAGCCCCAATTGTGCGGAATTGAAACTGCCGGCCAATCGCCGTCATTGAAGTCCGATTGCGCGGCGTTGGCGGCTTCGCCCGGTTTGAACCGCCAGCCGGAATCGAGCCGCGTGCTTTCGCGCGCGGCCAGGTTGAAGGCGAAGATGAGTGCAAAAATGAAAACGGAAAACTTGCGCATGGGCGAATCATGCCGATGGACTTTCCGGGAAACAAGACCGGAACAACGGCAGTTTTTCAGGGTGGCCGTGCTGGAGGGTGAGTGAAGGCCGAAACCCGAATTGGCGAAATCCGAAAGAATCCCGAATTCCGAAGGCCGAATCTACCTGTATCCGGGATATGAAATCACCCTTCGAATTTTGGGTTTCGGACCTCTTTCAAATTTCGGGTTTCGAACTTCGGATTTTTGCCAAGATCATTTCTCCGCCGCAAAAACGCTGTAGCTGTGGGGCGGCAGATGAACTGTAAAGGACGTGCGATTTTCGCGGACTTCCCGCCGCCGGCGCTCCTGATCCTGGACCGGCGTCTGGCCGGAAATCATTTCACCCGTGACCAGATTTTTCAGTTGAGTGAATTCTCCGGTTACCGAGACCGTCGCGTCGGTTTCAACGGGCAAATACGATTCCACGATGCACGTGTGGTTGTCGTAGGCAAACAGGGCGACCTGGCTGGGGCCATCCAGCCGCATGGGAAAGCCCTGCATCACGTAATTTTTGATCGCCGCCGTCACCGGTGCCGGCAGGCGGTAAAGGTCGTTGAAATTATCCGGAATGGTCCAGATATAAAGGATGCCCTTGCCATACCGGTCCATCAGCAGGAGCGGATAGCCCCTGCCGTTGGCCAGGGCGCGCACCAGCGCCCAGGCGTCGTTCGTGAGGAAATCAATTTCCGGGAACAGGACGTCGGAATTCGTCTCGCCGCCCATGGCTTGTCCATTGCCGGCCCCGAAGCTGCTGGAATATTGGTGCGCGAGCACCTTGCGGTCGGTGTATTGCACCTCGACGATGTCCTCGATCCCTTTGCCTTGCAACGCGCGCAGCAGGCCGGAGGTGAT
The DNA here is from genome assembly GCA_036803685.1 of Verrucomicrobiota bacterium. Lineage (GTDB taxonomy): Bacteria > Verrucomicrobiota > Verrucomicrobiia > Limisphaerales > UBA11358 > UBA11358. The sequence continues at coordinate 864 of DAIRTX010000023.1, read as the reverse complement.
GATGACGGATTTGCCGGCCACCAACCGGGCTTTGATTTTGGCGACGATGTCGGGGTCAAACTTGGCCGACTCGGTCAGCAGCACCAGGTTCGCGTTGGTCGGGAAAACGGGATGGAGGTCAATGGGAATGCCGATCATGCCAAAATAGTTGTGGAGGAAGTCTTCGCCGGTGGATTGACAAGGTTTGTAGCTCTGGATGCCAATCGGCTGGCCGAGTTTGCCCAGGAAAGTGTCCACCTGTTCCAAGGAATAACCGGCGACCCGGGCCATTGTGGGATTGGTTAATCCCGCCGGAGCATTGGATCGGTAAGACTGCAACATCTGATCATAGTCGAAGCTCGTGTGAACGCTTTGCCAGTTCGTGCGGTCACCGGAGCGGACGGATTGCAGCATGGCCGCCCAATTGAACAGCATCATTTCCGGCGCCTTGGCGAACAGGGTGTCCCAAAGCTGCTCGGCGTAACGGTCCACGTATCGCACACTGAAGGTATCCACCCAGCCGCCGCCGTTGCCGCCGGGTTTGATGTTCTCGAAATACCGGAAAATGAGATAGCTCTCGTATGGCTGCAGGTTCTGGTCGGTGATTTCCGGGTCACGGGTTTCCGTGCCGGTGTAGATGCCGTCAAATATTTTGGGTTCCCGGTCGAGGTCATAGCCCGAACCCTGGAAGTGCTCGTACCAGTTGGGGAATTTGATGATGAGTTTGACCTTTGGGTTTACGGCCCGCGCCGGTTTGATGATGAGATTTTCCGCGGCTTCATCCATCAACTTCAGCCGGAATTGCGTCCAGGTGTTCGTTCCCTTGGCGGCGATGTCCGAATCGTTCTTGGTGGTGACGAAAAAGAAATCGTCCTGGATGATTTC